>NZ_JBSFKI010000002.1:1555-402468 GCF_053598475.1 Kitasatospora sp. NPDC001119
TCGGTCACGGTTGAAGCCACCGCGCTCGCGGTCGCCGCCACCGAAGCCACCCGAACGGCCACCACGGTCGTCACGGTCACGACCGCCACCGAAGCCGCCACGGTCACGGTTGAAGCCACCGCGCTCGCGGTCGCCGCCACCGAAGCCACCCGAACGGCCACCACGGTCGTCACGGTCACGACCGCCACCGAAGCCACCACGGTCACGGTTGAAGCCACCGCGCTCGCGGTCGCCGCCACCGAAGCCACCCGAACGGCCACCACGGTCATCGCGGTCACGACCGCCACCGAAGCCACCCGAACGGCCACCGCGGTCATCGCGGTCACGGCCACCACCGAAGCCACCCGAACGGCCACCGCGGTCGTCACGGTCACGGTCACGGCCGTAGGCCGGACGCTCGCCGCGCGCCTCGCGGTACGACGGGGCACGGTCCTCGGCCTGCGCCGCGGCGGGGGCCTCGGCGGCCGGAGCGGCCTCGGCCGACTCACCGGACTCGGCCTCGGCGGCCGGCTCCTCGTCCTCGATGCCCAGCTCGGCCCGCTCGCGCGCCGCACGGGCGGCCAGGCGGTCGGCCTCCTCGCGCAGCTCGGTGGCGCGGCGCTGCGCGCGCTCCAGCTGGCGGGTCATGTCGGCGAGCTCGCGCTCGGCGGCACCGGCGATGCCGGCCGCGCTCTCGGCCTGGACCTCGGTCAGCGAACGGGCGCCGGTGATCTTGGCGACCTCGGCGTCGAAGGCGTGGTCGAGGATGTGGCGCGAGGCGTCGACGCCCGCGTCCTCCATCAGACGGAAGACGCCGCGGCGCTGGTGCGGCAGCACCAGGGTGACGACGGCGCCGGAGCGGCCGGCGCGCGCGGTGCGGCCCGAGCGGTGCAGGTAGTCCTTGTGGTCGCCGGCCGGGTCCACGTTCAGGACCAGGTCGATGCCGTCGACGTGGATGCCGCGGGCGGCGACGTCGGTGGCGACGACGACGTTGACGTAGCCGTCCTTGAAGTCGCCGAGGACGCGGGTACGGGCGCCCTGGGTCATACCGCCGTGCAGCGCGTCGGCCTTCACGCCGGCCTCGATCAGCTGCTCGGCGACGCGGTCGGCGCCCATCTGGGTGCGGACGAAGATGATCGTGCGGCCCTTGCGGGCGGCGATCGCGTTGGTGATCGGCGCCTTGTCCTTGGGCTTCACCACGAGGATGTGGTGGGTCATGGTGGTGACCGCGCCGGCCGACGGGTCGACCTCGTGGGTGACCGGGTTCTTCAGGTAGCGCTTGACCAGGGTGTCGATCTCGTTCTCCAGGGTGGCGGAGAACAGCAGGCGCTGGCCGCCGGCCGGCACCTGGTCGAGGATCTCGGTGACCTCGGGCAGGAAGCCCATGTCGGCCATCTGGTCGGCCTCGTCGAGCACGACGGTCCGGACGTCGGCGAGCTTGGCGCTGCCGCGGTTCAGCAGGTCGCGCAGACGGCCGGGGGTGGCGACGAGGATGTCGACGCCGCGCTCCAGCGCGTAGATCTGGTTCGACATCGAGGTGCCGCCGCAGACGACCTTGAGCTTGAGGCCGAGCACCGAGCCGAACGGCTCCAGGGCGTCGGCGACCTGCATGGCCAGCTCACGGGTCGGGACGAGGATCAGGCCGCGCGGGTGCTTGGGCTTGGTGCGCTCGCCGTCGGCCAGGCGGGTCAGCAGCGGCAGGCCGAAGCTGAGGGTCTTGCCGGAGCCGGTGCGGCCACGGCCCAACACGTCCTTGCCGGCCAGGGCGTCCGGGATGGTCGCGGCCTGGATCGGGAACGGGGTGGTGACACCGCGCTTGGCGAGGGCACGCACGACGTCGTCGTGCAGGCCCAGGTCGCCGAAGGTGATGGTGGGCTCGGCGGCCGCCTCCTCGGTGGCCTCCACGGTCTCCACGGCCTCGGCGATCACCTCGTCCGCGGCGGTGTCGGTGATGTCGTTGATGTCGTTGGTGTCGGTGACATCGGCGGCGGCCTCGTTCGCGGGCATGGCGAAGCGGGCGTCGTCAACGAGAGACATGCAAAACCTTCCGGAAGTGGCACGCGCCAAAGTCCGGGGTTCTGTTTCACAACCGCCTCTATGCGGTCAGCCACGGATCGCCGGAACGCGCCAAGGGCGCCAGATGGGAATAGGGCGCCAGTCAAATGGATCAAACGAACGATCTACCACCATAGACGAACCTGGGGATCAGAGGCAAATCCCCTGCTCAATCACCTAATGCGCGACCACCCGCGGGCTCGGGGCCGAGGAACCGGAGCTGCCGGAGGACGGGTCCGGGGCCGGCGGGACGGTCGCGGCGGGCGAGCTGTGCTCGGGCGCGGGGGTGCCGGACGGGTGGCTGCTCGGGGTGGACGAGGGCGTCCCGGCCGAGCCGCCGCCGGAGCGGCCCTCCCCGGTGCCGCCCGCCCCGCCGGTACCGCCGGAGCCCGCCGTACCGCCCGACCCGCCCGGGCCACCGCCCGGGTGCGGCACGGGACTTGTGTTCGCACCGCCCGCCGAACCGCCGCCCGGACCGCCGTCGGGAGCGCCCGACCCCGGCACCGGGACCACCCCGGCCACCGCGCCGTTCGCCCCCTGGGCCGCCTCGCCGGGCGCCGTCACGGTGGCCCCGTTCGCCCCGCCCTCGCCCTGGAGGCCCCCCGGCCGCTCCGGATGGCCCGAGGCCCCGCCCGGGTGCCCGGCCCCCGGCGAGGCCGAGGGCCCGCCCGTCGCCCCCGGCCGGGCCGCCGGACCGGCCTGCCCGACCGGCGCCACGCCGTGCTTCTCCTCCGCCGCCGGGCCGACGGACATGCAGCCGGTCAGCCCGAGCCCGGTCACCGTCAGCAGCGCCGCCGCCCGTACCGCGCGCGAGCGCGGGAGCGCCGCCGCCCGCCCCGGAGCCGTACGCGCCACGGCCAGCCGCACCCGCACCGCCCGTACCGCCCGCACCGTCCGTGCCGCCCGTACCGAAGCCACTGAGGTCCCTCTCTACCGCCCCACCCGGGCCGCCCACTCGCGCGCGGCCGCTTTTGGTGCCCAACGCGCGCCCGGCCCGGCGGGACACGGGCAGCGCCCAAGCTCGCCCGGGCCGGGAGGGCGCACCGTGCCCTCCCGGGGGCTTCCGGCGCCCCGCTCAGCCCCAGAGGGCCGAGGCCAGCTCCGCGCCCGCGTAGACCGCGGCCAGGCCGGCCGCCACGCTGCCGGCCGCGTTGGCCAGCGCGTACCGTCCGGCCCCGGTCTCGGCCAGCCGCAGGGTCTCGTACGAGAAGGTCGAGTAGGTGGTCAGCGCCCCGCAGAGCCCCGTCCCCAGCAGCAGCTGGACCTGCGAGGAGGCCGCGCCCGCCGCCACCGCGCCGGTCACCAGCCCGAGGACCAGGCAGCCGACCACGTTCACCGTGAACGTCCCCCACGGGAACACCGAGTCGTGCCGGGACTGCACCGCCCGGTCGGTCAGGTACCGCAGCGGCGCGCCGACCACCGCGCCCGCCACCACCAGCAGCCAGTTCACTCCGCCGTCTCCCCCCGGCCCGGATCCCGGCCCGCGTCCCGGCCCGGCTCCGCCGCCGGCCCCCGGCCCGCGTAGGTCACGACCTCGCAGCGGTCCAGCAGCACCAGCCCCTCCGCCACCATCCCGTCCAGCTGAGGCAGGAACGCCCGCACCCGCTCCTCCTCGTCCACGATCACCACCGCCACCGGCAGGTCCTCGCTCAGCGACAGCAGCCGCGTGGTGTGCACCAGCGACGAGGCCCCGAACCCCTCGATCCCCCGGAACACGCTCGCCCCGGCCAGCCCGGCCGCCCGGGCCCGGTGCACGATCTCGCTGTACAGCGGCCGGTGCTGCCACCGGTCGTTCTCCCCGACCAGCACGGTCAGCCGGAGCGCCGGCCCGCTCAGCCGGCTCACCGCGCGCCCCCACCGGGCGCCGTCGCGCCCCGTTCGGCCCCGCGGCGGACGGCCCGGTGCACCAGACGCCGGGTCAGTCCGGCCGCCGCCCACACCGCGAACAGCGCGCCCGCCAGCGTCAGCCCGAGGTACGCCACGGCGGGCCCCGGCCGGCCGCCCTCCAGCAGGCGGCGGACGTCCACCGCGTACGTCGAGAAGGTGGTGAACCCGCCCAGCACCCCGGTGCCGAAGAACGGCCGCACCAGCGGATGCGCCTGGCGCCCCTCGGTGATCACCACCAGGAACACCCCGATCACCGCGCAGCCGACCACGTTGACCAGCAGCGTCGTCCACGGGAAGGCCGACGGCCCGGTCCGCCAGCCGAGCCCGGCCGCGTACCGGGCGACCGCCCCGATCGCCCCGCCCAGCGCGACCACCGCCACCGCCCGCCCCTGCCCGCGCAGCACCGGCGGCCGGGCCCGGCCGAGCCGTCCGCCGGGGGCCGGCGCCGCGCCCGACGGCAGCACCCGGGCCGGGCCGTCCGCCGCGGTGCCCCCGGGCGAGGTGCCGTCCGCGGCGTCGTCCACGGCGCCCTCCGAAGTCGTCACAGCCCCATCAAACACCGGCCCCCGCCACCTGGCACACCGTCATCCGGCACCGGACAATGATCCGGTGGAGATGACCCGGGAAGAGTTCGAATCGCTGGTCGGCGACGCCCTCGACCAGATCCCCCCGCAGCTCGCGGCCATGATGGACAACGTCGCGATCTTCGTCGAGGACGAGCCCGACCCGAGCGACCCCGAGCTGCTCGGCCTCTACGAGGGAACCCCGCTCACCGAGCGCGGCGAGTGGTACGCGGGCGTCCTGCCCGACCGCATCCTGATCTACCGCGGCCCCACCCTGCGCCACTGCGAGACCCACGAGCAGGTGGTCGAGGAGGTCCGCACCACCGTCATCCACGAGGTCGCCCACCACTTCGGCTTCGACGACCACGAACTGGACGAGCTGGGCTGGTCCTGACCCCCGCCCACGGGCCCCGCCCCCCACCCGGCCGAAACCCGTTTTGGCGATCCGCCCCGCATCCCATATGCTTCTCGACGTCCCCGAACGCTGGGAACAGCGGGACAGGCCACAAGCCCTCATCGTCTAGTGGCCCAGGACGCCGCCCTTTCAAGGCGGTAGCACGGGTTCGAATCCCGTTGGGGGCACGCAGTACCGTAGTAAAGTGCAGTGCGCAAGACCGCAAGACCCTGAGTGGTTCGCCACTTCTAGGTCCCGTGGAGCAGTTGGTTAGCTCGCCACCCTGTCAAGGTGGAGGTCGCGGGTTCAAGTCCCGTCGGGATCGCTCGTCTCGCAAGAGACGGTGCAGTACGGCCAGGTAGCTCAGTTGGTACGAGCGTCCGCCTGAAAAGCGGAAGGTCGCCGGTTCGACCCCGGCCCTGGCCACAACCCGGAAGCCCCCGTAGCGAATTCGCTACGGGGGCTTCGCCGTTCTCCCGCCCCACCGGCCGACTAGGCGAAGACCTCGATCGCGCACCTGGCCGCGCCGCTGCGTCGGATGCGGGCGTCGCTGGTGACCAGGGGGACGGCGAGGGTCTCGGCGAGTGCCACGTACTGGGCGTCGTAGGCGCTGATGTCGTGGTGGAGCTCCCGGACCCGCTGCCAGAGGACCAGCGTCTCGTGCTTGGTGACGGCGAGCGCCTGGTAGTCGGCGATCGCCTTCTCCGCCTCCTTCGCCGTGAGCTTCCCGCCCCGGACCATGCCGAACAGGGCCGAGACGAGCTCGTAGTCGAGCAGGCCCGGGGCGGCGAGCACATCCAGGTCGCGGAGCCGGGCGCGGACGGCGCGGCCGGCCGGGCCGTGGTCGGCGAGTGCCCGGACCAGGGCCGAGCAGTCCACGACGACGGTGGAGGTCACCGGCGCTCCCGGCCCTCGTCGATCGCCGAGAGGATGTCGGCGGTGCTGATCTCGGTCCGGGCCTCCCGGTCGAGCCTGGTCATCATCTCGGCGAGCGACGGGGTGGCCGCCTCGCGGGTGACGAGGTCGAGCAGGTAGGCCTGGAGGCTCTTTCCGGCCTGCGCGGCCTTCAGCTTGAGGGTGTCCAGGACCGGGTCCGGGACTTCGCGGATGGTGATGGCTGTCATGCCTGCATTTTAGCTGCACCAGCTGCATATTGCTGGCACTTCCGGGTGGGCGACCGTTTCCCCCTGGAGGGGGAGGGGGTACCGCCCGCGGGACGATCCGGCGGGGTGGGGCGGCGCGGGACCGTGGACGGCATGGAGACGACACGGGACACGGGGTGGAACCGGGTGGCGCGGGGCGCCGGGTACGCGGCGGCGGGGTGGGCGGTGGCCTTCGCGCTGGTGCACGTGTACTGGCTGGCGGACGGGCGGCTGGGGCTGCCGGACGGGCTGTCGGTGTGGAGCAGCACGCCGCTGCTGGTGATCGACGTGATCGCGATCCCGCTGTGCGCGGTGGCCGCGGCGGTGGCGCTGGCGCCGGTGCGGCGGTGGGGTGCCCGGGTGCCGGCCCGGCTGCTGGGCTTCGCGCTGTGGGGCACCACCGCGCTGCTGGTGCTGCACGCCGCACCGTCGGTGCCGGACTGGATCGCGCTGGCCACCGGCGGCCGGTCGGGGGCCGGGCTGGACGCGATGGCCCGGTTCGCGACCTTCGGCTACGAGCCGTTCTTCCTGGCGGGCGGCCTGCTGTTCGCGGTCGTCTCGGCCGCCCGGCTCACCGTCCGCCGGGCGGCGGCACGGTGAGCCGGGCGGTGGGGCCGAGCGGCGTTGACCGAGTTCCTGGCGCCTGAGTAGGGTCGCGGACGGCGGGCTCGGTTCCGTCGAGCCCGCCATCCGGCCCGGTCAGGTGGTCAGGAGGTCCGGAGCCAGCTGTCGGTGCTGCTCACCACCGAGCCGTCCGCCGCGTAGTGGGTGATCTTCGCGGCGTCGGTGCCCGGCTTCGCCACCACGCCGTAGTAGCGGAACGGGGAGTCCCCGACCGCGACCGGCACCGCCTCGGTGGTGCCGCCGGTCTTCCAGTCGACCGCGACCTTCGCGACCTCGGCCCGGACCCCTTCGATCACCACCGGCGGGATGCCCGTCGCGTGCTTGAGGCCGAGCGACGCGCCGCCGACCGCGGCCGGGTACCCGCCCGGGGAGGAGACCGCCTGCACGGAGTCGTCGGCCTGCCGCTTGCCGTCCACCGTGTAGTAGTAGTTCACCTCGTCGATGCCCGCGTCCCAGTTGCTGTCGACGTCGCTCTGCCTGACCGGCTTCACGTCCGGGTTGACGGCGTACCGCTCCGCCCGGATCAGCTGCGCCTGCTTGAGGGCGCCCTCCTTCGTGGGGGAGGTCGGCCACAGCGCCACCCAGGCCTCCCAGGCGTGGCCGTTCGCGGTGCCCTCGCCGACCTTGACCCGGGTGGGGTTGAACGGGTCCCGGGCGCCGGGCGCCTTCGGGGTGGCCGTGCCGCTCGCGGAGCCGGGGACGGCCACGTCGGTGGCCGAGGCCGCGACCACCGTCGAGACGGCCTGCCGGCCGCGCTCGCCGAGCACCGCCGTCCCCCCGGCGATCCCGGCGACCAGCGCCGCCGCCACCCCGGCGGTCAGCAGCCGCCGGCGCCGCAGCCGCCGCCGGCCCCCGGCGACCAGCCGGTCGTACGGGACCGTCCCGGTCTCGACGCTGCCGGCCAGTTCGCCCAGGGCCCGTACGGTGGCCGGCTCGTCGCCGCCCGCCTCGTCCCCGGGCAGGTACTGGTTGCTCATCTTGCCCCTCCGATGCTCGTCAGTCCGATGAGTGAGGAGGCCCCGCGGAGTTTGGCCAGCCCTCGGGCCGCCTGGCTCTTCACCGTCCCGACCGAGCAGCCCATGGCCTCCGCGGTCTGGGTCTCGCTGAGGTCCTCCCAGTAGCGCAGCACCACGGCCTGGCGCTGCCGCGGCGGCAGGGCGCCGAGCGCGGCGAGCAGCACGGCCCGGTCGTCCGGGTCGGTGCCGGCCGGCGCGGGCCGGTCCGGGAACTCGGTGACCGGGTACTCGACCAGCCGCCGCCGGAACCGCCGGGCGTGCTCGTTGATCACGATCCGGCGCACGTAGGCGTACGGATCGTCCGCGGCACGCACCCTGTTCCAGGCCGCGTACGCCCGTTCCAGCGCCTGCTGGACCAGGTCCTCGGCGCCGTGCCGGTCCCCCGCGAGCAGGTACGCCGTCCTGAGCAGCCGTGACCAGGCGCTGCCGACGAACGTCCGGAACTCCTCGTCCCGGGCGGTCTTGTGGGCTCCCATGAGCACCTCCTCACCCCCCAGAGCCCGGGACGGCCGTGGACCGTTGCCCGGCGTTCGCGATTCGCCGCTCACGGCTGTGACACTGGAGGGGCTCGAAAACCGAGGTGCGCTCCGCCGTGCCTCCTTGCGAACCTAGAGGGATGCCCGCAGTGAGTTCTCCCGCAGTCCAGTCCGCCACCGTACCCGCCGAGGGCGGCCCCGGAATCGGCGAGCTGGCCGCCCGTCTGCCCGAGCTGACCCTGCGCGACCAGGTGCGGATCGGGCGCCGGCTGGAGGGGGCCCGTCGGGTCCGCAAGCCCGAGGCCCGGCAGAAGGTCGCCGCCGAGATCGCCGCCGACATCGACCGCGCCGAGCTGGTCGTCGAGCGCCGCCGGAAGGCCGTGCCGGAGATCGGCTATCCCGCCGAGCTCCCGGTCAGCCAGAAGAAGGACGAGATCCTGGCGGCGATCCGGGACCACCAGGTGGTGATCGTCGCGGGCGAGACCGGCTCCGGCAAGACCACCCAGATCCCGAAGATCTGCCTGGAGCTGGGCCGCGGCGTGCGCGGCCTGGTCGGCCACACCCAGCCGCGCCGGATCGCCGCCCGCACGGTGGCGGAGCGGGTCGCGGAGGAGCTGGACAGCCCGCTCGGCGAGGCGGTCGGCTGGAAGGTCCGGTTCACCGACCAGGTCGGCCAGGACACCCTGGTCAAGCTGATGACGGACGGCATCCTGCTCGCGGAGATCCAGACCGACCGCGACCTGCACCAGTACGACACCCTGATCATCGACGAGGCGCACGAGCGCAGCCTCAACATCGACTTCATCCTCGGCTACGTCAAGCAGCTGCTCCCCCGCCGCCCGGACCTCAAGGTCGTGATCACCTCCGCGACCATCGACCCGGAGCGCTTCGCCCGCCACTTCGGCGACGCCCCGATCGTCGAGGTCTCCGGGCGCACCTACCCGGTGGAGGTCCGCTACCGGCCGCTCGCCGAGGACGGTGACGACGAGGCGGACGAGGTCGACCGCGACCGCGACCGCGACCAGGTCCAGGCGATCTGCGAGGCCGCCGAGGAGCTCCAGGCCGAGGGCCCGGGCGACATCCTGGTCTTCCTCTCCGGCGAACGCGAGATCCGCGACACCGCGGACGCCCTCGACAAGCTGAAGCTGAAGAACACCGAGGTCCTGCCGCTGTACGCCCGGCTCAGCTCGGCCGAGCAGCACAAGGTCTTCCAGCGCTCGCGCAGCCGCCGGATCGTGCTGGCCACCAACGTCGCCGAGACCTCGCTGACCGTCCCCGGCATCAAGTACGTGATCGACCCGGGCACCGCCCGGATCTCCCGCTACAGCCACCGCACCAAGGTGCAGCGGCTGCCGATCGAGGCGATCAGCCAGGCCAGCGCCAACCAGCGCAAGGGCCGCTGCGGCCGCACCTCGGACGGCATCTGCATCCGGCTCTACTCGGAGGAGGACTTCCTCTCCCGCCCCGAGTTCACCGACGCCGAGATCCTGCGCACCAACCTGGCCTCGGTGATCCTCCAGATGACCGCGGCCGGCCTCGGCGACATCGCCGCCTTCCCGTTCCTGGACCCGCCGGACTCGCGCAACATCAAGGACGGCGTCCACCTGCTGCACGAGCTGGGCGCGCTGGACCCGGACGAGAAGGACCCGCGCAAGCGCCTGACCGCGCTCGGCCGCAAGCTCGCCCAGCTCCCGGTGGACCCGCGGATGGCCCGGATGGTGCTGGAGGCGGACCGCAACGGCTGCGTCCGCGACGTCATGGTGATCGCCGCCGCGCTCTCCATCCAGGACCCGCGCGAGCGCCCGGCCGAGAAGCGCCAGGCCGCCGACGAGCGGCACAAGCGGTTCAACTCGGAGACCTCCGACTTCCTCTCCTACCTGGCGATGTGGCGCTACGTCCGGGAGCAGCAGCGGGAGCTCTCCTCCTCGGCGTTCCGCCGGATGTGCAAGTCGGAGTTCCTCAACTACCTGCGGATACGGGAGTGGCAGGACATCTACGTCCAGCTGCGCACCGTCGCCAAGCAGTTGGGCGTCACGATCGAGGAGCCGCACGAGGACGCCGAGCCGGACGCCGACCGGATCCACCAGTCGCTGCTGGCCGGCCTGCTCTCCCACATCGGCCTGTTCGACGTGGAGAAGCGCGAGTACGGCGGCGCGCGCGGCGCCCGCTTCGCGGTCTTCCCTGGCTCCGGCCTGTTCAAGAAGCCGCCGCGCTGGGTGATGTCGGCCGAGCTGGTGGAGACCTCCCGGCTCTGGGCGCGGATCAACGCGAAGATCGAGCCGGAGTGGGTCGAGCCGCTGGCCGGCCACCTGATCAAGCGGAGCTACAGCGAGCCGCACTGGGAGAAGAAGGCCGGCGCCGTCATGGCGTACGAGAAGGTGACCCTCTACGGGATGCCGGTCGTCGCCCAGCGCAAGGTCAACTACGGGCGGATCGACCCGGAGCTCTGCCGCGAGCTGTTCATCCGCAACGCGCTGGTCGAGGGCGACTGGGAGACCCACCACCGGTTCTTCGCGGAGAACCGCAAGCTGCTCGGCGAGGTCGAGGAGCTGGAGAACCGGGCCCGCCGCCGGGACATCATGGTCGACGACCAGACCCTGTTCGAGTTCTACGACGCCCGGCTGCCCGAGGAGGTCGTCTCCACCCGGCACTTCGACTCCTGGTGGAAGAAGGCCCGGCACGAGCAGCCGGACCTGCTGAACTTCGAGAAGTCGATGCTGATCAACGACGCCGCGGGCGGCGTCACCGAGGCCGACTACCCGGACCACTGGCAGCAGGGCAAGCTCCGCTTCAAGCTGACCTACCAGTTCGAGCCGGGCAGCGACGCGGACGGCGTGACGGTGCACATCCCGCTGCCGGTGCTCAACCAGGTCACCGCGGAGGGCTTCGACTGGCAGATCCCCGGTCTGCGGGAGGAGCTGGTCACCGCGTACATCAAGTCGCTGCCGAAGGCGGTCCGCCGCAACTTCGTCCCGGCGCCGGACTTCGCCAAGGCGGCGCTGCGCGCGGTGAAGGACCGCCAGGAACCGCTCCTCCCGGCCCTGGAGCACGCCCTGAAGCGCCTGACGGCGGTCACCGTGCCCCCGGAGGCCTGGGACGACGAACGGGTCCCCGACCACCTCAAGGTGACCTTCCGGGTGGTGGACGGGCGCCGCAAGCTCGCCGAGTCCAAGGACCTGGAGGAGCTGCGGCTGAAGCTCAAGCCCAAGCTCAAGGAGACGCTCTCCTCGGCCGCCTCCGGCCAGGGCATCGAGCAGAGCGGGCTGACCGCCTGGCCGGCCTCGCTGCCGGTGCTCCAGCGCACCTTCGAGCAGCGCTCGCGCGGCCACTCGATGCGCGCCTACCCGGCGCTGGTGGACGAGGGGCCGTCGGTCGGCGTCAAGCTGTTCGACACCCCGGAGGCGCAGGCCCGGTCGATGTGGGAGGGGACGCGGCGGCTGCTGACGCTGACCACCAACTCCCCGGCCAAGTCGATCCAGGGCCGGCTGGGCAACCAGGCGAAGCTGGCGCTCTCGCACAGCCCGCACGGTTCGATCACGGCCCTGTTCGAGGACGTGGTGTCGGCCGCGACGGACCGGCTGATGGCCCTGAACGGCGGCCCGGCCTGGGACGAGGCGGCCTTCGGGAAGCTGCACGACAAGGTGCGCGCGGACCTGTACGACCTGTCCGCGGACACCACCCTGAAGACGGCCACCGCGCTGATCGCCTTCCACAAGGCCTCGACCCGGCTGAAGTCGGTGAGCAGCCCGGTGCTGCTGAACGCGGTGAACGACGTCCGGCTGCACCTGGCCTCGCTGGTGCACCCGGGCTTCGTGACGGCCACCGGCTGGCAGCGGCTGCCGGACCTCAAGCGCTACCTGCTGGCGGTGGACCGCCGCCTGGAGGCGCTGCCCAACCACCCGCAGCGGGACGCCCAGCAGCTGCTGAAGGTGCAGCAGGTCCAGCAGGCGTACGGGGAGCTGCTGGCGGCGGTGCCGGCCGGGCACCAGCCGTCCGCGGAGGTGCGGGCGATCCGCTGGATGATCGAGGAGCTGCGGGTCAGCTTCTTCGCCCAGTCGCTGGGCACGCCGAGCCCGGTCTCGGAGAAGCGGATCATGAAGGCGATGGACGCGGCGCGGGCGACGCTCTGACCCGGGCGGGGGCGGGTGACCGCCCCCGCCGGTGCTGTGAGCTGCGGACGGGTGCGGGTGGGCGTTCAGGAGCCAGTTCGACCTGGGGGCCCACCATGGGCTACAGTCTGTCTTGTTCGCAGCGCGGCAAGCGAGTGAACGAGATCAGGAAACCCTGGTCCCGTGGAGCAGTTGGTTAGCTCGCCACCCTGTCAAGGTGGAGGTCGCGGGTTCAAGTCCCGTCGGGATCGCCGCAACGCGAGAGGCCCGGAACCGTAAGGTTCCGGGCCTCTCGCTTTTGGTCGTTCGGCCCTTTACCCCGAGTAGGTCTAGACCACAAGTGACAGACCGTGTGACGGTCGTCACCCGGTCCCCTCCGGAGCCGGCCTCGTGGAGCCCTCTCCGGAACCCTGTTAATTTAATATGTAAAATTGTACAGCTATTCACTGTAAATCCCCCCCACCTCACGCGCATCAAATCGTTATCCGGAGTTCAACATTCCGACCACTCGGCCGACACCCGAACACCCTCGGGCGGGCACGACAAAGGGGCCGCCTACCGGACCCGGCGGAGTCCGGTAAGCGGCCCCTTTAAAAGAGCCTTCGGCCTATCAGGCCTCAGTACGCTGGGCGGGAATCCCAGCCAGCAGAGCGCGCACCTCCGCCTCACGGTAACGGCGGTGACCACCGAGCGTGCGAATCGACGTCAGCTTGCCTGCCTTGGCCCAGCGGGTGACCGTCTTCGGGTCCACGCGGAACATGGTGGCAACCTCTGCCGGCGTCAGCAGCGGCTCAGCATCAGGGGTACGAGCGGTCATGAGCGGCCTCCTCGGGAGAACCGAACCAGGGCGGTTCTATCCTTCAAATTCTGCACCTTGGCCCGCGATGCCCGAAATGGCATAGACGGGCCGAGTCGGTTATAGGACGAACGGCTTGTCCTGGTGTCTACAACTACACCATCCGTCCAGCCCTATCGACCAAACCGCCAAAATTGACCCCTCACGGGTTCAAGGCCGACGGATGGCGATGGACCACCCCATAGCGGACAGTCACATAGTGATGACATCCGGTTACGAGGGGACCAGACCCTCCGTTTCCCCGCAAAGCACGCATCGACTCCAGAACCACCCAAAAGTGGGCACGCTCACGTGAAGTTGGGCTGGTTGTCCCATTTTTGCACATAGGGGTAAGTTCGCGTCAACGGTGAGTAGTGTCACGTTCGGCAGCTATTGACCCGAACCGGGACCTTGGTCATCCGATGTGCAGCCCTTAGGACTCTTACAGTCATACACGCGCGGTCGGACGTCAGTTCGCGTGCCGCAGCGCCAGCACCCGGCGCCACCGCACCGTCAGCTCCCCGTGGACCCGCAGCGCCTCCGCGGTGTCCCCGGCCCGCAGCGCCCGCAGCCCCTCCTCCAGCTCCCCCGCCGAACGGTCCGCCAAGAGCCGCTCCGGGCCCAGCAGATGCACCAGGCCCCCGTAGTCCAGCTCCACCAGCGAGCGCGGGTGGAACTCCTCCAGCCAGCGCCCGACCCGCTCCGCGCCCCGCACCAGGTCCCCGTCCGGCTCCGCCTCGCGCAGCGCCCGGAAGGCCCGCGCCACCCGTCGGCGCGCCTGCGCCATCGGCACCAGGTAGAACAGCGCCGCCGGCCGGCCGCCCCGCTCCCCTCCCCCGCCCGGGCCGTCCACCGACCCCTCCTCGCCCGGCCCGTCCCCGCCCGGCACGAAGCAGCGGTCCTCGTCCCCGAACGGCAGGAACCAGTGCACCGGCACCTCCCACCGGCTGGTCAGGATCCACGGCCGGGCGTCCGGGTGCTCGGCCCGCCAGCGCTCCCGGTCCGCCTCGGCGGCCGCCCGGGCCACCGGCGGCAGCGCGGTGTCCAGCAGCGCCACCGGCGCCCCGGCCCGCAGCTCCTCCAGCGCCTGCCAGCTGCGCAGCCTGGTCGCCCACGGGCAGACGTACAGGACGCCGTCCACCAGCCGCAGGTACGCCCGCCCGCTCTCCCGCTCGGGCAGTGCCCGGGGCGTGCGGGCGGCCAGCCCGGCGAGCGCCTCCCGCTGCTCCTCCAGCACCGCCGCCGCCACCGGCTGGGCCGGCTCCGCGGCGTCCGGCCCGTGCTCCGCCGCCCAGGCCTGCCAGCGGGCCCGGTCGGGCTCCGGGTAGGCGGCCAGCGGCTCGTAGACCCGCAGGTGGGCCGCGTAGGGCGGCTGTACGGAGGTACGTACGACGGTCACGTCCTGCATGGTCGCACGCGCCGCGCGGACCCGGGAGAGCGCGCCCCCGCACCGTTCGCGCCCGCACTCCGCACCGCCGTCCGTCTCACCCCTCGGACGTCCGGCCCCGGCTCGGGCAAGACGCCGGACCGGCGGCGCGCCCCCGACTACGCTTCGCCCTAGGCGCCCGCACCACAGCAGCGGGCCTTCAATACTGGAGTCACCACAGTGACCGACGTACAGACCCCCGCCACGCACCCCGCACCCGGCGTGCTCAGCAGGATCTTCCGTACCGAGCAGGACGGCGCCCCCGGCGACGGTCACGAGCAGGTCGTCCTCTGCCACGACCGCAGCTCGGGTCTGAAGGCGATCATCGCCATCCACTCGACCGCCCTGGGCCCGGCCCTCGGCGGCACCCGCTTCTTCCCGTACGCCTCCGAGGAGGCGGCGCTGGAGGACGCGCTGAACCTGTCCCGCGGGATGTCCTACAAGAACGCGCTGGCCGGGCTGGACCTCGGCGGCGGCAAGGCCGTCATCATCGGCGACCCGAACAAGGACAAGAACGAGGCGATGCTCCGGGCCTACGGCCGCTTCGTCGAGTCCCTGCGCGGCCGCTACATCACCGCCTGCGACGTGGGCACCTACGTCCAGGACATGGACGTCATCGCCCGCGAGACCGAGTTCGTGACCGGCCGCTCGCCCGAGCACGGCGGCGCCGGCGACTCGTCCATCCTGACCGCCTTCGGCGTCTTCCAGGGCATGCGCGCCACCGCCCAGGCCCGCTGGGGCCAGCCGACCCTGCGCGGCAAGCGGGTCGGCGTCGCGGGCGTCGGCAAGGTCGGCCACTACCTGGTCGGCCACCTGGTCGCGGACGGCGCCACGGTCGTCGTCACCGACCCCTTCGAGGCCGCCGTCAACCGCGTGCGCGCGGCCCACCCCGAGGTCGAGGTGGTCGCCGACACCGCCGCCCTGCTCCAGGCGAAGCTGGACGTCTACGCCCCCTGCGCCCTCGGCGGCGCGCTGACCGACGACGTCGTCGCGGCGCTGGGCGGCTTCGGCACCTCGATCGTCTGCGGCGCGGCCAACAACCAGCTGTCCCACCCGGGCGTCGAGAAGGACCTCGCCGACCGCGGCATCCTCTACGCCCCGGACTACCTGGTGAACTCCGGCGGCGTCATCCAGGTCGCCGACGAGATCGACGGCTTCAACTTCGAGCGGGCCAAGAACAAGGCCACGAAGATCTTCGACACCACCCTGGAGATCTTCACCCGGGCGACGGCCGACGGCGTCCCGCCGGCGGTCGCGGCCGACCGCCTGGCCGAGAAGCGGATGCGCGAGATCAGCGCCCTGCGCACGGTGCTGCTGCCCGGCGCCCGCCGCGGCTGACGGGTCACCAGCCGACCCCGTGGCGCGCGGGGGGCCGTCCCAGTGGCCCCCCGCGCATCACGATGTGGAACCGGATTCTCACTTCTCCGGCCGAACGGGTGATCCGAAGCCCCCCTAGGGGGGATAATCAGTCCTGGAACGACGGACCCAAGACACCTCTGGACAGCGCGCAAAACGCCGCAAAACCTCCCTTGACCTGGGAAGACCTGGTCGCGGGTGCGGTCGGTGCGCGCCACGTCACACTGACGACGTACCGTCCAGCGGCGGAAACAGGTACCGTTAATGCTCCAAGGGACGGTCCTCCCATTCGGGCAGGCCGGTCCTGATCATGAACACGTGTCAGACTCGGGGCCGTGAGCCCCATCGTTGAGGGGGTCGACCCATGGGGCGCGGCCGGGCCAAGGCCAAGCAGACGAAGGTCGCCCGCGAGCTGAAGTACAACAGCGGCGGGTTCGACGCTAACCGTCTGTCCAACGAGCTGGGCGTATCGCCGTCCACCGCTTCGATCGAGCCGGAGCCGATCGAGGAGGAGGAGGACGACGACCCGTACGCGGAGTACGCCGCCCGCTACGCCGACCTCGACGACGACGGCGACACCGAGCCGGGCACCGGGCCGTCGCAGGCCTCCCGCCGCTCGTAACAAGCAGTCCCGCCGGACCGGTCCGGGCGCCCTGGGCGCCGGGCCGGTCTTCGGCGTTCCCGCGTACGGCGGTCGCCGCGCGGGCCGGTCCTGACGACGGAAGGGCCCCTCCGGAGCTCCGGAGGGGCCCTTCCGTCGTCAGCGCCGGGTCAGTTCGCCCGGAAGCCCTCGTAGGCGTTGTAGAGGGCCGCGCCGCCCTCGTGCTCCTCGCCGCGCTCGACGATGTCGCCGAGCAGCCAGGCCTCCACGCCGCGGTCCTCCAGGATCGACAGCACGGCGTCCACCGAGTGCGGCGGGACGACCGCGACCATGCCGACGCCCATGTTCAGCGTCTTCTCGATCTCCAGGGTGGCCACCTTGCCGACCTCGGCGACGGTCCGGAAGACCGGCAGCGGGGTCCAGGTGCCGCGGTCCAGGCGGGCGTGCAGGCCGTCCGGGACGACCCGGGCCAGGTTGGCCGCCAGGCCGCCGCCGGTGACGTGCGAGAAGGCGTGCACCTCGGTGGCGCGGGTGAGCGCCAGGCAGTCCAGCGAGTAGATCCGGGTCGGCTCCAGCAGCTCCTCGCCGAGCGTCCGGCCGAACTCCTCGACCTTGCGGTCCAGCTTCCAGCCGGCCTCGTTCAGCAGCACGTGGCGGACCAGCGAGTAGCCGTTGGAGTGCAGGCCGGAGGCGGCCATCGCGATCACCACGTCGCCGGCCCGGACCCGGTCCGCGCCGAGCAGCGCGTCGGCCTCCACCACACCGGTGCCGGCGCCCGCGACGTCGTACTCGTCCGGGCCCAGCAGGCCCGGGTGCTCGGCGGTCTCGCCGCCGACCAGGGCGCAGCCGGCCAGCGCGCAGCCCTCGGCGATGCCCTTGACGATCGCGGCGACCCGCTCCGGGACGACCTTGCCGACGCAGATGTAGTCGGTCATGAACAGTGGCTCGGCGCCGCAGACCACCAGGTCGTCGACGACCATGCCGACCAGGTCGTGGCCGATGGTGTCGTGCTTGTCCATGGCGGCCGCGATGGCCACCTTGGTCCCCACGCCGTCGGTGGCCGAGGCCAGCAGCGGCCGCTCGTAGTTCTTGAAGGCGGACGCGTCGAAGAGGCCGGCGAAGCCGCCGAGACCGCCGACCACCTCGGGGCGGTTGGCCTTCTTCACCCACTGCTTCATGAGCTCGACGGCGCGGTCGCCCGCCTCGATGTCGACACCGGCGGCGGCGTAGGTGGCGCCGTTCTGGTTGCTGGTCACTGCGTGCGGCCCTTTCGGGTCAGGTGGGGGTGGTTCGGAAACAGCGGTGGGGCCCCGGTTCGCGGGACCCCACCGTGCGTTCTTACGGGCGGCGCAGCGCGTCGGCCGCGCCCGCCCCGCCGAGCAGCGACTGGACGCCGTCCAGGTCGCTGCCGCTGGTCGGCTTGCCGCGGACGGCGGGCGGCTGCTGGCCGCCCTTGATCTCGGCCTCCAGCAGGAGCTTGCCGAGCAGCGCCGGGTCCGGCAGCTCCATCGGGTACTCGCCGTCGAAGCAGGCCCGGCAGAGCCGGTCCTTGGGCTGCTTGGTGGCCTCGATCATGCCGTCGATCGAGATGTAGGAGAGCGAGTCCGCGCCGAGCGTGCGGCCGATCTCCTCGATGGTCATGCCGTTGGCGATCAGCTCCGCGCGGGTGGCGAAGTCGATGCCGAAGAAGCAGGGCCACTTCACCGGCGGCGAGGAGATCCGGATGTGCACCTCGGCGGCGCCGGCCTCGCGCAGCATCTTCACCAGCGCGCGCTGGGTGTTGCCGCGCACGATCGAGTCGTCCACGACCACCAGGCGCTTGCCGGCGATGACCTCGCGCAGCGGGTTGAGCTTGAGCCGGATGCCGAGCTGGCGGATGGTCTGGCTGGGCTGGATGAAGGTGCGGCCCACGTAGGCGTTCTTCACCAGGCCGGAGCCGTACGGGATGCCGCTGGCCTCGGCGTAGCCGATCGCGGCGGGGGTGCCGGACTCGGGCGTCGCTATCACCAGGTCGGCCTCGACGGGCGCCTCCTTGGCCAGCCGGCGGCCCATCTCCACGCGGGAGAGGTGCACGTTGCGGCCGGCGATGGAGGTGTCGGGGCGGGCCAGGTAGACGTACTCGAAGACGCAGCCCTTGGGCTTGGCCTCGGCGAACCGCGAGCTGCGCATGCCGTTCTCGTCGATGGCGATGAGCTCGCCCGGCTCGACCTCGCGGATGAAGGAGGCGCCGCAGATGTCCAGCGCCGCCGTCTCGGAGGCGACCACCCAGCCGCGCTCCAGCCGGCCGAGCACCAGCGGGCGGATGCCCTGCGGGTCACGGGCGGCGTAGAGGGTGTGCTCGTCCATGAAGACGAGCGAGAACGCGCCCTTGACCTTGGGCAGCACGACCTTGGCCGTCTCCTCGATGGAGAGGTCCGGGTGGCCGGCGAGCAGCGCCGTCACCAGGTCGGTGTCGTTGGTCGCGGCGTTCCGGCCGGAGCGCGAGACGTGCTCCTCGCCGGGCAGTTCGGCGACCATGGCCGCCAGTTCGGCGGTGTTCACCAGGTTTCCGTTGTGCCCGAGGGCCAGCGAACCGTGAACGGTCGCGCGGAAGGTCGGCTGGGCGTTCTCCCAGACCGAGGAACCGGTGGTCGAGTAGCGGGCGTGTCCGACGGCGATATGCCCGTGCAAGGACCCCAGCGATGCCTCGTCGAAGACCTGGGAGACGAGCCCCATGTCCTTGAAGACGAGAATCTGGGAGCCGTTGCTCACTGCGATGCCCGCGGATTCCTGACCGCGGTGCTGCAGGGCGTAAAGGCCGAAGAACGTGAGCTTGGCGACCTCCTCGCCGGGAGCCCAGACACCGAAGACGCCACAAGCGTCCTGGGGGCCTTTCTCACCGGGAAGAAGATCGTGGTTGAGTCTTCCGTCACCACGTGGCACGCCTTCGAGTCTAGGGCAGTTGACCCGGGCTTCCGGACCCCGGGACTGCGGCTTTGTCCCGCGATCGCGAGTTAACGCGCGTAGACAAAACCCCTTACCGGTCCGGCATTTCGGGTGGGGGGAATTCCGGCGCGTGGCGGTTGGCCTTGCGGTTCGCGCCTGTTGGGGAGTTCGGTGTGCGCGGCGGCGGGGGTCGGGGTGCGGACGAACGTGAGCCTGCTCACCCGGGGTTCCCCCGCCGGTCGCCCGGCGGTCGTCCGGCGGTCGTCCGCCCGTGGTTCCCCGGCTGCCCGCCGGTGGCTCCCTCGTCAGCCCGCCGGTGGTTCTCCCGTCAGGCCGCGGGCAGCAGCAGGCCCCAGGCCCCCGGGTGCACCGTCCAGGTCCGGGCCCGGACCGGGCCGACCGGGTGGCCGTCCGCCTCGTAGCCGAAGCCGCGCCCGACCACCGAGACGCTCGCCGCCCGGGCCCGCACCAGGGCGCCGGAGGCGGCGACCACCACCTCCATCTCGCCCGTTCCGTGCGAGGCGCCGGTCGGGAGCGTGACCTGGACCAGCCGGACCGGCCGGTGGACGTCCGCGAGCAGCCGGCCGTCGGCCTCGACCCGGACCCGGGAGCCGTGGTCGGTGCCGTCCGGGGTGAGTGCGTTCGCCTGCTCGGCCGCAGCCAGTTTCGCCCATAGCGAACGCCAGCCACCCGGACGGCCCACCGGACGGCGCGCGGCCCCGCCGGTGATCCGCACCCCGCCCAGCGCCACCCCGCCGCCGTCGTCGACCAGCAGGTCCAGCCGGCGCGGCGCGCCCGAGAGCACCGCCCGCGCGGCCCGGACCGGCTCCCCCGGCACGCCGAGCGCGCGGGCCGCGGCCAGCTCCTCCGAGCGGCCGACCGGAACCATCCCCACCGGTTCGTCGCCCAGCTCACGCTGGCGGTGCAGGGCCTGGAGCACCCGCTGCAGAGCGAGGTCGGAACCGATCACCACCGGTCGCCTCCGACCCCGGTGCGAAAGCACCCGGTCGAGCTCGGAAGGGCTCTCCGGAAAGACCACCTTGACGTCCGCTCCCCCGCAGAGCACGTCCTTCGCGATCCGCACCGACTCGCCGTCGGTCTGCCGGGCCACCGGGTCGAGGAGCAGCAGGAGCGGCTCCGGGCCGCCGGTAGCAGGCGTGGACAGGGACGACACGACCGGTCCTTCCTCAGGTAATCTCTCGGTGCAAGAGCCCCTTGCGCCATTGCGCCAGGGGCTTCGTCTATCTCGGGGCAGACTGCGGCCTACGCAGGATGCCCCAACCGGAAGGGGTGTACGCCTGTGCCGGCACTCGTGCTCGTTGGCGCTCAGTGGGGAGACGAGGGCAAGGGGAAGGCCACCGACCTCCTCGGTGGCTCCGTGGACTACGTGGTCCGCTACCAGGGCGGCAACAACGCCGGTCACACGGTGGTCATCGGTGACCAGAAGTACGCCCTGCACCTGCTCCCTTCCGGCATCCTCAGCCCGAACGTGACGCCGGTGATCGGCAACGGCGTCGTGATCGACCCGGCCGTGCTGCTCTCCGAGCTGGCCGGCCTGAACGACCGCGGCATCGACACCTCCAAGCTGCTGATCTCGGGCAACGCCCACCTGATCACGCCGTACCACCGCACCCTGGACAAGGTCACCGAGCGCTTCCTCGGCAAGCGCCGGATCGGCACCACCGGCCGCGGCATCGGCCCGACCTACGCGGACAAGATCAACCGCGTCGGCATCCGGGTCCAGGACCTGTTCGACGAGTCGATCCTGCGCCAGAAGATCGAGGCGGCGCTGCACGACAAGAACCAGATCCTGGTCAAGCTGTACAACCGCCGCACCATCCCGGCCGACCTGGTGGTCGAGGAGTACCTGGGCTACGCGGAGAAGATCAAGCCCTTCCTCGCCGACACCACCCTCGTCCTGGACGAGGCGCTGAAGGCCGACAAGGTCGTCCTGCTGGAGGGCGGCCAGGGCACCCTGCTCGACGTCGACCACGGCACGTACCCCTTCGTGACCTCGTCGAACCCGACCGCGGGCGGTGCCTGCACCGGCGCCGGCATCGGCCCGACCAAGATCGACCGGGTCATCGGCATCCTCAAGGCCTACACCACCCGCGTCGGCTCCGGCCCGTTCCCGACCGAGCTGCTCGACGAGGACGGCGAGGCGCTGCGCCGGATCGGTGGCGAGCGCGGTGTCACCACCGGCCGCGACCGCCGCTGCGGCTGGTTCGACGCCGTCATCGCGCGCTACGCGACCCGGGTCAACGGCCTCACCGACTTCTTCCTCACCAAGCTGGACGTGCTGACCGGCTGGGAGCAGATCCCGGTCTGCGTCGCGTACGAGATCGACGGCAAGCGCGTCGAGGAGCTCCCCTACAACCAGTCGGACTTCCACCACGCCAAGCCGATCTACGAGACGCTGCCGGGCTGGACCGAGGACATCAGCAAGGCGAAGACCTTCGCCGAGCTGCCGAAGAACGCCCAGGCGTACGTGAAGGCGCTGGAGGAGATGTCGGGCGCGCCGATCTCGGCCATCGGCGTCGGCCCGGGCCGCGACGAGACGATCCAGATCAACTCGTTCATCTGAGCCTGATCCTCGGCTGACACTTCGAGGGCCCCGCGGGATCCGTCCCGCGGGGCCCTCGTTTTGCCTCGCGCGGCAGATTTGCACTAGTGCAAACATCTCTTGCTTCTAGTGCAGGGCGGCGCTACGTTCGGATCATGACCGCGAAGCTGCCCTCACCCGTCGTCCTCACCGGCCGCCACATCCGCCTGGAGCCGCTGGAGCGCCGCCACCTCGCCGACCTCTGGACGGCCGTCGGCTCCGACCCCGAGGTCTGGCGCTGGACCATGCACCTGCCGCCCGTCTCGGAGCAGGAGTTCGGCGCGGTCCTCGACATCCGCGTCGCCGAGGCGGCGGCCGGCGAGTCGGTGAACTTCGCCGCCGTCGACCTCGCGAGCGGCCGGGCCGTCGGCGTCACCGGCTACCACGACCTCAGCGCGCAGGACGAGTCCGTCGAGATCGGCGGCACCTGGTACGCCCGCTCGGTCTGGCGCACGGCGGTCAACACCGAGGCCAAACTGCTGCTCCTCTCCCACGCGTTCGAGGACCTCGGCATGGGCCGCGTCTTCTGGAAGACCGATGCCCGCAACGAGCGCTCCCGCACCGCGATCCAGCGCCTCGGCGCCCAGTACGAGGGCACCCTCCGCCGCCACCGCCGGCGCCCCGACGGCACCTGGCGGGACAGCGCCTACTTCTCGATGCTCGCCGAGGAGTGGCCGGCGGCCAAGTCCCGTCTGACCGAGCGGCTTTCACGGGGCTGAGCCGCCGGACCGGCGGAGTTCGAGGGGGCGCGGAGGCTATTTCCGCTCGCCCCGGGCGGAATGGCCGGCCGCGAACTCGCGCTTGGCCGCGCGGGGTTCACAGGCCTGGATGTTCACCAGCCAGACCAGCCAGCCGACGAACAGGACGGCGAGCAGGAGCGCCGACAATCCGGCGACGAGAAGCGCATTCACCGGGATGCGGAAATGCGCCGGGGTGGATGGGGCCGATGGGGAGGGCCGAGGGGCGTGGGGAGTGGCATGGCTGTCTCCGGTCGGTGATTTCGGGCGCCGCGACCATGCATCTGATGTGTCATTACGGCCGAATGTCGGCCGTTAGACGACTGTTTGACGACTGTTTAGGCGGCAACAAGTCAGTGAGTGACACGGATGACCATAGGGTCAAGGTGCCAGAGTTGCTACCGAGCGGGAAGACGTTCACTCCATCGTGGGGTATCCCCCATTTTGGTAGCTAGGGCCCGGTACGCGCGGCACACTTCACCGGAAGCATCGACGCGAGCCGCGACCCGGAGAAGAGAGTCATGCCACCCCGCTTGTCGCCGACCGTGCGCCAGCAGCGCCTCGGGATCGAGTTGCGCAGGATGCGCGAGCTCGTGGGCGTCACGCCCAAGAGCCTGGCCGCCACCATCGGCACCGACCTGCCCAAGATCTCCCAGATGGAGAACGGGAAGTCGGGCATCAGCGCCGAGCGGCTCCGGATCTGGGCGCACACCTGCGGCTGCGAGGACGGCCCTTACCTGGACGCCCTGTTGGCGATGACGCAGGACCGGCGCAAGTACTGGTGGGACGGCTACCGCGGCCGGCTGCCGAACGCGATCATCGACATCGCGGAGATGGAGCACCACGCCTCCTCCCTGTCCATCCTGAACAGCACCTTCATCCCCGGCCTGCTGCAGACCCCGGACTACGCCGCCGCGGTGTTCGAGCGGCTTCCCCCCCAGTACCGGCAGGAGGCGGACATCCGCAAGGCGTTCCGGATCCGGCGCCAGCAGATCTTCGTCGACCACCCGAAGCCGTACAGCGCGTTCCTCCACGAATCCGCGCTGCGCATGCAGTTCGGCGGCCCGGACGTGCTGCGCGACCAGCTGCGGGGCCTGCTGGAGAACTCGGAACGGCCCGGGGTGGAGATCCGGGTGATCCCGTTCAGCGTGCCCACCTACACCGGCTCCGGGGAGAGCCTGTACCTCGCCCGCGGGCCCGTCCCGGAGCTCGACACCGTCCAGATCGATCTCTCCCACGGGCCGACATTCGTGCACACCCAGGTCGAACTGGCCTCCTACCGCCGGATCAAGGAGGAGACCGCGGCGATCGCGCTCGGACCGGACGAGTCCCGGGAGTTCATCCGGTGCTTGCTGAAAGACTTCGCATGAGTACCTGGCGCAAGGCCTCGGCCAGCGGTGAGAGCACCGACTGCGTCGAGGTCAGAGCCGCGGGCGAACTGGTGGAGATCCGAGAGTCGGACCGGCCCGAGGTCGTCGTGCGGACCACCCCGCGCAAGTGGGCCGCCTTCGTCCGCGGGGTGAAGTCCGGGGAGTTCGACCGGTACGGGGACTTCACCCGGCCCTGACGCCCGGCCCTGACGTCCGGTCGTGATCCCGGCCGTGATTCCCGACCCCGCCCGGCGCGTGCGGCGGCGCCGCCGACCGGCCCCGCTCCTTGCGCCCCGGCCCCCGCTCCTTGCCCTAGGCTGGCAGCCCACAGTGGACCCTGCGCCCGACACGGCACTCCGGGTGGGGTGCGCGTGCGGGAGAAATCGGAGCATCCGAGGATGGCTCGGCACCTGATCACCAGCGCCCTTCCGTACATCAACGGGATCAAGCACCTGGGCAACATGGTCGGGTCCATGCTCCCGGCGGACGTCTACGCCCGCTACCTGCGCCGACGCGGGCACGAGGTGCTGTTCATCTGCGCCACCGACGAGCACGGCACGCCCGCCGAACTCGCCGCCCAGGAAGCCGGGTTGCCGGTCGCGGAGTTCTGCGCCCGGGCGCACGACGCGCAGCGGGCGGTGTACGACGGCTTCGGGCTCTCCTTCGACCACTTCGGCCGCAGCTCCTCGCCGCAGAACCGGGAGATCACCCAGGAGATCGCCCGCGAGCTCCAGCGCAACGGCTTCATCGAGGAGCGCGCGATCCGCCAGGTGTACTCCAACGCCGACGGCCGCTTCCTGCCGGACCGCTACATCGTCGGCACCTGCCCGCACTGCGGCTACGACAAGGCCCGCGGCGACCAGTGCGAGAACTGCACCCGGGTGCTGGACCCGACCGACCTGCTGGAGCCGCGCTCGGCGATCAGCGGCAGCGCCGACCTGGAGGTCCGGGAGACCCGCCACCTGTTCCTGCTCCAGTCCAAGCTCACCGAGGAGGTCGAGGACTGGATCGACGCCCACGCCGACGACTGGCCGGTGCTGGCCTCCTCGATCGCCCGCAAGTGGCTGACCGAAGGCCTCCAGGACCGCTCGATCACCCGCGACCTGGAGTGGGGCGTCCCGGTGCCGGCCGACGTGTGGCCCGAACTGGCCGCCGAGGGCAAGGTGTTCTACGTCTGGTTCGACGCCCCGATCGAGTACATCGGCGCCACCAAGGAGTGGGCGGACGCGGCCCCGGCCGGGCACCTGCGGGACTGGAAGTCCTGGTGGTACGAGGCCGACGAGACCGTCCGGTACACCGAGTTCATGGGCAAGGACAACGTCCCGTTCCACACCGTGATGTTCCCGGCCACGCTGCTCGGCTCGCGCCGCCCGTGGAAGAAGGTCGACTACGTCAAGGCCTTCAACTGGCTGACGTACTACGGCGGGAAGTTCTCCACCAGCCAGCGGCGCGGCGTCTTCGGCAACGACGCGCTGGACCTGCTGCCCGCCGACTACTGGCGCTACTTCATGATGGCGCACGCGCCCGAGTCGGACGACTCCAGCTTCACCTGGGACCTGTTCGCCTCGGTCGTCAACAAGGACCTCGCCGACACCCTCGGCAACTTCGTCAACCGGGTGCTCACCTTCAGCCGCAAGCGCTTCGGCGACGACGTCCCGGGCGGCCACGCCCCGGGCGAGGCCGAGCAGCGCCTCGGCGAGCAGGTCGCCGGGCTGCTCGCCGAGTACGAGGCCCAGCTGGACGCGCTCAACTTCCGCAAGGCGGCGCAGGCCCTGCGCGCGTTGTGGAGCGCAGGCAACGCGTATCTGGACGAGAAGGCGCCCTGGCTCCAGGTGAAGACCGACCCGGAGGCGGCGGCGCTGACCCTGCGCACCGCGATGAACCTGATCCACCTGTACGCGGTGGTCTCCGAGCCGTTCATCCCGACCACGGCGGCGGCCATGCGCGGCGCCTTCGCGCTGCCCGCGGACTCGCCGGCCGCCACCCGCGACTGGATCGGCCCGGAGGAGGCGCGGGCGCTGGACCTGGTGCCGGCCGGGACGGCGTTCACGGTGCCGCCGGTGCTGTTCGCCAAGATCACGGACGAGGACCTGGCGGCCTGGACGGAGCGCTTCGGCGGCTCGGCGGGCTGAGCGGCGGGACGGCTGGACGGCTGGACGGCTGGACGGCGGCGTGACGGCGGCGGGGCCCGGGGTGATTCCCGGGCCCCGCCGCCGTTCTCGTACCGCCGTACCGTCCTGCCGACGCGCCGCCCTCAGCCGAGCAGGTCCAGCGCGCCCGTCCCGGTGAGGTCGTACGCCCCCGCGAGGAGCAGGAAGAGCAGCACCGCCATCGTCAGCCCCGTGTAGTGCAGCCGCCCGAACAGGTTCCACCAGCGCCCGCGCCAGGCCAGCACCGTGCAGAGCGCCATCACCGGGGAGAGCACCAGGGCCGTCACGACCAGGGCCGGGACCACCGTCAGCAGCGGCGAATCGCCCAGGAACAGCGTCTGGTTGAGCGCGTTGGCGTCCGCCGTCAGCAGGGCGAAGCAGCCGGTGGCGGCGAGCAGCAGCGCCCCGGTGGTCCAGCCGAGCAGCCGTACGGCCGGCCGGTCGGCCCGGCCCCGGCGGCGGGCCAGGCGGACCGCCGCCGCCACCGGCCAGCCGAGCAGGGTGAGGGCGAGGACGGCGAGGCTGCCGACGGCGACCGCCTGGTGCGGGCCGGGTGCCTGGTACCAGGCGAGCCGCTGGTAGGCGATGGTCGGGTCGGCGTCGGTGAGCAGCGTGAGGGTGCCGTCGGCGGCCCGCTGGAAGGCGATCCGCGCGGTGCCGCCGACCTGCTGGAACAGGCCAGGTTCGAGCTGCTCCCAGTGCGTCTCGGCCGCCTCCGGGTCCCGGGTGACGGGGCCGGTGACGGTGAGCCGGCCGTGCTCGGCGGTGACGTGCGGGGAGGCCATCAGGGCGGCGGCCCGGGTGAGGTCGGCGTGGCTGGTGCGGGTGGAGCGGTAGTCGCCGGTGTAGGCGTCCAGGCCGCCGGTGAGCGGCGCGGTCGCGGCGGCCGGGGGCGCGGGCAGGAAGCGGTCCAGGAAGGCGGTGAGCACCTGCTGGGTGGCCCAGCCGCCGCTGGCGTCGGTGCCGTCGCCGTTGAGGGTCACGTAGAGGCCGAGGCCGCGCTGGGGCAGCAGGGCGAGGTTGCTGTGGAAGCCGGGCACGTCGCCGTCCTTGACCAGCAGCTGCTCGCCGCCGTGGGTGCGCTGCTCCAGCAGGTAGGCCAGGCCGGGCAGGCGCGGGTCGGGGCCGTAGTGGCGGGCGAGCAGCCGCTCGGCCGTCGCCGGGTCGAGGATCCGCCGGGCGTCCGGGCCGCCCTGCGGGAGCAGGGCCAGCAGCAGCTTCGCCATGTCGTCGGCGGTGGTGACGGCGGCGGCGCCGGTGGGCGTCCAGGGGCCGTAGAGGCCCGCGGTCCCGGTCTGGCCGTCGCCCTCGGGGCGGTGGCCGCGGGCGAGGTCGGCGTCGATCGCGGCGGGGTGGGGCTGGCTGAAGGTGGTGCGGTCCATCCCGAGGGGCTGGAGGACGTGCTGGGAGACGTACTGGTCGAAGGGCTGCCCGGAGACCGTCTCGACCAGGTAACCGGCCAGCGCCACACCGTAGTTGTCGTACGCGGCGGCGGTGCCGGGGGCGCGGACCCGGTCCGGCTGGTGGGCGGCGAGCGAGGCGCCGAGGCCCTCGACCCGCCCGGGCCCGGCCTGGGCGAGGCCCATGAAGCTGTCGTCGAAGCCCGCGGTGTGGGTGAGCAGGTTCTCGACGGTGACCGGGCGGCCCGGGTAGCCGTCCCTGACCTTGAAGGCGGTCAGGTAGCGGTTGACGTCGGTGCCCAGGTCCAGCTTCCCCGCCGCGACCTGCTGGAGGACGGCGACGGCGGTGAACACCTTGGCGTCGGAGCCCATGAAGAAGGCGGTCCGCGCCGGGTCGACGGGCCGGTTCGTCCGGGTGTCGGCGACGCCGTAGCCGCCCGAGAAGACCTCCCGCCCGCCGGCCACCACGGTCACGGCGGCGCCGGGGATGCGGTGCTCGGCGAGCAGCCGGGGAAGCAGCTCGTCGAACAGGGCTCTCACCTGGACGGGGTCGGCCGGGGAGGGCGGTGCGCCGGTTCCGGCCGTCGGCACGCCTGTTCGCGTCGTCGGCGCGCCGCTTCCGGCCGTCGGCGCGCCGGTTCCGGACACCCGCTCGGCGGCGTGGGCCGGGGTGAGGCCGTGGAGGAAGAGGCCGAGGGCGGCCAGCACCAGGACCAGACGGACCAGCGGACGGCCGGCGGCGAAGCGCTCGGACATGGCGAACTCCCGTGATCATTAAGGTGGTTGGCGGGGATCCGGCGCTCCGCTGACGGGCCGCTTCCGGACACCTCGAACGCTAGGCCGGGAGCGGTGGGCCGGGGCAGGGCCCCTGGGCGTCGATCGGGGGGTGTACCCAGGTACCGCCGAGAGGGGGCCGAGGCCCCGTGAACAGGGCGGCGGGGTAGGGCAGTCTGGTGGTCCGCAGGGTCGGGACGGCGGCCGCGAGGCCGGTACGGAGGGGGACGGACAGTGACAACGGGCAGCGTGGGCAAGGAAGTCGGGGACGGCGCCGAGGCCGCCGGGCGGATCGCGGGCACGCCGCTCGATCGGGCGCGCCGGGCCGTACGGGACCTGCTGCGCGCGACGGCGCTGGCCGGGTTCGCGGTGCCGCAGCTGCTGCTGCTCGTCGCCGCCACGGTCACCGCCGTCCTGCTGGGCGTGGGCCTCGGCGTCCTGCTGGTGCCGGCCACCGTCCTCGCCGTCCGGGCCCTGGCCGGCCGCCGCCGCACGCTGGCCGCCCGCTGGTCCGGCGTCGCGGTCCGCGAGCCGTACCGGCCGCTGCCGCCGGCCGAGCCGGGCCTCAAGGGCGCCTGGCAGCGCTGCCGGGCCCTGATCGGCGACCCGGCCACCTGGCGGGACCTGCTCTGGCTGCTGGTCGACCCGGTGATCGGCTTCACCGTGGCGCTGTTCCCGCCGGCCCTGGTCGCCTTCGGCCTCTTCGGCCTGCTGCAGCCCTGGCTCTGGGAGCCGATCGCCTCGGCCGACGGCAACACCTGGTACTGGTGGGTGCACGTGACGGACCCGGGCAGCGCCCGGATCGCCGTCCTGCTCGCCGTCCCGACCCTCCTGGCCGGTCCGGCGATCGCCCCCGGCGCGCTGCGCGGCCACACCGCGCTGGCCGGGGCCCTGCTCGGCCCGACCGCCCGCGCCGAGGCGCTGGCCGCCCAGCGCAAGGTCGTCCACCTGACCGAGACCCGGCGCGACGCGCTCACCGCCCAGGCCGCCGAACTGCGCCGGATCGAACGGGACCTGCACGACGGCGCGCAGGCCCGGCTGGTGGCCATGGGGATGAACCTGGGCGTCGCCGAGCGGCTGGTCGAACGGGACCCGCAGGCCGCGAAGCAGCTGCTCGCCGAGACCCGCCAGGCCTCCGCCACCGCCCTCAACGAGCTGCGCGACCTGGTCCGCGGCATCCACCCGCCGGTCCTCGCCGACCGCGGACTGGCCGACGCCGTACGGGCCCTGGGCATGGACAGCCCGCTGAACGTCACGGTCACCGCCGACCTGCCCGGCCGCGCCGAGGCGCCGGTCGAGTCCGCCGTCTACTTCGCCGTCTCCGAGGCCCTGACGAACGCCGCCAAGCACGCGGGCGCGAGCCGGGTCGACGTCCAACTCTGGTACCAGGACGGCACCCTGAAGGCCCAGGTCACCGACGACGGCACCGGCGGCGCCGACCCCTCGCGCGGCACCGGGCTGCGCGGCCTGGAACGGCGGCTTGCTACCTTCGACGGCGTCCTGGCCGTCCGCAGCCCGCTCGGCGGCCCCACGACCCTGACGATGGAGCTGCCGTGCGAGTTGTCCTCGCCGAGGACCTCTTCCTCCTGAGGGACGGACTGGTCCGGATGCTGGAGGCCTACGACTTCGAGGTCGTGGCCGCGGTGGACACCGGACCGGCCCTCCTGGAGGCCCTGCTCACCGAACGCCCGGACGTGGCCGTCGTCGACGTGCGGCTGCCCCCGACGTTCACCGACGAGGGCCTCCAGGCCGCCCTGGAGGCCCGCCGGCGGATCCCCGGGCTGCCGGTGCTGGTGCTCTCCCAGTACGTCGAGCAGCTCTACGCCAAGGAGCTGCTCGCCGACGGCACCGGCGCGATCGGCTACCTGCTGAAGGACCGGGTCTTCGACCCCGACGAGTTCGTGGAGACGGTCCGGCGGGTGGCGGCCGGCGGCACCGCGCTCGACCCGCAGGTGATCGCCATGCTGGTCGGCAGCAACGAACGCAACAAGCCGCTGGACCGCCTGACGCCGCGTGAGCGCGAGGTGCTGGGCCTGATGGCGGAGGGCCGCTCCAACGCGGCGATCGCCGAACGGATGGTGATCACCGAGCGGGCGGTGAAGAAGCACACCGCCAACATCTTCCTCAAGCTCGACCTGCCGCCCTCGGAGGAGGACCACCGGCGGGTGCTGGCCGTGCTGGCCTTCCTCCAGGTCGCGCCCTGAGCCGTCCTCAGTCCTCGGCGCCCTGGGTCGTGGTTCCCTCGGGCGTGGTCTCCGCGGCCACCCAGTCGAGGTAGCCCGGACTGCCGCCCGCCACCGGTACGGCGACCAGCTCGGGCGTCTCGTAGGAGTGCCGACCGGCCACGAACGCGCCCAGCCGGTCCAGGAGTTCGGCCCTGGTCTTGAGGTCGATCCGCCACTCCTCGGCGTCCTGCACCTCGCCGTCCCACCAGTACACCGACCGTACGGGGTACACCTGGGCGCAGGCCGCCAGCCGCTCCCGCACCACGGCGGACGCCAGGGCCCGGGCCCACTCCTCGCTCTCGTGGGTCGTGGTCACCACGACGAAGCGCCGCTCACTCGCTGTCATGCGCCGACGGTACCCCGGCACGGGTCGGCCGAATTCCCGTTGCCCCGGCCGGACGGCGGTTGCCACGATCGGCCGATGACGACCTTCACCGGCCCCGACGGCACCCGGCTCGGCTACCGCGTGCTCGGCCGGGGCGAGCCGCTGCTCGTCCTCGCCGGCGGCCCGATGCGCGACGCCGCGTACCTCGGCGGCCTCGGCGGCCTCTCCGCGCACCGCGCCCTGCACGTCCTCGACCTGCGCGGCACGGGCCGCTCGGAGCGCCCGGCCGACCCGGCGGACCACCGGGTCGACCGGCAGGTGGCGGACGTCGAGGCCTTCCGGACCCACCTCGGGCTCGACCGGGTGGACCTCCTCGCCCACTCCGCCGGCTGCTCGCTCGCCACCCTGTACGCGCTGCGGCACCCGGAACGCACCGGTCGGCTGGTCCTGGTCACGCCCAGCCTCCGGATCTTCGGCAGCACCTCCTCCGAGGACGACTACCGCGAGGCGGCCGAGGCCCGCGGCCTCGCCGAGGAGGAGTGGTACCCGGCCGCCCGGGCCGCCGTCCGCACCGCCTTCGCCGGCGGCGCCGCCGACCCCGACGCCGTGGCACCGCTCTTCCACGGCACCTGGGACGCCGCCGCCCGCGCCCACGAGGCCGACCGCACCGCCCAGAGCCACCCGGAGGCCGCCGCGGCCTACCACGGCGGCGGCTTCCAACCCGCCGACGTCCGCGCCGCCGTGGCCGAACTCGCCTCCCCGGCACTCCTGTTGGCCGGCGAGTACGACCCCGACCCGAGGCCCGGGGCGGTCCGCGCCACGGCCGCGCTGTTCCGCCACGCCCGTACCGCCGTCCAGCCCGCCGCCGGCCACTACCCGTGGCTCGACGACCCGGCCGCCTTCAGCCGTACGGTGGCCGCCTTCCTCGCACCCTGAAGCGGCGCGCCGCACGGACGGTCCCACCCCCGCCCCCGCCAACCCGCAAGGCCCCGCCGGGGCCGCCGGGGCCGCCGGGTCAGTCCCGGCGGGCGGTGTGGACGGTCATCCCGGAGAGGTAGAAGGCGTCCGGCCGGTGCAGGATCCCGGTGGGGGCGTCCTCGTCGAGCAGGGCGTCCAGGGTGGCCCGGTCCTCGGTGTCGAGCTGTTCGGCGAGCCGGTCGCGCAGCCGGGTCAGCTGGACGTGCAGGTAAGCGCGGACCGGGCCGGCGAGCGGGGCGGGGTGGTCGACCAGGAAGGTGCGGGTGCCGGTCGGGGTCAGCCCGGCCCGCCCGAGCATGGCCGGCCAGTCCTCGATCTCCTCGGTGCTGTCGGGCAGTTCGGCCCGCATGGTGGTGAAGCCGTCCTCGTGGGCGGCGTCCATCCGGGCCTGGAGGCCGGGCCGGCCGAGGCCGAAGTCGCGCGGCAGGTAGCGCGCGGGCAGGCCGCGTTCGGCGACGGCGAGCAGGCCGCCGGGCCGCAGCGCCCCGGCGAGCGAGGTGAGCGCGGCCTGCTGGTCGCCGAGGTGGTGGATGGCGTTGCCGGACCAGATCAGGTCGGCCTCGCCGAGCTTGTCGAACTCGGCGGGCAGGTCGGCCTGTCGGGTGCCGAGCCGGCCACCGGAGCGGACCCGGGCACGCTCCAGCAGGGCGGCCGACTGGTCGACGGCCACCACCTCGGCCGCCGGGAAGACCTCCGCCAGCAGTCCGGCGATCACCCCGGGCCCGCTGCCGACGTCGAGGACCCGCCGAACCGCGCCCTCGCCGTGCAGGCCGAGCAGCCACCGCCCGGCCTCGGTGACGGCGCCGGCCCGCAGGTCGCCCTCCAGCTCCAGGTGCGCGGCGAGCGCGTCCCAGTCGAAGTCGGCGGCGGGGACGTGCCCGTGGGAGTGCCCGTGGGACGGGCCGTGGGAGTGGGAGTGGTCGTGCTGGTGCGCTGACATCAGGGTTTCTCCGATCGTGGGTTGACGAAAGCTTCCCCGCTCAGGCGGGCACGGCGGCACCGGACGCGCGGTACCGCACGACGGCCCGCTCGACCTCCTCCGCCGCGAGGTCGTGGTCGAGCGCGAAGGCGGCCGACGCGCCCATCCCGGCGGCGGTGACCACCTGGGCGCGCGGGTCGGCGACGTTGCCGACCGCCCAGACGCCGGGGAGGCTGGTGCGGCCGGTCCGGTCGGTGGTGACCCAGCCGTTGTCGTCCCGGGCGCAGTCGAGGCCGAAGAGCAGCGCATCCCGGGGCACCGGCTGCGGGAAGACGAACACCGCCTCGCGCGGCACCACCTGCCCGTTGGCGAGCTCGACGCCGCGCAGCCGCCCGTCGTCGGAGACCAGGCGGACGATCCGGCCCTCGACCACCCGGACGTCCCGGGCGGCGAGCCGTTCCCGCTCGTCGTCGGTCAGTGCGAGGGTGTGCGCGAGCAGCACCACGTCCGCCGACCACTGCCGCAGCAGCAGCGCCTGGTTGACCGCCCCGGGGCCGGTGCCGAGCACGCCGAGCGGGCGGTCGCGGACCTCCCAGCCGTGGCAGTACGGGCAGTGCAGCACATCCTGGCCCCACCGCTCGACCAGGCCGGGCAGCTCCGGCAGGCCGTCCCGCAGCCCGGTGGCGACGACCACCCGGCGCGCGTGCAGCACCGGCCCGCCGGCCAGGTGGACCACGAAGCCCGGCGCCGCGGGCCCGGCCGGACCGGCACCGGCATCGGCACCGGCGGGCTCGATGTGCTCGACCCGGGCGTCGATCAGGTCCGCCCCGTACCGGGCGACCTCCTCCCGCCCGACCGCCAGCAGCGCCGCCGGGGGCATGCCGTCCCGGCTCAGGTAGCCGTGCATGTGGGCGGCGGGCGCGTTGCGCGGCTCGCCGGCGTCCACCACCGCGACCCGGCGCCGGGCCCGGCCCAGCACCAGCGCGGCGTTCAGCCCCGCCGCACCGGCGCCGACCACCACCACGTCGTAGCGCTCGCTCTCCCTGCTCCCGGTCACCCCGGCTGTCCTGGTCGTCCCGGTCGTCTCGCCCATGGCGCTCACCTCCACCGCCAGGCTGCGGCCCACCCCGCCGGATCGGCAAGCAATGTTGCCGCCTCAGCAAACCCCGGCCCCGAGCCGACCTTGCCCTCAGCCCACCTCGGCGGCCCGCGCCCCCGTCCGCCGCCAGTACGACCGGGCGGCCACCGCCAGCGCGACCCCGTACCCGGCGAACCCGCACATCCCCACCCAGGCGACCTCCAGCGCGCTCTGCTCACCGGCGAACTCGCCCAGCCTGATCCGCGTCACCCCGGCGGTGCACAGCCCCAGGTAGCCGACCCCGACCACCCCGTACGGCGCCAGCGTGGCCGCGCCCAGCAGGGCCGGGGTGAGCGGCAGCCAGCGCGGCACCCGGCGGCCGCGCAGCGGCAGGGTCCAGCGCGGGAAGACCTGCCCCCACGGACGGACCAGCCCCCAGAGCAGGAACACCCCGAGCAGCGCCAGCAGCATCGTGCCGTCCAGTCCCCAACGCTCCAGGGCGAGCCAGAGCCCGGAGGAGCCGTTGCGCACATAGCTCGCGTACATCCGGTCACCGCTGATCCCCGCGAAACTGCCGCCGAGCGCCCAGACCAGCTTCATCAGCACGTACGGCACGAACGCCAGAGTCCCTGTCCAGGCGGCGAGTTGGACGAGCGGCGGGGCCGCCGTGGGAGCCGGCGCGGCCTGCCCGGCCCGGCCGGCACGGGCACCGGGCCGCAGTCCCAGGGCGGCCCTGGCCAGCAGTACCGCCCCCAGCGCCGCCAGCGCGCGCCCCACCGTGTCGGGGACGCTGTCCACCCGCTGGCCGAACACCAGCGTCACCAGGTCCATCAGCAGGCTCCAGGCCCCCACCGCGGCCGCCCCGCAGAGCAGCCACAGCAGCCGCTGCGGCCGCACCGGTTTCCGGCGCGCCACCAGCGCTCCGGCGACGGCCGAGAGCAGCCCCACGCCGGCCACCACCCACCCCGGCCAATGCGCGCCGAACAGCGCCGTCCCGCTCAGCCCGCACCCCACCCCGAACCCGGCGTACCCGAGCCCCCAGCCGGCCACCGCCCACCCGCTTCTCACCATGCCGCCAGGCTCACCCGCGCCACCCGCCCCGCCCCTCCCCCGGCACGGTGATCCCCCTCCCCCACCCGGGGGACCCCGCACCACGCGCGTTCGTCCCCGTGGAAGAGCTCCAGCGCAAGTGGCGGAGCGCACCCGCCGTCGACGCCGCACAGCTGCGGGCCGAGGCCGACACCTTCTACGGCGACGAGGACCGGGTCGAGGGCGGCGGCGACCCGTGGGAGCGCGCGTGAGCGAACGACGCCAGTGCGGCCTGCTCGACACCTGTGTGGTGATCGATCTGCCGCAGATCGATCCGGAACTCCTGCCGTTCGAGGTCGCCGTGCCCTCGGTGGTGCTGGCCGAGCTCTCCCAGGGTGTCGCCATGGCCAAGGACCCAGTGCAGATGCTGGCCAGGGCCCAACGGCTGGCCGACGTGGAGGCGGAGTTCACCGCCCTCCCGTTTGACCGTGAGGCCGCCCGGCGATTCGGAACACTGATCGCACTCACGATCCAGGCCAAGCGCGACCCCCGCCCTCGCCGCATGGGCCTGATGATCGCTGCCACCGCCGCCGCCCACGGCCTACCGCTCTACACCCGGAACGCGGACGACTTCATCGGCCTGGAGCAGGGGATCGAGGTCATCGCGGTATAGCCGCTCCGACCGGGCCACCCCGCCCGGCCGTGGTGGCCGGGCGGGCCGGGGCTCATCCCCTCGGGGCGGCGAAGCAGTGGACGGTGACGGTGCGGCCGGAGGCCCACCGCTGGTCGCCGCTGCCGAGGTGGGTCCAGCCGAGGCGGCGGTAGAGGGCCACGGCGGCGGTGTCGGTGGCGAGGACGTCGAGCACGGGGTGCAGGCCGAGCGCCCGCGCGTGCGCCACGGCGCAGGCCAGCAGCCGGGCGCCGATGAGGTGGCCGCGCGCCGTGGGGGCGACGTAGAGGCGGCCGATCACGCTGGTGAGCTCCGGGCGGCCGCCGGTGCGGTGGCCCCACAGGGCGGGGGCGAGGTCGTCAGGGGTGCTGCGGGCGAGGCCGACGTGTCCGGCGAGCCGGCCGTCCGACTCGGCGATCCAGGCGGCGAGCTGGCCGTCCGGGGTCAGCCAGGCGGCGGGGCGGTCGGGCCAGTCGGCGGGATAGCCGTCGGCCGCGTGGACGTCGCCGAGCACCCGGACGCAGTCGGCGAGGTCGTCGGCGCGGCGCGGTCGGACCAGCACCCCCGCTCCGGCCTGCCGTGAGTGGGACGCGACGACGGTGGCGCGTTCTTCGAGGTCTGCCATGCCGGTACGTTACCGGCCGGGCCTCACCGTCGCAGCAGGTCGACGACCCCGGTCAGGTCCTCCTCGCCACCGCCGATCTCCAGCCTGCGCTCCATCAACCGGAAGTACGGCTCCAGCAGTTCGGCGCTCACCCCCTGCTCCTCGGCGGTGCCCAGCAGCGTCTGCCGGCCGGCCACCTGCATCGCCAGGTTGGACACCACGCCCTGGGTGTAGTCGCCGCTCTCCAGCTGCTCCGCGGTCCTGGCCACCGAGCCGGACATCGCGGCGAGCCAGCCGCCCAGCAGCGGCGCCAGCTCGCTCGGCGCCACGTCCTCGCCGCGGACCAGCGCGAAGGCGTGCGCGATCCCGGCGAACATCCCGTACATCCCGCTGAGCAGCGCCACGTCGTGCAGCGCCGCGTACCCGGCGTCCGCGCCCACGTACCGGGTGCCGGCCGGGACGGCGAGCGTGACCCCGTGCTCCTCGAACAGCTCGGACGAGCCGCTGTAGAACACGTACGCCCCGGTCGCCGGGACACCGATCATCGGCGGGACGGCCATGATCCCGCCGTCCAGGTAGCGGGCGCCTCGCTCCTCGGCCCAGGCGGCGCGGGCGCGGGCCTGCGCGGGGGTGCTGGTGACCAGGTTGACCAGGTCCTTGCCGGTCAGGTCGACGCCGTCCAGCGCCTCCGGCACGGAGGCGTCGTCGAGCAGGCAGACGACGACCAGCCGGTTCGCGGCGACCGCCTCCGCGGCGGTGGCGGCGACGGCGGCACCGCGGGCGGCGAGCCCCTCGGCGCGGGCGGCGGTGCGGTTCCAGACGGTCAGCGGGTGCCCGGCGGCGAGCCAGGCCCCGGCCAGCGCGGCACCCATCGCGCCGAGGCCGAGCAGGGTGAGCGGGGTGGACGGGGTGTTCAGGGCGGGCGTGGTCTCGGACGCGTTCTCAACGGGGTTGGTTGCCATGGCAGTCAGCCTCCGCGCTGCCCCCGGAAACGATCAAGTACGCACTTCGGAGTGGGTGGTTACCCTGGGGTCAGTATCCAGGTCGGAGGTTCGGAAGGGGTGGGCATGGCGACCGTGCCGAGGCCGGGGGCGTACATCTGCGGGACGGACGCCGCGATGGACGTGATCGGCGGCAAGTGGAAGGTGTCGATCCTCTGGGCCCTGGGCGAGCGCCCGCGCTGCCGCTTCGGCGAGCTGCGCCGGCTGCTGCCGGGGATCACCGAGAAGGTGCTGGCCGCGCACCTGCGCGAGATGGAGGCGCACGGCATCGTGCACCGGGAGGCGTACGAGGAGGTGCCGCCGCGGGTCGAGTACGCGCTGACCGAGGCGGGGCACCGCCTCAACACGGCGCTGGGGCCGCTGGGCGACTGGGGCCGGGAGCACCTCCTGGGCGGGGCGCCGCACCCGGCGTAGCGCGGCCGCACGGGGCGCCGTACCCGGCGTGGCGCGGGCCCTACGCGATCGCGGCCGACACCACCGCCGCCACCGCGATGTTGCAGGAGGCGGACACCCACACCGCCGGGTGCGGCTCCGGCTCGACCAGGATCGCGCCGAGCTTTCCCGGCGTCAGCAGGTCCACCAGCCAGAACGCGACGGCCATCAGCACCAGCCCGAGCAGGCCGTAACAGGCCGTCGACAGCAGGCCCTTGGCGAAGTCGGCGTAGGTGTACATGATCGCGGTGAAGACGATGCCGCCGATGCCGAGCAGCGCGGAGCTGAGCAGGACGGCGGCGTTGCGGTTGCGCTCGACCCAGATCTGGTGGCCGAGCCTGCCGGGCGTCAGCAGGTCGACCAGGCCGATGCCGAGGAGCAGCAGCACCACGCCGAGGGCGCCGTAGGCCGCCGCCGCACCGAGCCCGTGCAGGATGTCGTTCATCGTGGTTCCAGCCCCCGGTCCGCTCACGCCAGCCCCCGACCGGCTGGTCAGGGCCCCCGACCGCCTTGGTCAAGGGTTGGCAAAAGATACCCCACCCGGGTGAGGGGCGGACCGGGATCCGGAAACCGGGGACGGGTCAGTCGTCCTCGTGCACCAGGTGGTCGACGCAGGCCGCGACGGCCAGCAGCAGGCCGGTGTCCGCGCCGTCGGCGATCTCCACCCCGTAGGTGTCCCGGATCCGGAACCACTTGCGGCTGATCCGGGCCAGGTCGTCGCCGTGCTGGTTCTCGATCCGGTAGTCCTTGTCGATCAGGTTGCCGTGGATCTTCAGCTCGCCGCCGGAGGCCAGCTCCACCAGGTACTTGTCCCGGAACGGGGTGAACAGCTTCTCCCGGACGGTGGCGACCACCTCGCCGTCGGCGTCCTCGATCTTCATCGCGTCGCGGACGGTGAGCATCTTCTCCTTCACCACCGCGACCACCCGCCCGTGCGCGTCCTTCAGCTCGAAGGTGTCCCGCAGCCGCAGCACCTTGCCGTCCACCAGGTACGCCTTGCGGCCCCGGTCGTCCTCGATCCAGTAGTCGTCGCCGACCGCGAACAGCTTCTCCCTGACCAGGTACCGCACGTGCGACCTCCTCGTGTTGACGTCCGCCCCATTCGACCCCGGACCCCCGGCCGCGGGAAAGCACCGCCACGGGACGGCCGACCGGAAACCCCGTCGCACAACGGCCCCCGATCCCCTTCAATACGGCCATGCACCCTGGCCTCACCACCGCCGAGCTGCGCAGCGAGCGCCTCGACCTGCTGCCGATCGCCCCCGGGCACGCCGAGGAGCTGGCGGCCGCGCTCGCCGACCCGGCCCTGCACGCCTTCACGGGCGGCCGCCCGGCCACCGTCGAGGAGCTGCGCGCCCGCTGCGCCCGGCTCGCCGCCGGCTCCCCCGACCCGGCCGAGGCCTGGGGCAACTGGGTGCTGCGGCTGCGCGCCGACGGCGCCCTCACCGGCTACGTGCAGACCACCGTCCGCCCCGACGGGGCCGAACTCGCCTGGGTGGTCGGCACCCCCTGGCAGGGCCGCGGCCTGGCCACCGAGGCCGCCCGCACCCTGCTCGCCCACCTCACCGCCGCCAGCGTCACCACCGCCCTCGCCCACATCCACCCCGACCACCACGCCTCCGCCAGGATCGCCACCGCCCTCGGCCTGCGCCGCACCGCCCACACCCAGGACGGCGAGACCCGCTGGCAGGCCGACCTCACCCGCCCGTAACCCCTCGCGGCCCCGCACCGGAATGCGGGCAGCGGGCGTGCGGTTTGATTGACGCATGGCATCTCGTGCACGTGTACGCGCCCCCGAACTGGTCGGGGCAGGCGGTTGGCTGAACACCGGCGGCAAGGAGCTCACGCTCGCCGACTTCCGGGGCAAGATCACCATCCTGGACTTCTGGACCTTCTGCTGCATCAACTGCCTGCACGTCCTGGACGAGCTGCGGGAGCTGGAGGAGGCGCACCGCGACACCGTGGTGATCGTCGGGGTGCACTCGCCGAAGTTCGTGCACGAGGCCGACCACCAGGCCGTGGTCGACGCCGTCGCCCGCTACGAGGTGCACCACCCGGTGCTGGACGACCCGGCGCTGGCCACCTGGAAGCAGTACGCCGTCCGGGCCTGGCCGACGCTGGTGGTGATCGACCCGGAGGGCTACGTGGTCGCCCAGCACGCCGGCGAGGGGCATGCCCACGCGCTCGCCCGGCTGGTCGAGGAGCTGGAGGCCGAGCACGCCGCGAAGGGCACGCTGCGCCGCGGCGACGGCCCGTACGTGGCGCCGGAGCCGACCGCGGGGAGCCTGAAGTTCCCCGGCAAGGCGGTCCGGCTGCCGAACGGCCACTTCCTGGTCGCCGACTCTGGCCACCACTCGCTGGTCGAGCTGGCCGAGGACGGCGAGACGGTGGTGCGCCGGATCGGCGACGGGCAGCGCGGACTGGTGGACGGCGACGGCACGGACGGCGAGGGCCCGCGGTTCAGCGAGCCGCAGGGCCTCGCGCTGCTGCCGGAGGGCTCGGCGTACGACGTGGTCGTCGCCGACACCGTCAACCACGCCCTGCGCGGCGTGCGCCTCGCCGACGGCCTGGTGACCACCCTGGCCGGCACCGGCCGCCAGTGGTGGCAGGGCTCGGCCACCGAGGGCCCGGCCCGCGAGGTGGACCTCTCCTCGCCGTGGGACGTCGCCTGGTTCGACGGCCGGGTGTGGATCGCGATGGCCGGCGTGCACCAGCTGTGGTCGTTCGACCCGGCCGCCGACACGGTCGCGGTCGCGGCCGGCACCACCAACGAGGGCCTGGTGGACGGGCCCGCCGCCGAGGCCTGGTTCGCCCAGCCGTCCGGCCTCGCGGTCTCCGCGGACGGCGAGCGGCTCTGGGTCGCCGACTCCGAGACCTCCGCGCTGCGCTGGGTTTCACGTGAAACAGGGGCGGTCCGGACCGCCGTCGGCACCGGCCTGTTCGACTTCGGCCACCGCGACGGCGCGGCCGACCAGGCGCTGTTCCAGCACCCGCTGGGCGTCACCGTGCTGCCGGACGGCTCGGTGGCCGTCGCCGACACCTACAACCACGCGCTGCGCCGCTACGACCCGGCCAGCGGTGAGGTCAGCACGCTGGCCACCGACCTGCGCGAGCCCTCCGGGGCAGTACTGGTGGACGGCGACATCGTGGTGGTCGAGTCGGCCCGGCACCGGCTGACCAGGCTGCGGCTGCCGGAGGAGGCGGTGCGGGTCGAGTCGGTGGCGCACCGCACCCGGCGCGCGGCCACCGAGGTCGCCCCGGGCGCCTTCCGGCTGGACGTGGTCTTCGAGGCGCCGAACGGCCAGAAGCTGGACGAGCGCTACGGTCCGTCCACCCGGCTGCTGGTCAGCTCGACCCCGCCCGAGCTGCTGGTCTCCGGCGCGGGCGCGGACACCGACCTCTCCCGTGAGCTGGTGCTCTCCGCCGAGGTCGCCGAGGGCGTGCTGCACGTCTCGGCGATGGCCGCCTCCTGCGACGACGACCCGGAGATCGAGTACCCGGCCTGCCACGTGCACCAGCAGGACTGGGGCGTGCCGGTGAAGCTGGTCGCCGACGGCGCCCGCCGCCTCCCGCTGGTCCTGGCCGGGATGGAGTAACCCGGAACGACCCGCACCCGAACAACGCGGAAGGGGCCCGGCGGACGACCGCCGGGCCCCTTCCGCATCCGCCGTCAGCCCTCCAGGAAGGCCTTGAGCGCGCTCGCCAGCAGGTACGGGTCCTCCGCGCCGCACAGCTCGCGCGCCGAGTGCATGGAGAGCGCCGCGATGCCGCAGTCCACCGTCTTGATGCCCAGCCGCGCCGCCGTGATCGGGCCGATCGTCGTACCGCAGGGCATGGCGTTGTTGGAGACGAAGGTCTGCCACGGCACGCCCGCCTTCTCGCAGGCGGCCGCGAACACCGCCCGCCCGACGCCGTCGGTCGCGTAGCGGTTGTTGACGTTGACCTTGAGGATCGGCCCGCCGTTCGGCATCGGGTGGTGGCCCGGCTCGTGCCGCTCGCTGTAGTTCGGGTGGACGGCGTGGCCCATGTCCGAGGAGAGGCAGACGGTGCCGGCGAGGGCCCGGGCGCGGTCCTCGGTGGTGCCGCCGCGCGCGTGCACCGTCCGGTCCAGCACGGTGCCGAGCAGCGGGCTCTGCGCGCCGGTGTCGGACTCGCTGCCGGTCTCCTCGTGGTCGAAGGCGGCCAGCACCGGGATGTACGGCAGGCTGGCGGCGCCCTCGGCGGTGGCGACGGCGGCGAGCGCGGCGGTGGCCGCGTGCACCGAGAGCAGGTTGTCCAGGCGCGGGGCGGCCAGCAGTTCGCGGTCGCGGCCCAGGTAGGAGGCGGGCTGGACGTCGTGGGTCATGAGGTCCCAGCCGGCCACGTCGGCGGCGTCCAGACCGGCCCGCTGGGCGACGTAGGAGATCAGCGCGCCCTCGTCGACCGGGCCGAGGCCCCAGATCGGGGTGAGGTGGCGCTGCTTGTCGAGCTTCATGCCCTCGTTGACCTGGCGGTCCAGGTGGATGGCGAGCTGCGGCACGCGCAGCAGCGGCTCGTCCAGCTGGACCAGCCGGGCGGTGCCGTCCTTGAGCGCGAGCCGGCCGGAGAGGCCGAGGTCGCGGTCCAGCCAGGTGTTCAGCGGGACGCCGCCGTAGATCTCCACGGCGACCTGCCGCCAGCCCTCCGAGCCGGTGTCCGGCACGGGCTTGACCCGCAGGTTGGGCGAGTCGGTGTGGGTGCCGACGATCCGGAACGGCGTCTCGGGGCCCGCTCCCTCCGGCAGGTACCAGGCGATCAGCGCGCCCCCGCGGATCAGGTAGCGCCCGCCGGCCGCGTCGTCCCACGCGTCCGTCTCGGCGACCTGCCGGAAGCCCGCCTTCTCCAGCCGCTCCGCGGCGCTCGCCACCGCGTGGTACGGGGAGGGTGAGGTGCCGAGGAACGCGATCAGGTCGTCGCTGTGCGTCCGGTCGAAGAATGCCTGGCGGGCGGCGGTCGACATGCTGCTCCTGGGTCGAGTGAGGGCCGAAGCCGGATGGGGAGTCGGCTTCGCACCTGAGCATATGCCCGTACACGGACAGGGCATTCGGAACACCTGGTTCGGTGCACGACCCGGACACGACCGTGAACCGCCGCGCACGGTCGGAGCTTTCCGCCGCCGGACGCACGCCCGGACGCACGCCCGGACCACGGCGCCGGACGCACGCCCGGACCACGGCGCCGGACGCCCGCCCCGGCCACGGCCCCGGACGCACCGAAGGGCCCGGTGGCAGCCGGGCCCTTCGGTGCGAGGGTGTGTCAGGCGGTTCGAGGGGTGCGCGGGCCCGGACGGGCCCGGCGGTCCCGGACGGGCCTAGAAGGCCTCCTCCGCCAGGTCCATGATCTCGTTGTCGATGCCCTCGGCGATCAGGCGCTGCGGGGTGACGGTCGGCAGGACGTTCTTGGCGAAGAAGCGGGCCGCCGCGACCTTGCCCTGGTAGAACGGGACGTCCTTCTCGGAGGCGCCGGCCTCCAGCTTGGCCAGGGCCACCACGGCCTGGCGCAGCAGCAGCCAGCCGACCACGACGTCGCCGGAGACCATCAGCAGGCGGGTGGTGTTCAGGCCCACCTTGTACATGTTCTTGACGTCCTGCTCGACCGAGGTCAGGTCGGCGATCAGCTTGCCGACGATGGCCGCCAGGTCCTCGGCGGCCTTGCCGAGCAGCTTGCGCTCGGCGGCCAGGGCGTCGCCGCCGGCGGCCGAGTCGACGAACTTCTGGATCTGCTCGGACAGCGCGGTCAGCGCCTGGCCGCCGTCCTTGACGATCTTGCGGAAGAAGAAGTCCTGGCCCTGGATCGCCGTGGTGCCCTCGTACAGGGTGTCGATCTTGGCGTCCCGGATGTACTGCTCGATCGGGTACTCCTGGAGGTACCCGGAGCCGCCGAAGGTCTGCAGCGACTGGGCGAGCTGCTCGTAGGACTTCTCCGAGCCGTAGCCCTTGACGATCGGCAGCAGCAGGTCGTTGAGGCGCTCGGCGGCCTCGTCGTGCTCGCCGCGCAGCTTGGCGGCCATCATGTCGTCCTGGGTGGACGCGGTGAACAGCACCAGCGCGCGCATGCCCTCGGCGTAGGCCTTCTGGGTCAGCAGCGAGCGGCGCACGTCCGGGTGGTGGGTGATGGTGACGCGCGGGGCGGTCTTGTCCAGGAACTGCGAGATGTCGGCGCCCTGCACGCGCTCCTTGGCGTACTCCAGGGCGTTCAGGTAGCCGGTGGAGAGGGTGGCGATGGCCTTCGTGCCGACCATCATCCGGGCGAACTCGATGATCTTGAACATCTGGCGGATGCCGTCGACCTTGTCGCCGAGCAGCCAGCCCTTGGCCGGGTGCTTGGCGCCGAAGGTCATCTCGCAGGTGTTCGAGGCCTTGAGGCCCATCTTGTGCTCGACGTTGGTGGCGTAGACGCCGTTGCGCTCGCCCAGCTCGCCGGTCTCCCAGTCGAAGTCGAACTTGGGGACGATGAACAGGCCCAGGCCCTTGGTGCCCGGCTTGCCGCCCTCGGGGCGGGCCAGCACCATGTGGATGATGTTCTCGGACATGTCGTGCTCGCCCGAGGTGATGAAGCGCTTGACGCCCTCGATGTGCCAGGAGCCGTCCTCCTGCTGGATCGCCTTGGTGCGGCCGGCGCCCACGTCGGAGCCCGCGTCGGGCTCGGTGAGGACCATGGTGGAGCCCCACAGGCGGTCGGTCATCCGCTTGGCGACCTCGAGCTGCTCCTCGGTGCCCTCCTCGGCGATGACGCCGGCGAAGGCCGGGCCGGAGGAGTACATCCAGATGGCCGGGTTGGAGCCCAGGATCTGCTCGGCGAAGGCCCAGATCAGCGAGTTCGGGGTGACCTGGCCGCCGATCGACTCCGGGATGCCCAGGCGCCACCACTCGGCGTCCATGAAGGTCTGGTAGCTCTTCTTGAAGGTGGCCGGGATCGGCGCGGTGCTGGTCTCCGGGTCGAAGACCGGCGGGTTGCGGTCGGTGTCGGCGTAGGACGCCGCGAGGTCGTTCTCGGCGAGGCGCGCGATCTCGCTGAGGATGTTCTTCGCGGTCTCGACGTCCATGTCCGCGAACGGTCCGGTGCCGTACACCTGCTCGCGGCCGAACACCTCGAAGAGGTTGAACTCCACGTCCCGCAGGTTGGACTTGTAGTGACCCATGGCCGTTATCTCCGGTTCGTCGCTTCCGGGAGACCGCCGCGTTCCGGCGTCCCGTACCCACCAGTAGGCATCATGATGCTACCCAGCGGTAACTTGGGCAAGCCCCCGCCGGCGAATCCGCTATGAACGTGGTCACGTCCCACAGCCGACGCGGCCACTCCTTGTCAGGATCGGTGCCAGCGGAGAGGGGTGCGCTCCCGCTAGCCTGTCCGTGTGTACGGATATGACCAGAACACATACCCGGGCGACCCCTACCAGCAGCAGGCGGGACCGCAGCAGGGCATGAACGGCATGCCCGGACCCGACGCCTACGGCGGGCAGTCGCAGGCCCCCCAGCAGTCCCTGTACCCCGAACCCTCGCCGCCCTCACTCGCGGACGCCGTCCGGGCCTTCACCACCGGCTCGATGGCGGTCGAGGACTTCCAGGCGATCTTCATCACCTCGAAGGTGCACTGCCCCCGCGGCGACCGCCCCGGCTTCCTGGCGCTGCACAACACCCCGACGCCGGTGATCCCGATGTTCAGCTCGCTGAAGGAGCTGCGCCGCTACGCCGGCAAGGACTCCAAGCACTTCACCGTCACCGGCGCCGAGGTCCTGGACCTGCTGCCGACCGGCTACGGCTTCGCGCTGGACATGGAGGGCGAGCACCGGATGGTGTTCGACGCCAAGGCCGTCGAGCAGATGGTCGACTTCACGATGCGCCGGATGTACGGCTGACCCATGCTGGACGAGGAGCCCCGCGCTCCTCCGTCACTACATAGTTCAACTTTCAACTTGCTTGTTGTTGAGGATTGAACTAACCTCATGGATGTAGGCCAGACACCCCCCGAAGGAGGCCGACATGCCCGCCGTGACCGTCGACAACCCGCTGACCCTCCCGCGCGTCACCACGCCGGACCCCGCCGTCACGAGCGCACGGCCGGTCCTCACCGTGGCGACCGCCCCCGAGGGCTACGAGGGCGAGGGCTTCCCCGTCCGCCGCGCCTTCGCCAGGATCAACCAGAAGTACCTCGACCCGTTCATCATGATGGACCAGATGGGCGAGGTGGACTACGCGGCCGGCGAGCCCAAGGGCACCCCCTGGCACCCGCACCGCGGCTTCGAGACCGTCACGTACATCATCGACGGAACGTTCATCCACCGGGACTCGCACGGCGGTGGCGGCACCATCACCGACGGCGACACCCAGTGGATGACCGCCGGCTCCGGCCTGCTGCACATCGAGACCCCGCCGGAATCCCTGGTGCAGTCCGGCGGCCTGTTCCACGGCCTCCAGCTGTGGGTCAACCTGCCCGCCTCGGACAAGATGATCACCCCGAAGTACCAGGACATCCGCGGCGGCAGCGTCAAGCTGCTCAGCACCGAGGACGGCGGCGCGCTCCTGCGCGTCATCGCCGGCGAGCTGGACGGCCACCAGGGCCCGGGCACCACCTTCACCCCGATCACCATGATCCACGCCTCGATCAACCCCGGCGCCCAGATCACCCTGCCCTGGCGCGCCGACTTCAACGCCCTCGCCTACGGCCTCGCCGGCAACGGCTCGGCCGGCACCGAGCACCGCCCCTTCCACCGGGGCCAGGCCGTCGTCTTCGGCGACGGCGACTCGATCACCCTGCGCGCCGACGAGAAGCAGGACTCCCGCGACAACAACTTCGAGGTCGTCCTCCTCGGCGGCCTCCCGATCCGCGAACCCGTCGCCCACTACGGCCCGTTCGTGATGAACAGCCACCGCGAGCTCCAGCAGGCCATGGAGGACTTCCAGGCCGGCCGCCTCGGCACCATCCCCGCCGACGGCCACTGAGCCCGCCCGCTCGTGAGGGCCCGGACCGCACCCGGTCCGGGCCCTCACGCGTCCACCGCCTACAGCAGCGCGTACAGGGCCGAGGCGTCGTCGTGCGTCTTGCCGCGCGGCCAGCGCTCGCAGCCGGCGTCCGCCCGCTCCACCGCCCGGACCTGGGCGATCAGCTCGCCCGGCCCGGACTCGGCGAGCAGCCGCAGCACGTCGCCCCAACTGCCCAGCCCGAAGCGCTCGGTGTAGCGCGAGGCGCCGTCGGTGAGGGCGGCCAGCGCGTGCAGCCGGTCCAGCGGGACGGAGCCGGTCTCGGCGTGCTCGGCCGCCCGCGGGCTGGCGGCGGCGATCCACGGGCCGTTGCCCCGGTTGCGGGCGGCGCGCACGGCCAGCACGTACTCCAGGTGCAGCGCGGCCCGCTCGGCCGAGCCGGGGACGGTCTCCCAGACCTGCCGGCGCAGCTCCTCGCCGCCGGGGAAGCGCTGGTTGTCCCCGATCACCTTCGGCGGGCCGTCCTTGAACTCCAGCACCAGCAGGGAGTCGCCGAGCACCAGGTACTCCAGCGCCTCGCCGTGCCGCCGGGCCGCGACGACCATCGCGGCGGGGGTGTTCGGGTGGGCCAGGTCGCAGCGGCCGCCGTGCAGCGCGGCCGTCTCCACGATGGCGTCGGCCAGGCAGTCGGCGATCGAGCGGTCCGCCCGGTCGGTGAGCCGGGCGAGCAGGTGCACGCCCAGCCGGCGCACGTACCAGGCCGTCCCGTGCCGGCACCCGGACTCCAGGCCGACCGGCGAGCTCGCGCCGTCCAGCAGGACCAGCGCCTCCGGCGAGGCCACCGCGAAGTCCTCGCTCTCGCGGTCGGGCCGCCGTGCTTCCCCTGCGAGCTGTAGCTGCATCCCGACAGTGTGGCCGCCGCCCCCGGCCCGCGCCCAGACCCGTGCGCCGGTGTGGCGCGGGCCGGGGGCCGGCGCCCGGTGGCAGCCGGGGTGATTCGGCCATACCGTCGGACAGTGACCGGACGATTCGGCCAATCGGAGCGGGTCGGGTTTGGGATCACCTTCGGGTGTCCGGGCGGCCCGCGACTGACGAGGAGCGGAAGATGTTCTGGGAGTTCATCGTGTTGCTGGCCGCCTCGCTCGGCTTCCCGACCGCCGCACTACTCTTCCTGATCGGCGGCCCGCGCTTCCCCGACGAGCAGCGCGGCCCCGAGAGCCGGGGCGCCGGGGCCGCCCGCCGCCCGTAGGGCCTGCCCGACCGCGGACGCGGGCCGAAGGCAGGCCCCGGGGTTTCCGGAATCCCCTGTGTTCCGGAACCCCCGGGGCGGACAGGGCCGTTACGGCTTCCAGGCCGGATCGCGGCCGAGCAGTGCCAGGGCGCGGTCGAACCGGCCGGTGCCGCCGCCGGGTTCGAGCCCCGGGGCGAAGGCCCGGCCCGGCGCCCGGTGTTCCTCGGTGTTCGGGACGGCCTCGGTCACCGTCAGCAGCGCGGTGGCCAGCGCGTCGTCGCCGTCCACCGCGGCGACCAGCGCGGCCTGGGTGCCGAGCGCGGCGGCGACGTCCCAGCCGTGCACCAGGGTGTCCAGCAGGTGGAAGCCCACCGCCTGGGTGAGCGGGAAGGGGCCGCCGTCGCGGATCTCGGCCAGCCAGATCGGCCGGTCCGCGGTGGCCGCCTCCCGGAAGGCCTCGGTGAGGTCGGTCCCGGTGCGCCGGAAGGCGCCCGCCGGGTCGGCGCCGAGCGGGGCGTCCGCGAACAGCGCCAGGTCCGGCCCGGCGCCGCGGGCGGCCGCGGCGAAGCCCTGGTGCTGGCCGACGCAGTGCTCCAGCAGCTTGCGCAGCGTCCACCCCGCGCAGGGGGTGGGCAGGTCGAGCTGGTCCGGCCGTAGGCCGTCCACCACCTGGACGGCCAACTCCATGGCCTGTGCGTGCAGTTCGACGATCCTCATACGACAGCGACCTCCCGGCCGGCAGAGATGAATCCGATCACCTGATCAACAACGGCCGGCTCCGCGATAATCCTGCTGTGGCCCAGGCCCTGAGTGATGGTCAGCTCCAGCCGCTCCCCGTACGCCTCGCGCAGCCGGTACGCCTCGCTCGGCGGGACGACGGTGTCGCCCTCGTCGTGCACGACCAGGACCGGCCCGTCGACCGCCCCGACCCGGCGGGCCGCGTCGAAGCGCTCCCAGCCCCCGGCGTCCCCGCCGAACAGCTCCCGCTCGATCCGCTCCCGCAGCGCCCGCTCGACCTCGGCGTCCAACCCGAGCCCGGCACAGAAGGCGGCCGGGAAGAAGCCCACCCGGGACACCCCGGAGACGGCCGCCAGCCGGCCCGCCCGCAGGCCGTCGGCCAGCGCCCCGAAGGCCGCGCAGACGCCCAGCGAGTGCGCCAGCACGGCCTCGAACGGCCCGTACCGCTCCTGGAGGCTCAGCGCGAGCTCGCGGTACTCCGGCACGCCGGTGGTCCGGCCGCCGGAGTCGCCGTGGCCCGGCGCGTCGAAGGCGACGACGCTCAGCCCGAGCGCCCGCAGCCGGGGCACGTACGGGGCGAACCGGGAGGCCCGGGAGCGCCAGCCGTGCAGCAGCAGGACCGGCCGCTCGCCGCTGCCCCAGCGGTAGCCGACCACCGCCTTGCCGTTCACGGCGAGCCGCTCGGTGGCCGCCCGCCCGTGCACCTCCCGCTCCGACGCGCGCACCCGGCTGCGCCGGACCGGGTGCGTGAACAGCTCGAAGGCGGCCCGCCCGGCCAGGCCGGGGGCGATCCGGGCGGTGGGGTTGAGGGTCGTACGGATCAGTCCGCGGGTCGGGTCCATCGGGTCTCCCTGCTCTCGCGCTCCTTGTCCTGCCTCGTTCGCGGCGAGATATTAGCACGACCGTTCGTGCAGTTTTAGGGTTCTCCGAGGCCGCCCCGGTGCACCCACTACCCTGGGCGGCACGCAGGGCGAGCGGAACAGACGAGCAGAACAGGGGCGCGGACGATGGCCGGAACGACCACGGACGGACGGGTCCTGCGCGGCGAGGAGACCCGCCGCGCGGTGCTGCGCCGCGCCGTCGGGATCGCCTCCGTCGAAGGCCTGGACGCGCTCTCCATCGGCCGCCTCGCCACCGACCTCGGGCTCAGCAAGAGCGGCGTCTTCGCCGGCTTCGGCTCCAAGGAGGAGCTGCAGCTGGCCACCGTCCGCGCCGCCCGCCGGATCTTCGCCGACGCCGTCGTCGCCCCGGTCGCCGACACCCCGCCCGGCCTCGCCAGGGCCCGTGCCCTCTGCGAGAGCTGGCTGGCCTACTCCCGCGCCCGGGTGTTCCCCGGCGGCTGCTTCTTCTACGAGGTCACCGCCGAGTTCGACGCCCGCCCCGGCGCCGTCCGGGACGCCCTGGCCGGCTGCGCCCGGGAGTGGTCCGACACCGTCGTCGAGACCCTCGCCGCCGCCCGGGCGGCCGGCGCCCTGCGCCCCGACACCGACCTCGGGGACCTCGCCTTCGCCCTGATCGCCGTCCTGGAGACGGCCAACTCCCAGGCCGTGCTGCACGACGAGGACACCCCGTACGAGCGGGCCGGCCGCCTGCTGCTGCGCCTGCTGCGCGCCGAGGCCGCCGACCCGGCCGACCCGACGCTCGCCTAACGCTCCGTCAGCACCCTTTCAACGAAGGCTGCTTGGGCCAGAAGAAGCTCGTCCCCGCCGGGCGCGCCGACCACCTGGAGGCCCAGCGGCAGCCCGTCCCCGGTCCGCCCGGCCGGCAGGCTCAGCGCCGGGCGCCCGAGGAAGCTCCACGGCAGCGACATCACCGCGTCCCCCGTGCTGTGCAGGCCCTCCGGCGCCCCGCCGGTCGCCGAGGGCGCCAGCCACAGGTCCACCCCGGCCGCCGCGCCCGCCGCGGCCACCCGCTCGCGCAGCCGCTCCCGGAACCGCAGGGCGGCCTCCCGGTCCTCGGCCGCGACGCCCCGGCCGACCCGGATGCCCGCCGCCGTCTCCGGCCGGTAGAGCCCGCCGAAGCGGGCGAACCAGTCGGCGTGGCCGCGGGCCAGCTCGAAGCGGTTGACCGTCTGCAGCTGCCGGACGACCTCGGCGAAGTCCGGGAACAGCTCGACCCGGCGCACCGTGAGCCCGGCCCGCGCCAGCCGGGCCAGCTGCTCCTCGAAGGCGCGCAGCGCGGCCGGCTCGGTGCACTCCAGGTACGTCCCGTCCGGCACCCCGAGCACGGGTGGTCGGACCTCCCCGGCGCCGATCCGGTCCGGGGAGGGAAGCCGGCCGTCGCCCCGCCAGTCGTCGCAGAGCAGCGGGGCCGCCAGGGCCGCGCCCGCCAGGTCGGCGGTGAAGGTCCCCAGGGTGTCGAGGCTCGGCGCGTTCGGGATCACCCCCGCGATCGGGATCCGCCCGTACGTCGGCCGGAAGCCCACCACCCCGCAGTACGCGGCCGGGCGGATCACCGAGCCGACCGTCTGGGTGCCGATCGCCAGCGGCACCAGCCCGGCCGCGACCGCCGCCGCCGAACCGCTGCTGGAGCCGCCCGGGGTGTGCCCCGGACGGTGCGGGTTGCGGGTCGGACCGGGGGCGCTCGCGGCGAACTCGGCGGTCACCGTCTTGCCCGCGACCATCGCCCCCGCCGCCAGCAGCCGGTCCACCACCACGGCCTGCGGCCCGGCCAGCACCCCGGGCGGCAGCGCCGAACCGCCGTGCGTGGGCAGCCCGTCCACGTGCACGATGTCCTTGACGCCCACCGCCACCCCGTACAGCGGCGGCCGCCGGTCGGGCTCCGGGTACCGCGCGGCCAGCTCGCGCGCCCGCGACCGCAGCCGGTCGTACCGCCCGGGCTCCGGCACGAACGCGTGGATCAGCGGGTCCACCCGCTCGACCAGCGCGCACAACCGGTCCACGTACTCGGGGAGTTCCGGCACACCGGCGCGCAGCCCGGCGGCCTCATCGGTCAACGGCGACGGCCGGACGAGGGATTCCTCCATGCCGAGCACGGTAGCGCCGTTTACGGGTGCTCGGCCGCCAGGTACGGCGCCTCGCGCAGGAAGTACGCCCCGCAGGTGTGGCAGCACAGCTCCGGGGTCTTCCCCCAGTCCACCGCCTCCCGCACCCGCGCGGCCGGGTCGAGCTCGCGGCCGCACATCGCCACACTCTCCTCGCCCCGGACCATGTGCCACAGCCGCACCCCGCCGGCCTCGCCGCCGGCGCCGTACTCGGCCCGCATCTGGTGCATCATGCCCCCATCGTCCGACCGCCGCGCGCTCCCGGCAACCGGAGCGGAACCGCCGGTCGGCGGCCCGTACGGCCCGCCCCCGGCCGGCTCACCGCGGACATCCGGAGCGTCTCTCTCCGTAACAGCCACGTTGACTGGGCCTACCGCCCGGCCGAGACTTGTCGTGCGTACGCTCCACACTCGGCTACGGGGGGAACCGATGGGCGATGCACAGCTTTTGACGATCGATCATCTTTCGAGAATGCGCGCGGCGGCCGACCGGGTCAGGGGGCTCTCCCAGCGCCGCGCCCAAGTCCTCGAACTCATCGGAACCGACCTGTCCAACCAGGAGATCGCCGCCGAACTGCGGATCGAGGAGCGGACCGTCAAGGCGCACACCGCCGCCCTGTTCGAGCAGCTCGGCGTGTGCTCGCGCATCCAACTGGCCCAGGCGGCCCTGCTGTTCCGGCTGGAGGACTGTACCTGAGGACACTGGTGGACCGTCCGGCCCGGTGCTGAGATGTCCTGGCCCCACTCGGGGCATCGGCAACTACCCTCCGCACCAAGAGAGATGGGACTCACCATGCTCAAGAACCGCATGGGCCGCGTGGCCACCGTGGCGGCCGCCGCCGTCGCCGCGCTGACCCTCGGCACCGGGGCCGCCAACGCCCTCTACGTCAGCGACTACACCACCGCCGCCAACATCCGCAGCGGCCCGTACACCAACTCCTCCATCAACGGCATCGGCTACCCGGGCCACGGCACCAACGACTGGTGCTACACCAACGGCTCGACCGTCAACGGCTACACCGCCTGGGACAGCAACACCGACCGGGCCACCGGCGTCTGGGGCTACACCTTCGAGGACTACATCTCCGGTGCCCTCTCGAACCAGTGGACCAAGTGCTGATCCGCTCCACCGCACCACGGCCCTCTTCGCCCCACCGCTAATGGGGCGAAGAGGGCTCCGCCCGAGACTACCGGCCCGCCCACCCGATGAGGTCCACTCGTGAGGTCCCACCGCCGCACCGCCCTGGTCGTCGCCGCCGCAGGGCTCGCCCTGCTCACCGGCTGCTCCTCCGGCGGGAGCGCTGCCCCGGCCACCGGCGGATCCGGCGGCCAGGCCGCCGCGCCCGCCCTGACCGCGACGCCCACCCCGACGACCGTGGCCGACACCCAGCAGCTCCCGCTGCGGGCCTTCGCGGCGAGCCCCCAGGAACTGACCGGCATCGCGAAGGCCCAGGGCCTGCTCACCCAGGACTGCATGAAGCGGCTCGGCTTCGCCTCCTGGCAGCCGAACAACGCCGACCTCACCAAGGCCGGCAAGGACGACATGCCCACGCCGTACGGGTTCCTCAACGAGGCGCAGGCCGCCCAGTACGGGTTCCACCAGCCCGGCACCGCCGGAGGAGCCAAGGTCGGCAGCGGCAGTCCGATGAACCCCGCCGAGTTCACCGCGCTGTCCGGGCTGAAGTCCCCCACCGGCGGCGAACCGGCCGGCGGCAGCACCCCGCCCGGCGGCTGCACCGGCGAGGCCGACCGCAAGCTCAAGGGCGACAAGCCGCCCGCCGCCGACGTCTACGGGGACCTCACCGGCCAGTCGATGAACCGCACCAAGGCGGACGCCCGGGTGGTCGCCGCCACCACCGAATGGGCGTCCTGCATGAAGCAGCGGGGCTACGCCTACGGCAACCCCGAGAGCCTCAGCACCGAGTCCTGGGGCCCCACGGTGACCCAGCGGGAGATCGACACCGCCAAGGCCGACGTCGCCTGCACCCGGCAGACCAACCTCTCCGGCATCGCCTTCGGCGTCCAGAGCGCCATCCAGAAGCAGCTGATCGAGCAGCACGACAACGAGCTGAAGGCCTACCGCGCCGCCATCCAGTCCCAGCTCGACCAGGCGGCGACGGTGCTGCGGGAGCACGGCCAGTGAGCCGCGCCCGGCCCGGCCGCCCGGCGCGGACGGCCGCCGCCGCCCTGGCCTGCGCCGCCGTCCTGGCCGCCGCGGGCTGCTCCAGCACCTCCTCGGCCGCCCCGGACCGCACCACCGCCACCGGCCCGAACGGCGAGCGGCTGACCGCGGTCGGGGACGACCTGCGGCAGCCGTACCTCGCCTACTGGGACGAGTGGACGAAGGTCGCCCGGGCCGGCGACGTCGCCGCCGCGCCGCTGGACGCCCACGCCGACGAGCCCAACCTCTCCATCCTGCGCGCCTCGGTGGACCAACTGCGCCAGGAGGGGCAGCACATGAGCGGCGAGGTGAAGCACCGGCTGCTCGGCGTGCGGACCGACGGGGAGGCCCGCCGGCTGTACGACTGCGTCGACCTGAACGCCTGGCGGATCGTGGACGCGGGCACCGGCCAGGAGATCAGCCAGGTCGGCCGACGACCCGAGCAGCTCAGCATCATGACGATGCGTCTGATCGACGGGGTGTGGAAGGTCACGGACATCCAGAACCCGCTGCCGTGCCCCGGGGGCACCGCCGCCCCGCCCCGCAGCAGCTGACCCCCGTCCGAGCGCGAAGCACCGGAAGACGTACCGGAAATGGAAGCCGTGGAAACACCCGAGCCCGAGGCCACCGCAGCGGAACCCGCCACCCCGGCCGGGTCCACCCCGCGTCGACGGCGGCGGCTGATCGTCGTGATCGCCCTGGTCGCGGCGGTCACCGCCGGGGGCGGGATGTGGGCCGCCACCCTGATCCGCTCGCCGGAGCAGGCCGCCGCCGACGCCAAGGCGCCGCCCGCCTCGGTGCTCACGGCACCAGTGGTGCAGCGGGTGCTCTCCAACACCACCGTCCTGCGCGGGGTGTTCACGGCCGGCCAGTCCTTCCCGGTGCAGCCGGGCGCGGTCTCGGCCAGCGCCGGCGGCCCGGGCGGCGGCACCCCGATCGTGACGGCGCTGAAGGTCAACAGCGGGGACGCGGTGGACTCCGGGCAGGTGCTGGCCGAGGTGTCCGGACGGCCGGTGATCGCCCTGCCCGGCTCGACACCCGCCTACCGCGACATGGCACCGGGCGAGTCCGGCGGCGACATCGGCCAACTGCAGGACGTGCTCCGGGACATGGGGTACTACCCGGGCGGCGACGACAAGGGGTACTTCGGGGCCGCCACCAAGGCCGCCGTGGCCAGGCTCTACCAGAAGCTCGGCTACCCCGCGGCCACCACCGGCGACCAGACCGCCACCGCTGTCCGGACCGCCCAGCAGGCCGTGGACCAGGCCAAACAGGCCGTTCGGGACCTGGAGAGCCAGCCCGCCCGCGGCGGCGGCGAGCCGACCGCGGCGGCCACTCCGGCCACCACGGCCCCGGCGGCCGGCAAGAACGGCGCACCGGCCCCGGGAGCCACCGGGACCGGCGCACCCGCCGGAGGTGCCGGTTCCGGTGGCGCCGGTTCCGGTGGCGCCGGTTCCGGGGGTGCCGCCGCGCTCGCCCGGGCCCGCGCCGATCTCACCGCCAAGCAACAGGACCTGGCCCGCGCCCAGGCCAAGGACGGCCCCCAACTGCCCGCCGCCGAGGTGGTCTTCCTGCCCGCACTGCCGGCCCGGGTGGGCGCCGTCGGCGCCAGGGTCGGCGACAAGGTGACGGCCCCGGTCCTCACCCTTACCGCCGGCGGCCTCAACCTGACCGGCCACCTGCTCCCCGGCGACGCCCCGCTGGTCAAGCCCGGCATGGACGTCACCGTGCTGTCCGAGACCACGGGCATCCAACTCGCCGCCAAGGTCGGCTCGGTGGGCGCGCTCGTCACCCCGGGAAGCCCCGGTGGCGGCGGGGGCGGCGCCGCCAGCGCGGCACCGGCGGCCCCGGGCGCCGGCACCGACCCCTACGTCCCGCTCGTCGTCACCCCCGACGCCCCCTGGGACCCGGCCCTGGAGGGCCAGGACGTCCGGATCACCGTGGTCGCCGCCTCCACCCAGGGCGAGGTGCTCGCCGTACCCTCCTCGGCCATCAGCTCGGGCGTCGACGGCCGGACCTCGGTGTCCGTCGCGGGCACCGACGGCACCCGGCGCACCGTGGAGGTGACGGCGGGCGTCGCCGCGGACGGCTTCGTCGAGGTCAAGCCCGCCGCCGGGGCCGAGCTCAAGCCCGGCGAGCAGGTCGTGGTCGGCCGGTGAGCGGGGCCGGGACAGACCGCGCCGGAGCCGACCGCGACACCCCGGTGATCCGGCTGCGCGGAGCGTTCCGCACCTTCCCCGGCCCACCGCCGGTCACCGCCCTGCACCCCCTCGACCTGGAGGTCGCCCGCGGCGAGTATGCCGCCGTGATCGGCCCCTCGGGCTCCGGCAAGTCGACCTTCCTCAACCTGCTCGGCCTGCTCGACCGGCCCAGCGGCGGCACGTACGAACTCGACGGCATCGACACCGGCGCGCTCTCCGAGGCCCGCCGCACCGCGCTCCGCGGGCGCCGGATCGGCTTCGTCTTCCAGTCCTTCCACCTGCTGCCGTACCGGACCGCACTGGAGAACGTGATGCTCGCCCAGGTCTACAACGGATCGGCCAGGGCGGGCCGGGCCGACGCCGCCCGACGGGTCCTGGACCAGGTCGGCCTCGGCCACCGGGCCGAGGCCCTGCCCTCCAGGATGTCCGGCGGCGAACGCCAACGCGTCGCGGTGGCAAGGGCGTTGGTGAACCGGCCGTCGCTCCTGCTGTGCGACGAGCCGACCGGGAACCTCGACTCGGCGACGGCCCTGCGGGTCATGGAGCTGTTCGAGGAACTGCACGGGAGCGGCCTGACCCTGCTGGTCATCACCCATGACCGCGAGGTCGCCGAACGGGCCCGGCGGACCATCACCATCCGGGACGGCCGGCTGAGCGCGACCGGGGCGGCGGTCGAACGGTGAGGAGGCGCGCCACGTCCACCGAAGTCCCGCTCTCCCGGCTCGGGTTGACCGACCTGCTGAGCGAGGCGCTGTCCGGCATGGTGCAGCGGCCCGGCCGGTCGGTGCTCACCCTGCTGGGCACCGTCCTCGGCGTCGGCGCCTTCGTCGCCGTCCTCGGGCTCACCTCCAGCGCCACCGGCCAGATCGGCAAGCGCTTCTCGGCCCTGCAGAACACCACGGTCACCCTGGTCGGCCGCGGAGCGGAGGTGGTCCTCGGCAACGGCCAGCACCGGGCCGCCATGGACTTCCCCGAGGACGCCGACCGCCGGGTGGGCCGGCTCAACGGCGCGGTCGCGGCCGGGGTCTACTGGAGCGCGCCGCTGACCGAGCCGAAGATCTCCACCTCCCCGGTGCCCGGCACCGGCTCCGGCGCCGGGCTCAACGTCCTGGCGCTCTCCCCCGGCGGCTTCGACGCGATCGAGGCCCGGGTCTCCGCCGGCACCGTCTACAACGCCTTCCACAGCGAACGCGGCCTGCGCGTCGCGGTCCTGGGCTCGGCCGCCGCCGGACGGCTCGGCATCAGCCGCCTCGACGCCCACCCCGCGGTGTTCGTCAACGGCGTCGGCTTCACCGTCATCGGCATCATCGACGGCAGCGCCCGACTGCCCGAGACCGCGCTCGACGTCATGGTGCCCACCACCACCGCTCGGACGCTCTGGGGCAACCCGCCGCCCGGGGAGAACGGCCGGGCCCGGATGGTGGTCCGCACCCGGACCGGCGCGGCCGCCCTGGTCGCCTCCCAGGCCCCGACCGCCCTGCGCCCGGAGGCCCCCAGGGACTTCGAGGCCCTCGCCCCGCCCGACCCGCACACCCTGCGGGACTCCGTCTCCACCGACCTCACCGGGCTGTTCCTGCTGCTGGCCGCCATCTGCCTGGTGATCGGCGCGGTCGGCATCGCCAACACCACGCTGGTCGCCGTCCTGGAGCGCACCGGCGAGATCGGCCTGCGGCGCGCCCTGGGCGCCCGGCCCCGGCACATCGCGGCCCAGTTCCTCACCGAGTCCACCGTGCTCGGCACCCTCGGCGGGCTGATCGGCACCGCGATCGGCGTCGCCGTCGTGGTGCTGGTCGCGCTGGCCCGCGACTGGACCGCCCTGCTCCAGCCCTGGACGGTCCTGCCCGCACCGCTGGCCGGCAGCCTGGTGGGCCTACTGGCCGGCCTCTACCCGGCCCTCCGGGCCGCCGCCGTCGAACCGGCCGAAGCCCTGCGCCACTGACCGACCCCGGCTCCCCCGCCGTCCCCTACAACGAAGCCCGCCCTACGAAGCCGCCCGCAGCAGCGCGTCGTCCTGCCACTTGAGGATCTTGTCGAAGCTGACGATCGCCCCGCGCAGCGGGTGGTTGCGCAGCTGGACGTGGTCGGTGAGGGCGTGGATGAGGAAGAGGCCCCGGCCGGACTCGGCGGTGAGGTCCGGGAGGGTGTCCAGGTCGACCGGGCGCAGGGTGGGGACGCTGGGGCGACAGGGCAGGACGTGGGTGTCGTACGGGTGGCCGTCGCGGCGGGGGCCGTAGGCGGCGAGGACGCGGGCCGGGACGGTGGCGCGGCCGCGGCGGGTGCGGCGGGGCGCCCGGCCGGCCACCGCCGGACGGGCCTGGTCCGGGGCGGGGGTGCGGCGGACGGCGGCAGCGGCCCCGGCGGGGGCGGGGGCCGGCAGGCCGGGCCCCGAGTCGGTGACCTCGATCCGCAGCCGGTCGCCGCAGATCGAGGCGGTGACCTGGAAGCCGTCGTCGGGCCGCCCGGTGGCGCCGTGCTCGACGGCGTTGGCGCAGGCCTCGGTGAGGGCGACGCCGAGGTCGTCCGCGATCTGCGGGTCGACGCCCGCGGTCGCCATCGCACCGAGCAGGATGCGCCGGGCCAGCGGAACGCTGGCCGGGTCGCGCTTGAGGTGCAGAGTCCACCAGATGTCCACGGGAGGTCCCTCCTGGCTGCGGCTCCACATACAACTAGGTATCTCCGGGCGATTCCCCGGCGAACCGTGCCCGGGGGCCGCTACCGCCCGTTCGGCGGATGGACCGGGGGCCGGGGTCTGTGCCGGGCGACACGTACGCCCCCTCGCACGCGCCGCCGAAAGGGGCATTCGTAGGGATTTCCCACCCTGCCCGTGTCGGCGGCGTACGCAATGAGAGGATGGCCCGGCCATGACTGCCCTCGCCGCCGCCCCGCTCCCGGGCGCCCCCGGACCGGCCCAGCCGGTGGGGTCCGCCGCCTGGGACCTGCGGCTTGCCCGGGCGGTCCCGTTCGCGCTGGTGTGCACCCTGATAGCCGCCGCCGGGCACGCCCTGGCGGGTGGCGGGAACGTGCCGCCGACCGCGCTGGCGCTGGGCTTCGCCGCGGTGCTGGCGTTCGCGGTGGTCTGCGGCGGGCGGGAGCGTTCGCTGGCGGCCATCGCCGGGGCGCTCGGTGCCGGGCAGCTCGGACTGCACTGCCTCTTCCACGGTTTCAACGGTTTCGGCGGCTCCATGGCCGGCATGCACCACGGGGGCTCCGGTCCGCTGACGGTGCCGCAGGTGGCCGGCCGGCTGATCTGCAACGAGGCCCGCCCCGGCACGCTGCTCGGCCTGCCGGGCAGCCCGTCCCCGGAGCAGCTGGTCTCCTCCGCGGGCCTGGACCCGCACGCGTTCGCCGCCGCGCCCTGGTGGCAGGCCGGGGTCTTCGGCATGACGCCGTCGATGCTGGCCGGGCACCTCGGCGCCGCGCTGGTCGCGGGCTGGTGGCTGCGGCGCGGCGAGGCGGCCCTGTGGCAGCTGCTGCGGGTGGCCGCCACGGCCGCCCGGGAGCACTGGGCGGCGCCGCTGCGTACGGCGTTCGCGCTGGTGGCCGCGTTGCTGCGCGGTCTGTTCGGGACGGCCGGCCCGGCCCGCCGGTTCGGTGCCCGGGGCGGGGAGAGCCCGCTCCCGGCGGGTGCCGTGCTGCGGCACAGCGTGGTGCGGCGCGGCCCGCCGTGCGGGGCCCTCGCGTACTGACCGGCGTTTCCTGGCGGCCCTCGGCCGTCCCGGGTGCCCGGCGTGCGTACCGTCCGGCCGTTCCCCCGACCACGGGGGCGGCCCGAGGCTCCACCCCCGCGTCCCCACCCCCGCGGCCCCCGCGGCACGGCTCCCGTCCGTCGCCGGTTCCGGCTGCCGCCGAGCTCCGATCGGAGACCCGCATCATGCGTTCCCTTCCCGCCCGCCGTCTCGCCGCCGTCGCCCTCACCGCCGCCGCGTCCGTGGTGGCGCTGGCCGGCCCCGCCTTCGCGCACGTCACCGTGAACCCGGGTGCGGCCGCCCAGGGCGGCTACACGGCCGTCGACTTCCGGGTGCCGAACGAGAGCGACACGGCGGGCACGGTGAAGCTGGAGGTCAACCTCCCGCTGGACCACCCGCTGGCCTCGGTCCGGACCCTGCCGCTGCCGGGCTGGACCGCCGCGGTCGAGAAGGCCAAGCTCGACAAGCCGATCAAGGTGCACGGCAACGACGTCACCGAGGCCGTCTCCAAGATCACCTGGACCGCCGACGCCGGCACCAAGATCGCCCCCGGCCAGTTCCAGGAGTTCCGGGTCTCGCTCGGCCCGCTGCCGACCGACACCGACAACCTGGTCTTCAAGACCCTCCAGACCTACGACAACGGCGACATCGCCCGCTGGATCGACGAGACCAAGGACGGCCAGCCCGAGCCGGCCAAGCCCGCGCCCGTCCTGAAGCTCACCAAGGCCGCCGAGGGTGACGGCCACGGCGTCACCGCCTCCCCGGCCGCGGGCGCCCACGGGGGCAGCTCCGACCAGGCCGCCGCCGCCGGCGACGCCAAGTCCAGCGACTCCACCGCCCGCACCCTGGGCGTGGTCGGCATCGTCGTCGGTGTGATCGGCACCGCCGTCGGTGTGCTCGGCCTGCGCCGCAAGAGCGGCAACACCGCCTCCTGACCCCACGCCGGCGGGGCCCGTACCCGGACCACGGGTACGGGCCCCACCGGTGGCCCACCCCGCACGATCGGAACTCCCATGCCCCGCACCACCCGCCTGGCCGGCGCGGCCGCCCTCGCGCTGGCCGCCGCCCTGACCCTCTCCGCCTGCGGCTCCTCCGGCGGCGGCTCCACCGCCGCCAAGGTCACCCGGCAGAAGGAGGACACCCCGTACCAGGGCACCAAGCTCGCCAAGAACTTCGAGAAGCCGGACCTCCAGCTGACCGACACCGCCGGCCAGCCCTTCGACCTGCGCCAGCAGACCAACGGCAAGGCCACCCTGCTGTTCTTCGGGTACACCAGCTGCCCGGACGTCTGCCCGACCACCATGGGCGACATCGGCGTCGCGATGAAGGCGCTCCCCGCGGAGGAGCGGCAGAAGGTCAACGTCGTCTTCGTCTCCACCGACCCGCAGCGCGACACCCCCCAGGTGCTGCGCACCTGGCTGGACTCGATGGGCAGCGACTTCATAGGCCTCACCGGGGACCTGGCCAAGGTGAAGACCGCCGCCAGGTCGCTCGGCATCATGATCGAGGACCCGGTCGTCAACGCGGACGGCACGGTCACCTCCACCCACGGCGCGCAGGTGCTGGCCTTCCTCCCCTCGGACGACAAGGCGCACGTGCTCTACATGAGCGGCACCGAGGAGAAGACCTACGAGCACGACCTGCCGCTGCTCGCCAAGGGGGTCGCGGCGTGACCCCGGCGCAGACCGGGACCGGCCGCTTCCGCCGCAGCGCCCTGCTCGGCGCCGTCGTCGCCACGGCCCTGGGCGGCGGCGCCATCCTGGCCGCCTGCGGGACGGGCGGCGGCGCGGGCGGCCAGGACGGTGCCGCCGCCGGACCGGCCAGGCTCAGCGTCGCCGACTCCTACATCCCGCTCCCCCCGGCCGGCGGCATGGCGGCCGGCTACCTGACCGTCCGCAACGACGGCGGTCAGGACCAGCTGCTCAAGGTGAGCAGCCCGGCCGCCGAGTCGGTCACCATGCACCGCTCGAGCGCGTCGACCATGGAGCAGGTGGACAGCCTCGACGTCCCCGCGCACGGCGCGCTGCAGCTCGCCCGGGGCGGCAACCACCTCATGATCATGGGGTGGCAGAAGGCCCCGGTCCTCGGCGACGAGCTGGAGCTGGACCTCACCTTCGCCAAGTCCGGCACCATCTCGGTCAAGGTGCCGGTCAAGGAGCTCACCTACCGCCCCGGCCAGAGTTAAGGGGACCGCCACCATGCAGTCGGCCGGCCTGGAGAAGGCCACCCACCGCCGGATCGCCGGGGTGCTCGGAGTGCTCGGCGCGTTGCTCGCGCTGATGCTCGCGGGCGCCGGGCCGGCCTCCGCGCACGCCACCCTGGATTCCACCGACCCCCGGCAGAACTCGGTGGTCGCCACCGCCCCGCAGGCGGTGACGCTGACCTTCAGCGAGTCCGTCTCGCTCTCCGGCGACTCCGTCCGGGTGCTCGACCCGGCCGGCAAGGCCGTGGACACCGGCAACCCGGCGCACGCCGACGGCAAGGGCAACACCGCCCGGGTCGGGCTGCGCGACGGACTCGCCAACGGCACCTACACGGTGGCCTGGCGGGCCGTCTCGGACGACTCCCACCCGGTCGGAGGGGCGTTCACCTTCTCCATCGGCGCGCCCTCGGACACCTCGGTGTCGGCCACCGCGCTCCAGGGCGCCGAGGCCGACGGCCTGGTCGCCGCCCTGTACGGCACCGGGCGCACCGTCGCGTACGCCGCCTTCGCGCTGCTGGTCGGCGTCGCCGCCTTCGTGCTGCTCTGCTGGCCGGCCGGCACCGCCCGGCGCCGGGTGCAGCGGCTGCTGATGACGGGCTGGACGGCGCTGCTGGTCTCCACCGTCGCGGTGCTGATGCTGCGCGGCCCGTACGAGCGCGGCTCCGGGATCGGGCAGGCCTTCGACCTGTCGCTGGTGCGCGCCACGCTGGACGAGCGGATCGGCACCGCGCTGGCCGCCCGGCTGCTGCTGCTCGCGGCGGGCGGGGTGTTCCTGTCGCTGCTGGTCGGGCAGCTGGGGCAGCCGCCGCGGCCGGTCGTGCCGAAGCCGCGGGACGAGGAGGAGGCCGGCACCGACGACCTCGCGCGCGGCGCGGCCGCCGAGGACGACGCCGAGGCCGCCGAGCTGCGCGAGCTGGAGCGGCGGGCCGCCGAACGGCCGCAGCGCGAGGCCCGGCTCGGCCTCGGCGTGGCCGGACTGGTGCTGGCCGTCGCCCTCTCGGCGACCTGGGTCGGCGCCGACCACGCCTCGGTGGGCATCCAGGTCTGGCTGGCGCTGCCGCTCGGCATCCTGCACCTGATCGCGATGGCGCTCTGGCTGGGCGGGCTGGCCGCGCTGCTGGTCGCGCTGCGCGAGGGCGTCGGCGCCGAGGTGGTGGACCGCTTCTCGAAGATCGCCTTCGGCTCGGTGGCCGTCCTGGCCGGGACCGGGATCTACCAGTCCTGGCGGGGCCTGGGCAGCTGGGGCGCGCTGACCGGCACCGAGTACGGGCGGCTGCTGCTGGTGAAGAGCGGCTGCGTGGCCGCGATGCTGGGTGTCGCCTGGATCTCCCGCTCCTGGCTGGCCAGGCTGCGCTCGGCCCCGGCCGAGGCGGTCGAGGTCGCACCGGCCGAGCTGCCGGAGCCGGTCGCCGTGGCGGCGCACAGCGAGGACCCGGCCCGGCAGGCGCAGCTGGAGCGCCAGCGGGCCGCGCTGCGGAGCGCCGGACGCGACCGCGGGCTGACCCCGACCCGGGCCGGGCTGCGCCGCTCGGTGCTGGTCGAGGCGCTGGTCGCGGTGGCGGTGCTGGTGGTCACCACGATGCTCACCAACTCCCCGCCCGGGCGGGTGGCGGGCGAGGTCAAGGCCGGTGCGGCCGCCGCTCCGGCCGCCGACGGGGCCGCCGCGGCGCCGCAGACCGAGCCGGGCCGCACCGTCGACCTCAAGCTCCCGTACGACACCAAGGGCCGGACGCCGAACGCCAAGGGCACCGCGACCGTCACCCTCAACCCGGCCCGGACCGGGCCGAACGAGGTGAAGCTCGCGCTGGACGGCGCGGACGGGCAGCCGGTGGACGTCCCCGAGGTGGAGCTCGCCTTCACCCTGCCGGACCGCGACCTCGGCCCGCTGCCGGTCGCGCTCACCCCGGAGGGCACCGGCCGCTGGAGCGGCACCGCGCAGCTGCCGCTGGCGGGCACCTGGGTGGTGTCGGTGCAGATCCGCTCCTCCGACATCGACCAGACCACCCCGACCCAGCAGTTCAAGATCGGGTGAGCGGGGTGACCGACATGTCGACGGAGCACGCTTCGACGGGCCGCAACCCGGCGGACCACGGCCCGGCGGACCACGCTTCGGCGGGGCCCGCGGGCTTCACCCGGCGGGCGCTGCTCGGCACCGCCGGGGCCGGGCTGCTGGTCGGGGCCGGCGCGGGCGTCGCCGGGGCGGTCGCCTACGACCGTCCCGACCGGAGCGGCCGGGCCGCGGCCGGCCCGGGCGGCGCGCTGGGCGCGGCCCGGGTGCCGTTCCGCGGCGAGCACCAGGCCGGGATCACCGACCCGCCGCAGGCCAGGGTCCAGCTGGCCGCCTTCGACCTGGCCGAGGGCGTCGGCCGGGACGGGCTGCGCACCCTGCTCCAGCGCTGGACGAAGGCGGCCGACCGGCTGACCGCCGGGGAGCCGTCCGAGGAGTTCGACAACCAGGTCGCGCTGGACGCCGGACCCTGCTCGCTCACCGTCACGGTCGGCTTCGGCGCCACGCTGTTCGACAAGGCCGGGCTGGCCGACCGCCGCCCGCCCGGGCTCGCACCGCTGCCCGCCTTCCCCGGCGACGCGCTCGACCCGGCCCGCGGCGACGGCGACCTGTTCGTCCAGATCGGCGCGGACGACGCCCTGGTCGCGGTGCACGCCCTGCGGGTGCTCCAGCGGCTGGCGGCCGGTACGGCGGCGCTGCGCTGGCAGTCGGCCGGCTTCGCCCGCACCCCCGGCGCCGCCGCCCAACCGGTGACCGGGCGCAACCTGATGGGCCAGATCGACGGCACCAACAACCCCCGGCCGGACGAGGACGGCTTCGCCGCCAAGGTGTTCTGCGCCGCCGGTGGCGACCAGCCGGCCTGGCTGGCCGGCGGCTCGTACCTGGTGTTCCGGCGGATCCGGATGCTGCTGGACAACTGGGAGGCGCTGCCGGTGGACCGGCAGGAACGGGTGATCGGGCGGCGCAAGTCGGACGGCGCCCCGCTCGGCGCGCCCGCCGGGGCCGGCGAGCGCTCCCCGGTCGACCTCGCAGCGCAGGGCCCGGACGGCACCCTGGCGATCCCCGCCGACGCGCACATCCGGGTCGCCGCCCCGGCGGCCAACGGCGGGGCGGCGATGCTGCGGCGCGGCTTCTCGTACCACGACGGGCTGCTGCCGGACGGCTCACCGGACGCCGGGCTGCTCTTCCTCGCCTTCCAGAACGACCCGGGCAAGGGCTTCACCCCCGTGCAGCGCAAGCTCTCCCGGGGCGACGGCCTCTCCCGCTTCCTGCGGCACGAGGCGAGCGGCCTGTACGCGCTGCCGCCGGGCGCGCCGCCCGGCGGCTACCTCGGCCGGCAGCTGCTGGAGGGGTAGTTCCCCGGACGGTTCCCCGGGGGTCCGACGGCGGACCCCCGGGATCCACCGCCGCGGTCCCGGCCACTGGAACGCTTGGCCGCCGGGGCCGTTGAATCGTTAGGGTGACTGCTTCGGCACACCCTGCCCGCGCAGTACCCCGGAACCCCACGGAGGCGTCATGTCGGCCACCCGCTACACCTACCTCGGACCGGCCGGCACGTTCACCGAGGCGGCCCTGCACACCCTGCCCGAGGCGGCGACCCGGGAGCTGGTGCCGCTGTCCTCGGTGGCGCTGGCGCTGGACGCGGTGCGCGGCGGGGAGGCGGCCGGGGCGTTCGTCCCGATCGAGAACTCGGTGGAGGGCGCGGTCACCGCGACCAACGACGAACTCGCCTCCGGCACACCGCTGATGATCTACCGTGAGGTGCTGCTGCCGATCACCTTCGCGCTGCTGGTGCGGCCGGGCACCGAGCTGTCCGGGATCAAGACGGTGACCAGCCACCCGGTGGCCCAGCCGCAGGTGCGGCGCTGGCTGGCGGCCAACCTGCCGGAGGCGGACTGGGAGTCGGCGGCCTCCAACGCGGACGGCGCCCGGCTGGTCGCCGAGGGCCGCTACGACGGCGCGTTCGCGGGCGAGTTCGCGGCGCCGATCTACGGGCTGGAGCCGCTGGTCAAGGAGATCGCGGACGCGAAGAGCGCGGCCACCCGGTTCGTCCTGGTCGGCCGCCCGGGGCGGGTCTCCTCGCCGACGGGCGCGGACAAGACCTCGATGGTGGTCTGGCTGCCGGACGACCACCCGGGCGCGCTGCTGGAACTGCTCCAGGAGTTCGCGGTGCGCGGGGTCAACCTGATGCGGATCGAGTCCCGCCCGACCGGCGAGGGCATGGGCAGCTACTGCTTCCTGATCGACTGCGAGGGCCACCTGTCCGAGCGCCGGGTCGGCGAGGCGATGATGGGGCTCAAGCGGATCTGCCCGCAGGTGCGGTACCTCGGCTCCTATCCGCGCGCCGACCGGCAGGAGTCCACCCACCGCCGACCGGGGACCTCGGACGGGGATTTCACCTCGGCGGCGGACTGGCTCTCCCGCGCGCTCGACGGCCGCGGGGACATCTGAGCTTCTCCTCGAGTCCTTCCGGACTTTTCCGACTGTTTTCGCCCGGCCCGGGCGGCCCGGGCGGGTGACCGCACCGTCGTCCACAGGGGCCGTCGGGGCCGGAGACCGCTGTCCACAGGGCTCCCCGCTGTCCACAGCCCGGAGTTATCCACAGGCCTGGGGACGAGTCGACAAACCGGTATAGCCATTGCCCAGACCCGGTCGGACCATCGGTTTGCGTCGCAGAGATGACCAATCGGACCAGAGTCACCCGGTTGCCAGCAAATCACCCGTCCGAGTGCTTCAATTCCCTCACCCGAGAAGGTTGATTGAGGTTTGAAACCTCAATTCCCTGGTTCGTTCACGCGGAAGGCAATCCTCCCCTTTGATCCACAGGCCCGGGGCCCGGCCTGTGGATAACCCGGCGGCGGGAAGTTCCCCACAGGAGTTATCCACAGGCACGGACGAGTTATCCCCAGGGAAAAAGCCGTACCGGTGGAGGAACGGTCTCCCGGTACGCTTGGGCCTGTGATTGACCTTCGCCTGCTCCGTGAGGACCCTGACCGAGTGCGCGCCTCGCAGCGCGTCCGTGGCGAGGACGTCGACCTGGTCGACGCCCTCCTCTCCGCCGATGAGCGGCGCCGGTCCTCGGGCAGCCGCTTCGACGAACTGCGCAGCGAGCAGCGGGTGCTCGGCAAGCAGGTCGCCCAGGCCAAGGGCGACGAGAAGGCCGCCCTGCTCCAGCGCACCAAGGACCTGGCCGCCGAGGTCAAGGCCGCCGACGCCGAGCAGGGAGCGGCCAAGGAGGAGGCCGACCGCCTGCTCCGCTCCCTGGCGAACCTCATCGACCCGGCCGCCCCGGTCGGCGGCGAGGAGGACTTCGTCACCCTCGAGGAGATCGGCACCCCGCGCGACTTCGCCGCCGAGGGCTTCGAGCCCCGCGACCACGTCGAGCTCGGCCAGATCCTCGGCGCGATCGACACCGAGCGCGGCGCCAAGGTCGCCGGTGCCCGCTCCTACTACCTGACCGGCGTCGGCGCGCTGCTGGAGCTCGCCCTGGTCAACATGGCGATCGCCCAGGCCACCGCGGCCGGCTTCATCCCGATGATCACCCCGACCCTGGTCCGCCCGGCCGCCATGGACGGCACCGGCTTCCTCGGCCAGGCCGCCGAGAACGTGTACCACCTCGCCGAGGACGACCGGTACCTGGTCGGCACCAGCGAGGTCCCGCTCGCGGCGTACCACATGGACGAGATCCTCGACGCCGACAAGCTGCCGCTGCGCTACGCCGGCTACTCGTCCTGCTTCCGCCGCGAGGCCGGCACCTACGGCAAGGACACCCGCGGCATCATCCGCGTCCACCAGTTCGAGAAGGTGGAGATGTTCGTCTACACCACTCCCGAGGACGCGGAGAACGAGCACCGGCGCCTGCTCCAGTGGGAGAAGGACTTCCTCAACGCGCTGGAGCTGCCGTACCGGGTGATCGACGTCGCCTCCGGCGACCTCGGCGCCTCGGCCGCGCGCAAGTTCGACATCGAGGCGTGGATCCCCACCCAGGGCAAGTACCGCGAGGTCACCTCGACCTCCAACACCACCGAGTACCAGGCCCGCCGGCTGTCGATCCGGATGCGCGAGGAGGGCAAGACCCGCCCGCTCGCCACCCTGAACGGCACCCTGGTCGCCGTCCCGCGCACCATCGTGGCGATCCTGGAGAACCACCAGCAGGCCGACGGCTCGGTCGTCGTGCCCGAGGCGCTGCGGCCGTACCTCGGCGGACGGACCGTCCTCGAGCCGGTCAAGTAAGCCGGCCCGCCCAGCACCACCTGCGACACTCCCGGGAGACGTACGGCCCATGAGCACCACCAGCCCCAGCCCCGTCTCCCCCGACGGTGGCGACCTGCCCTACCGGCTGGTCGCCACTGACCTCGACGGCACCCTGCTCACCAGCGGGGAGACCGTCTCCGAGCGCACCCGCGCCGCCCTGGCCGCGGCCACCGGCGCGGGCGCGCTGCACATCATCGTCACCGGGCGCTCCGCGGTCTGGGCCCGCCCGGTCTTCGACGAGATCGGCTACACCGGGATAGCGGTCTGCGGCCAGGGCGCCCAGGTGTACGACGCCGGCGCGCACAAGCTGCTCACCTCGCTCACCCTGGACCGGCGGCTCGCCGCGCTCGCGATCGAGAAGATCGAGGCCGAGACCGGCCCGCTGGCCATCGCCGCCAACCAGGACGGCCTCGACGGCCAGGTGCTGGCCGGCCCCGGCTACGAGCTGCTGATCGGCTCCGACCTGCCGGTCGTCCGGGTCGACCGCGGCGGGCTGTACGACTCCCCGCTCAGCAAGCTGTACATCCAGCACCACGCCCTCACCGACGACGCCCTCGCCGAGGCCGCCCGCCGCGCCGCCGGCGACCTGGTCGGCGTGGTGATGGCCGGCGCCGGCGTGGTCGAGCTGCTCCCGCTCGGCCTCTCCAAGGCCACCGGCCTGGCCGTCGCCGCCCGCCGCCTGGGCGTCCGCGCCGCCGACACCATCGCCTTCGGCGACATGCCCAACGACGTCCCGATGTTCGGCTGGGCCGCCCACGGCGTCGCCATGGCCAACGCCCACGAGGAACTCCTCGCCGTCGCCGACACCGTCACCACCAGCAACGACGAGGACGGCGTCGCCGCGGTCCTGGAGCACCTCTACCCGCAGCGCTGACGCCTCCGGCGCGGCCCTTGTGCGCCGTGCCCCGGGCTCGCACACCCCGTAACCCCGCCCGAAGCCGGAGAACCGCCGGCGCTCGGGCCATCCGCTGCGGCCTTCCGCCCCGCGCAGTTCCCCGCGCCCCTGCTGGGGCGCGGGGAACTGCTGTCTGCGGAGGAGACGCGCCCCCGGCGGCGGGTGGGGTGAGGCCGATCGGGGGGTTCAGGGGCTGGTCAGGGGTGGGTTGTAGGATGACCGGGCAAGCGGTTGTAGGATGACCGACGACTGGTTTCGGCGTGTGCGGTGGCAAGGGAGGTCCGGCATGAGCGGCGGTCTGCAGGCGGCCGGGCGGCGTTCCCTGGTGGACACCGCGATCGAGCAGTTGCGGGAGCAGCTGGCCGGTGGGGCGTGGCCGGTGGGGTCGCGGATTCCCACCGAGCACGAGCTGGCCGAGCAGCTGCGCGTCGGGCGGAACACCGTGCGGGAGGCGATCCGGGTGCTGGTGCACGCCGGGATGCTGGTCTCCCGGCAGGGCGAGGGGACGTTCGTCCGCTCCACCAGCGACCCGGCGTCCGTGCTGCGCGGCGTCCAGCGCTCCGGCATCCGGGACGTCCTGGAGGTCCGTGCGGCGCTGGAGACCGAGGGCGCCCGGCTGGCCGCGCTGCGGCACACCCCCGAGGACGTCCGGCGGATGCGCGCCGCCCTGGCCCGTGAGGCCGAGGTGTTCGCGGCGCACCCCGAGCGGGCGAGCCGCGAGGCCACCGTCGAGCACGACCTGGAGTTCCACACCGCCGTCGTCGAGGCCGCGCACAACCCCGCGCTGGCCGAGGTGTACCGCTACTTCGGTGCCTCCGTCCGCGAGGCGATGACCTCCGCCTTCGGCGACCACGACATGCCCGAGGCGGTCGTGGCCACCCACGAGGCGCTGGTCGACGCGATCGAGAGCGGTGACCCGGACCGGGCCGAGGCGGCGTGTCGTGCGCTGCTCGCCGGCCCGACCGCGGCCGTCGAGCAGCTGCTCGCGGCCATCGCGGCCCGGAAGTAGGACGGCGCGAGCCTCCCTTCCGCCGTCCGCTTCCCCCGCACATTCACGAAAGAACAGCACACCCATGGCCGTCACCCGTGCCCAGCAGCCGGTTGTCACCGCTCCTGCCCCGCTCCCCGGCCGCGTCCGGCTGGCCCATCCGCTGCTGCTGCTGACCGGCATCGTGCTGGTCGCGCTGAACATGCGCGCCTGTCTGGCCGCGGTCTCCCCGATGGTCGGCGAGATCCAGCGGACCTTCGGCCTCTCCGCCACCGCGAGCGGTCTGATCACCACCGTCCCGGTGCTGTTCCAGGGCGTCGGCGCCCCGCTCACCCCCCGGCTGACCCGCCGTTTCGGCGCCGAGCGGGTGGTGCTCGGCGCGGTGCTGGTGCTGGGCGCGGGCGTGCTGCTGCGGGTGCTGCCCTCGGTGGCGGCCCTGTACGCGGGCTGCGTGGTGATCGGCGTGGCGATCGCGGTGCTGAACGTGTCGATGCCGGGCCTGGTCAAGCGCGAGTTCCCGGACCGCGCGGCCACCATGACCGGCGTCTACTCGACCACCATGCTGGTCGGCGCCACGCTCGCGGCCGGCACCTCCGTCCCGCTGGAGCACGCGCTCGGCGGCGGCTGGCGGGCCTCGCTCGGCGCCTGGTCGCTGCTCGCGCTGGTCGCGGCGGTGGCCTGGCTGCCGCAGGTGCTGCGCTCCCGCCAGGAGCGGCAGGGGGCGGTGGCCGCGGCCGCCGCGCCGGCCAAGCCGATCGAGGGCATCTGGAAGTCCGCGCTGGCCTGGCAGATCAGCCTCTTCATGGGCATCTCGTCGCTGCTGGTCTACACCCTGGTCGCCTGGATGCCGACGATCCTGGCCGAGCACGGCATGGACCGCGGCCAGGCCGGTCTGGTCTTCGCCTTCTCCAACCTGGTGCAGGTGGCGGGCGCCTTCCTGGTGCCGCTGATGGCCGGCCGGATGACCAGCCAGCGCGCGCTGGCGGTGGTCATGGTCGCCCTGAACGGGCTGGGCATCGCGATGCTGCTGGTCGCGCCGGTCTCCGCCGCGTGGGTGTCGGCGACGATCCTGGGTGTGGCCCAGGGCGGTTCGCTGGGCCTGGGCCTGGCGTTCATCGTGCTGCGCACCGACACCGCGGCCGGTGCCGCCCAGCTGGGCGGGATGTCGCAGGCGATCGGCTACCTGGTCGCGGCGGCCGGCCCGGTCGGCGCGGGTGCGCTGCGCCAGCTGACCGGCGGCTGGGAGACCCCCCTGGTGCTGATGCTGGTGCTGGTCCTGGTGGTCGGCGCGGCCGGCTGGGGCGCGGGCCGCAACCGCACCCTCTGAGCCGAGCGCGCGCACTACAGCTCCGGACGGCGGTGAGCCCCGGACACCCTCACGGCGGTTTCCAGGGCTCACCGCTTGTGCCGTACGGGGCTCACTCCTCGCCGGCGAGGGTCATCCCGGCCAGCTTCACCGAGGCGAGCACCGTCGCCGCGACGGTGACCACCAGCAGCAGCGGCACGGCCGCTCCGAGCGAGACGTCCGAGCTGATCGCGTTCTGTCCCGCGACCGCCTCGGCCACCGAGCGGCCCCACTGCTGGATGCTCAGCGTCCGGGCGCCCTCGACGAAGTTGCCGACCGTCGACTCCCAGATCAGGGCGTACGCCAGACCGGCCACGACCGCGTGCCGGGTGACCACGCCGAGCAGCAGGAACAGCGCGCTGTACGCGGCCCCGGCGACCAGCACGGCCACGGTGTAGCCGAGCGCCACGCCGTCCTGGGTGCCGACCAGCAGCAGCCCGGCCAGCAGCGTCGGGACGACCGAGAACAGCCAGGTGACGCCGATCGCGACGACCAGCTTGGTGGTCACGATCCGCCACCGGGGCAGCGGCTTGGCGAGCAGGTAGACGATCGAGCCGTCGTCGATCTCGTTGGCGATCACCCCGGTGCCGACCACCAGTCCGAGGATCGGGATCAGGGTGCCGAGGCCGAGGGCGCCGAGGATGTTGTTGGCCATGTCGTGCGGGTCGGCGCTGGACACGCTCGCGACGGCCGCGACGACCAGCAGCAGGGCGGGGGCCACCAGCAGCAGCAGGCCGCGGCGGCGCCCCAGCAGCCCGCGCAGGGTCAGCCTGGCGACGGTGGGGTTCATGGTCGGTCGGCCCCTTCCTGGGCAACAACGGTCCTGGCGGCAGCGGTCCCGCCGACAGTGGTCCTGCCGACGGCGCTCACGCGGAGACCAGGTAGGAGAAGACGCTCTCCAGCGATTCGTCCGCCGGGGAGACGGTGTACAGCCGGATGCCGGCCTCCCGGGCGACCCTGGGCAGCAGGGTGGTGAAGCCCTGGAAGTTCACCGCTTCGATCCGCAGCGCCCGCTCCCGCTCGTCCACCTCGATACCGCTGGTCGAGCCGTCGGCGATCAGCGCGGCGGCGAGCCGGCGGTCGTCGCTGGAGCGGACCAGGTAGCGGTGCGGGCGGTCGGTCATCAGCCGGCGGATCTTGCGGAAGTCGCCCGAGGCGGCGTGCCGTCCGGCGACCACCACCTCGATGTGCCGGGCCAGCTGCTCGACCTCCTCCAGGATGTGGGAGGAGAACAGCACCGTCCGGCCGTCGGCGCCGAAGCGGCGCAGCAGGTCCATCAGCTGGAGCCGCTGGCGCGGGTCCATGCCGTTGAAGGGCTCGTCGAGCAGCAGGACGGACGGGTCGTGGACCAGCGCGGAGGCCATCTTGACCCGCTGCTTCATGCCCTTGGAGTAGGTGCCGGTGCGGCGGTCCTTGGCGTAGTCCATCTCCACCAGGTCCAGCGCCCGGCGGGCGGCGGCGCCCGGCTGGGGCAGGCCGTGCAGTTCGGCGTTGGCGAGGACGAACTCCCAGCCGGTCAGGTAGTCGTACATCGACTCCCGCTCGGGCACCAGGCCGATCTGCTTGTACACCTGCTGGTTGCGCCAGATCGGCGCGCCGTCCAGGGTCACGGAGCCGCTGGAGGGGGCCAGGAAGCCGCTCATCATGTGGATGAGGGTGGACTTGCCCGCCCCGTTGGGACCGAGCAGGCCGGTGATGCCGGGGCCGATGGTCATGGTGATGTCGTTGACCGCGACCACGTTCCCGAACCAGCGGGAGACCTTGTCGATGCTGATGGTGGCCATGCCGCCCTCTCAGACGTTCCGGTAGCGGCGCAGCAGCAGCCGGTACGAGCCGACCACCATGGCCACCGCGACGAGCGCGAACACCGCCAGACCGAGGCCGCCCGGGGCGTGCCGGCGGTCGAAGCCGTCGCCGAGCCCGAACAGCTCGTTGACCAGGGACTCCACCAGGTCGGTGGGCGAGATCAGCGACATCCACTGCGGGGCGTCGGAGCCGGTCGTGCTGCGGTTGCTGATCCCGACCGCGGCCGCTCCCAGCGCGGCGCTGACCGCCAGGTAGCCCATGATGGCGGCCACGCCGAAGCCGCGGCGCGGGGTGGCGGCCGCGATCACCACGGCCACCGAGGTCGGCACCAGGGCGTACAGCACGGCCGCGACCAGGCCGTACAGGAAGTGCGCGGTGTTGTGCCCGAAGTCCATCCCGGCGAGCAGCGCGCCGATGTACAGCACCAGCAACGGGGATGCCATCAGCAGCAGTTGGGCGCAGACCATGGCGCCGAACTTGGCCCGGACGTAGTCGGTGCGGGTGATCGGGCGGGAGAAGTACAGCGGGACGGTCTGGTAGCGCAGGTCCCGGGAGAGCAGGACCGGCGCCTGGGAGGCGAGGAAGACCGAGATCACCAGGCTGAAGATGGAGAGGTAGCCCGCGTACTCGACCGGCAGCTCGTCGCGCTTCATCACGACCGAGACCGCCACGAAGATCAGCGCGGGCACGGTGATCACGCCCAGCACCAGCATCGGCAGCACCTTGGACTTGCCGGAGCGGCCGAGGCCGTACGCGGCGCGCAGGCTCTGGGTGAAGAGCGCGCGGGTGGCGTAGCTGCGGCCGAGCCGGGGGCCGGTGTAGCCGCGGTAGCCGATGTCGTGGATGACGCCGGTGTCGGCGGACCTGGTCTCAGGAGGCAGCGGCATCGTTCGTCCCTCCCTTGCTCTGCTCGGTGTCCTGGGCGTCGGTGAAGAGCTCGGCGACCCGGTGCCGGCGCTGCTCCAGCCGGACCAGGCCGAGGCCGAGTCCGGCGACGGCGTCGCGGATGGTGTCGTACGTCGACTCGTCGGCCAGCCGGACCAGCAGCAGGTGCGAGCCCTCGGGCTGGACGGACAGTCCGGCCGCGGCGAGCCGCTCGCGGACCGCCGGACCCGGCTCGCGGCCGTGGTCCTCCGCGAAGTCGCCGACCTCGACCGCGAGGACGGCCGTCGCCTCGGTGAAGGAGGCGGTGGAGGAGGAGCGCAGCAGCTTGCCGCCGTCGATCACGACCAGGTGGTCGCAGGTCCGCTCCAGCTCGCCGAGCAGGTGGGTGGTGACCAGCACCGAGATGCCGAAGTCGGTGTGCACCCGGCGGATCAGCGCCAGCATCTCGTCCCGGCCGGCCGGGTCGAGGCCGTTGGTCGGCTCGTCCAGCAGTACCAGTTTCGGGTCGTGCACCAGCGCCTGGGCGAGTTTGACCCGCTGCTTCATGCCGGTCGAGTAGCCGCCCATCGGGCGGTACCGCTCCTCGTACAGGCCGACGTGCCGCAGGGTGTCCGCGGTGCGCTCACGGGCGGCGGTGGCGGGCAGGCCCGCCATCCGCGCCATGTGCACCACGAACTCCGTCGCGGAGACGTCCGGTGGCAGGCAGTCGTGCTCGGGCATGTAGCCGACCTGCGCGCGGATCTCGGAGCCCTGGGTGGCGACGTCCAGGCCGAGGACCTCGCCGCGGCCGGAGGTCGCCGGGGCGAGCCCGAGCAGGATCTTGATGAGAGTGGACTTGCCCGCGCCGTTGGCCCCGACCAGACCGACCACACCCGGCCGCACCTCGACGGTGAGCTGGTCGAGCGCGGTGACACGGGGATACCTCTTGGTGAGGCCGTCCGTCTTGATGACAGCTGTGGACACGGGACCAAACGTAACGGCCTTGTGCGGTACGGGTCATGAGCTGGAATGACGAGGCCGTCTGCTGCTGCGGTATGACGTCGGAGCCCCTCACCCCTAGGGGTTAGAAAAAGCGGAATCCACCTGTACCCTTTGTCGAATCTCTTTACACACTTGCCTGACTCTTTGCCAACGGGGGTGCCGGAGCAGCGCCCCGGCACGGAGGGGGACGATCGACATGTCTGATCGGGCGACCGCGTTCGACCGGATGATGAACCCTTGGGCCTACGACGCGGACGGGAACCTGACCGACTCGGCCCGCGCCCGGGAAGCGGCCCGCACAGAGCTCAACTCGGCCTCGGCGTCCGGCGGCGGAGGCGGGGGCGGGGGCGGGGGCGGCTTCAGCGCCGACACCAACGCGCTCACCACCGCGGGGAACAACTCCGACCAGATCCACGCCCGCCTCAACACCGAGGGCCGGGGCGCCGACGAGGCCACCGCCAAGGTGTCCACCTCGCTGGCCAATTGGAGCACCGGCAAGGCCGCGGCGGGCGCCGCCGGCACCTGGGACCAGTGCGTCGCCGCCCTCGGCGGCACCATCGGGCAGACCACCCAGGCGCTGCGCGCCACCGCCGCCAACTACCGGCAGAACGAGTCGGCCGTCCAGCACGACCTCGGCAACTGAGAGGACCACCGAGATGGTCGACTTCCACGAGCTCAGCACCGCCGACTTCGGCGTCCTGGACACCGCCGCCACCGCCTGGACCACCGTCGCCCAGAAGCTCCACGCGATGGACGGCGACTGGGACACCACGGTGATCGCCCAGGTCGACTCCGCCTGCTGGAGCGGCCCCGCCGCCGACCAGGCCCGCCCCGGCCTCCAGCGCACCAACGAGCAGCTGACCGCCGCCGTCACCGAGGCCAACGCCTTCGCCTCGATCCTCACCGAGGCGTCCACCGAGTTCAAGGCCGCGAAGACCAAGCTGGACAAGGCGGTCGCCGACGCCCGGACGGCCGGGCTGACCGTCACCGAGAACGGCACCGTGAGCTGGCCCCCGGCCGACAACGCCACCCGGCACGACTACGAGGCCCTCCGGGACTACCAGAAGGAGTGGGGCGACAAGGCGGAGGCCGCCCGCAAGGCGATCGACTCCGCCGTCGCCGAGGCCACCGCCGCCGACGAGCGGATCGCCTGGGCGCTGCGCGCCGACAGCATGACGGACGGTCAGAAGTCCTTCAACGGCAAGGCCATCGGCGGCGGCCCGGAGGCCGACGGCCGGCGCGCCGCCCAGCTCGCGGCCCGGGGCGGGGACATCACCGAGCCCGAACTCACCGAGCTGAACTCGCTGTTGGCCTCGCACGGCAACGACCCGAAGTTCGCCACCACGTTCTACCAGGACCTCGGCCCGGACGGCCTGATCAAGTCCTGGAACAGCATGGTCGGCGACCCGGCGCACCCCCGTGACGACAAGGACTCGCGCTGGAAGGCCTACCAGGACCTCCAGAAGAACCTCGGACTCGGCCTGGCCACCGCCACCCGCAGCACCAACGAGCCGCACCTGTCCGACGAGTGGGCCGCCGCGCTGCGCAAGGCCGGCTCCCAGCCGGTCTGGGACAAGCCGTACCGGGCCTCCGGCCTGGACTACGTGCCGTACGGCTACCAGGTGCTCTCCGGCATCCTGATGAACGGGAACTACGACGCCCACTTCATCAACCCGATCGCCGAGCACGTCACCCAGCTCGACACCCAGGACCGGTACTGGCCGGCCCCGATGCCCGGCTCCAAGATCCAGGGCTTCAACCTGACCGGCGGCGACGAGGCGGGCGCCGGCTTCCGCCCCACCACGGCCATCCTGGAGGCGCTCGCGCACAGCCCGGACGCGGCCAACAGGTTCTTCACCGAGCAGCCGACCGCCTACAACCAGGACGGCACGGTCAACCAGGGCGGCAAGCCGAAGCCCTCGGACTACTTCTCCTACTACTCCCACGACAAGGACTGGATCCCGGACACCACCTCCCGGGACTCCAAGGTGTGGGACGCGAGCAAGCAGGCCGGTCCGGCCGCCTTCGGCCGCGCCCTGGAGGCCGCCACCACCGGCCACCCGTACGACGAGCCGGGCCCCGTCCCCCCGGACCGGCACACCACCGAGCAGGCCGACCTGATGAAGCGGGTCGTGGACACCTTCGGCCGGCACGGCGACGACGGGGCACTGGACGACATCAAGGGCGACGGCAAGCTCGCCGCCATGCGGGGCAGCCTCGGGCACATGACCGCCGAGTACATCGGCGACGTGCAGAACTCGCTCTCCCACGGCACCGACCTGCCGGTCAACGGCTCCCCGGCCTCCCTCGACGCCTCCTCCGTGGCCGGGCTGCTCGACGCCCTCGGCCGCGACCCGGACGCCTACGGCGCGGTGACCAACGCCAACCAGGCGTACACCACCGCCCTCATCCGCGGCCACCTGGACAGCGGGCAGACCGACTTCGCCCGGCTGGAGTCGGACATCAAGCACAACGCCGAGTCCGGCGGCGTCGTCAGCGGCTACCTCAACCAGGCCCGCATCGACGAGGTGCACAACGAACACGCCGCCTCCGACAAGGAGTTCAACGACGCGCTGGAGAAGAACGTCGGCTACGGCAAGGACGCCTTCAACGCCGTCATCGGCAGCGTGACCGAGAAGATCCCGCTCGGCGGCGAGATCGCGGACCAGATCGTCGACTCGATCGCCGACAGCGTCATCGAGGCCAACAAGAAGGACACCACCGAGGACGGGCGCCAGGAGAGCCGCAACCACACCGCCGAGGCCGAGGGCCGGGTCGCGCGGGGGGCCGACCAGGCGGTCCGGGACGCCGGCAGCGGCACCGGGATCGCCCGCCAGGACATCGACCGGCTCGCCAACAGCGCCCGCGACAGCGCGCTCCAGGGCATGTCGCGCGGGACGGCGAACAACTCGTCCACCAACGCGAAGGGCGACGCGTGAGCGGGTCCGGAGCCGGGCCCGCGGCCCGCTGGGCCCGGCTCCTCGCGGGCCGCTGGGCCGGGCGGCTGCACGACCCGCTGCTGCTGCCCGCCGTGCTGGTCGTGGCGGTGGCCGCCGCCGGGTTCGTCGGCTACCGGGACTGGCAGGACCACCGCCCGTCCGAGCCCCCCGGCCGGTCCGCCCACCTCTGCCGCCTGCCCACCGGCGCCGACACCCCGCTCGGACGGCTGCTGCCGCCCGGTGACCAGGACTCCGAGGAGCGGACCAGCTCCGGCGTCCGCGACACCGACCAGCAGAGCTGCGCCGTCCGGATCGACGGCCGCGCCGTGCTCACCCTCACCGCCGTCCGGCACGAGGGGGAACTCGCCCTGGCCGCCGCGGAGGCCACCCGCCCGGACGCCCGCCCGCTCGACCTGCCCGGCCTGTCCGCGGCCTGGCCGGGCGGCGCCACCGCGGCCCAGTACTGCGTGACCGGGCCCAGCGGCTACATCGAGGTGCGGGTCACCGCCGGGGAGGCGGCCCGCGCCGACGGGGCGGACGGCCGACAGGCGCTCGAAGAGGTCACCCGCGCCGCGCTGGCGGCGAAGACGAAGGAGCTCTGCCGGTGAAGCACCCCCGGGCCCTGATCGCGGGCGGGTCCGCGCTGCTGCTCGGCGGCGGCCTGCTCGGCTGGCACCTCTACCTCGACCACACCGCCTACCGGCCGCCGGCCGTCGCCCTGTCGCACGGCGAGTGCCGCGGCCTGCTCGACGACCCGGCCGTCACCGGGCTGCTCGGCGGCGCCCCCCGGGTCTTCGTGGAGACGGCCTACCGGGCGGCGACCCCCGACGCCCCGGCCTCCGTACGCTGCTCGGTCAACGGCGGGGACGGCCGGCTGCTGACCGCCGAGGCGTCGTTCGGCGGCGTGCTCTCCGGCGGCGACAGCCTCGGCGCGGTGGGCTTCGAGTGCACCGTGGACGGCCGGCGCACCGGCTACCGCGCCGTCCTCAGGCTCACCGGCAAGGACGGGAAGCTCCTCCCGGACGGGCCCGGCCGCAAGCGGATGGGCGAGGCCGCCCGCGGCTTCGCCGAGCGCGCCGCCGGGCAGCAGCTCGGCTGCGCGGGCGGCGCCGAGCGGCTCGACGTGGTGTGAGCCGCCCGGCGCCGGGCCCCCTTCGACCGCCGCGACGGCGACGGGTGCCGCTCCTTCGAGGAGCGGCACCCGTCGGTCCGTCAGGTCGCCCGGGTCGGGCGGTGGATCAGGGGCGGCCCGCCGCCGTCCGCGCGGCCGCGACCGGCAGCCGCAGCGGGTTCGCCTCCGGCAGCGCGACCGTCCCGGGTGCCGCGGCGGACGGCGCGACGGCGGCCGACCTGGCGGTGGCCGCGGCCGACTTCGCGCCGACGCCCGTGGTGTAGTACCCGAACATGTCGACCACCAGGTCGGTGCTGCCGACGTGGTTGAAGAAGTCCACGTACCCGTTGGCCCCGACCGAGGCGTTGACCATGTTGGGGATGGTCTGGCCCGCGGTGAAGTTCAGGTTCGAGGCGTCCGGCAGCCCGGCACCGGTCGGGGCCGAGTCCGCCGGCCCGCCGTCCGGGTAGACGGTGACGAAGCTGTCCGCGGTCGGGTTGGTGACCGTCACGTTGAGCAGCAGCGAGCCGATGCCCCAGTCGCGCGGCTTCAGGCCCCAGCCGAGCAGGGAGCTGCCGCCGGGGACCGGGCCACCGCCCTGGCGGCTGTCGTACTGCCGCACGGGGGTGCCGGTGACCAGCACGCCGTCGGTGGTCTGGCCGCTGTCGTCCGGGACGAAGTAGCCCGAGGTGTCGACCACGATGTCGACCGGCGCGAAGGCCGAGCTGAAGACGTCCACCAGGCAGCCGTCGCCGAGCCGGGCGACCGCCATGTTGGAGATCGTCTGCCCGGGGGTGAAGTTGAGGGTCGACGCGTTCGGCAGCGCCTGGCCGTGCGGGTAGACCGTCAGGAAGCCGACGTCCTTGGGGTCGGTGACGGTCACGTTGAGCGCGGCCGCCGTCGCGTTGTACGGGATCCGGGCCTGGTTGCACAGGTTCACCGTGACCGTGCCGCGGGACGGCACGTGGGTGGGCCGGGTGTCCAGCACCCGCTTGGGGGTGAAGCCGGTGTAGACGGCGCCCGTGGTGTCCGGGACGTAGTAGCCGGTGACGTCGGCGATCAGGTCGAGGTCGCCGTCCGAGCCGTTGAGCAGCTCGACGGCGCCGCCGGCCCCGAGCTGGACCGTCACCGCGTTGGGGACGGTCTGCCCCGCGGTGTGGTTCAGGTTGGAGGTGACGGGGGCGGACCCGCCGGCCGGGTAGACGGTGACGAACCCGGTGTCCTTGGCGTTGGTCGCGGTGACGTTCATGACCACGGCGACGGCGTCGGCCGGGATGCCCGCGGTGCCCGCGACCTTCAGCGGGGTGACGCCGCGGCCCCGGAGCGTCCCGGTGGTCCGGGTGTCCAGCAGGCGCTGCGGCGCCATCGCCACGTAGGTGCCCGCGCTGCCCACCGAGATGTCCAGCGGCTTGGCCAGCGGGGTGCCGACCGCGCCGTAGCTGTGGGTGCCGTTCGCGTCGGTGACGGCGATCTCCAGCGCGTACAGGCCGGGCTGGCAGCCCGTCGGCTTCGAGCCGTCCGGGGTCGTCCCGGCCGCGGCGAACGGCAGGTACAGCGAGACGTTCGTCGTGAGGGTGCCGGGCGGGACGGTGGTCGAGGCGGTCGGCGCGCAGCCCGGGGCGACCGGGCCGTGGGCCGTCACCGCGACCTGGGAGATCGGGACCGTGTCGGACACCGGGAAGGAGACCGGCACGGTGCCCCCGTCCGGCGACAGCCGGCGCTGGAAGGACACGTCACCGATCGTCAGGGCGGTGGCCGGGGTTTGCAGCGGGGTGATGACCAGCCCGGCCGGGGCCTTGGCCTCGAAGTTCCGCTGGCTGTCGTCGGTCACCCGGACGGAGGTGACCACGCACGGGGTCGTGGCGCTGGTCGGCACCGTGATCTTCATGGTGACCGTGTCGCCCGACCAGGAGAGGTCGCCGACGTTGCCCCAGCAGTCCCCGGTCAGCTCGGGGCCGACCTGGGTGATCCGGCCGGCGGTGTCGGTGGCCTTCATCGACATCGTCACGGTCTGGGCCTGGGCCCGGTTGTCCGCCGTGGTGGCGCCCAGTGTGAACCCGGAGGCCTGGATCGGGTTGGCGCCGGCCGTCAGCTCCACCGACGGCACCTTCAGCTGGGTCCCGATGGCGGACGTCACCGGCTGCCGGTACACCGAGCCGTCGGGCTGGGCCAGCTCCACCTGGGTCATCTCCCAGTGGCCCGGCGCGCTGCCGCCCGGGAAGTGCACCGTCACCCGGCAGTTGCTGTTCGGCGACCCCTGGGGCGTCCAGCAGGGCGCGCCCTGCCCGTCGCCGCCGAAGCTCGCCTTCACGGTCTGCGAGGGGTCCGTCGAGGAGGTGAAGGTGACGCTGTTCCCGCCGGTCATCCCCGTCCCCTTGACGAAGAACCAGAACGTCCGGTCCCCGCCGTCCGGCTGGAGGTAGACGCGGGTGTCGGCGGTCCACACCGCACCGGTGGAGATCACGCTGTGGACCGGGCCCGCGTCGGCCGAGGCCGCCGGGGCGGCGAGGCCCGCCGCCGCGAGGCCGGTCACCGCCGTCAGGGCCACCGCGGTGGCCCGGCGCAGCCGAGCGCCTCGGGATATGTCTCTGGTCATGCTGTCCTTCGTCTCGGACTCGACACACGCGGCCGGGGCATGCGGAATCACGGACTCCAGAACCATCCCCCGGGAAATCGGCCAGATCCTAGCGCCAGCCGACGACATGACGGAGCCGGAGCTCCCCGGGGGGGGTGCTCCGGCTCCGTGGGCCCGCGGCCTCAGCCCAGCTGGGCGAGGCCCTCGGTGGCGATCCGTTCGAACACGGTGAGGTCGTTCTCGAAGATCGAGTCGGGGATCGGCCAGTGGATCACCAGCTCGGTGATGCCCACCTCCCGGTAGGTGCCCGCCCAGTCGACGAAGGCGTCCACCGACTGCAGCGGCTTCTCCGCCGTCGACCCCTGGAGCAGCACCTTCTCCAGCGTCCCGGCGTCCCGCCCGACGGCCTCGCAGGCCGCCGTCAGCTTCCCGATCTGCGCGGCGACCACGCCGGGCGCCTCCGCCACCGGCACGTCCGCCGGGCCCTTCGGGTCGCCGTACGTCACCCAGCCCTGCCCGTGCTCGGCGGCCAGCCGCATCCCGCGCGGGCCGGCGGCGGCCACGTAGAACGGCACCCGCGGGGTCTGCACGCAGCCCGGGATGTTCCGCGCCTCGACCGCCGAGTAGTACGTCCCCTCACGGGTCGTGGCGTCGTTGGTCAGCAGCTCGTCCAGCAGCGGCACGAACTCCCCGAACCGGTCCGCCCGCTCCTTCGGCGACCACGCCTCCTGGCCCAGCGCCGTCGCGTCGAAGCCCGTCCCGCCGGCCCCGATGCCCAGCGTGACCCGCCCGCCGGACACGTCGTCCAGCGTGATCAGCTCCTTCGCCAGCGTCACCGGGTGCCGGAAGTTCGGCGAGGTGACCAGCGTGCCGAGGCGCAGCCGCTCGGTGGCGCAGGCGGCCGCCGTCAGCGTCGGCAGCGAGCCGAACCAGGGCTCGTCCTGGAAGGACCGCCAGGAGAGGTGGTCGTAGGTGTACGCGGTGTGGAAGCCGAGTTCCTCGGCCCGCCGCCAGGTCTTCTGCCCCTCGCTCCACCGGTGGACGGGGAGGATCACGGTGCTCAGTCGCATGCCCCCGACCCTACGTCCGCGCGGCGCGGTCACGGGTGCGGGCGGGTGCGCTGGGCGGGGAGGGACGGGGCGGAGGTGCGGCGGGCGAGGTCGGCGAGGGTGTGGAAGAGGACGTCGCCGAGCAGGACCGGGTCGCGCGAGGCTTCGGGTGCCCGCGGCGCTTCGGTGGCCTGCGGGTCGCGGGTGTCGGGGCGGGCGGTCGGGGGCGGCTGGTCACGGAGCTGGCGTGTGGGCATGGCTCTTCCTGCCGACGGGGTTGCCGTGGGCAGTCATGCCCGCCGTGGTCGGCCGAACACCCCAGGTACGGGCGGATCGGCCGGAAACGGCGCATGAAGGGCTTGATCACTGCGGGGGCGTCCGGAGGCCGCGGCCCCGGGCCGGTGCCCCGGCCGCGCCGATGGGCGAAGATGGACCGGTGACCGAATCCCGCACCGCGCCCCGCCTCATCGCCACCGACCTGGACGGCACCCTGCTCTGCTCCGGCGGCACCGTCACCGACCGCACCGCCGCGGCGCTGGCGGCGGCCGAGGCGGCCGGGGTGCGGGTGGTGTTCGTGACCGGGCGGCCGCCGCGCTGGATGCGGCAGGTGAGCCCGCACATCGGCGGCCACGGGGTGGCGATCTGCTCCAACGGCGGCGCGGTGGTGGACGTGCGGCGCGGCGAGCTGCTGGAGACCTTCCCGCTGCCGGTGGAGACCACCCTGGCGGTGGTCGAGACGCTGCGGGCCGCGCTGCCCGGCACCGCGTTCGCCTTCGAGTACCCGGGCGGCTGGGCCCGCGAGGCCGGCTACGCGGTGCCGATGTGGGGCGACGAGATGGAGCACGAGGTCGGCCCGGCGGAGGAGCTGCTGGGGGCCGGCGGGTCGGTCCGCGGCCTGTTCAAGCTGCTGGCCAAGCACCCGGACCTCGACCCGGACAAGTTCCTCGCCGAGGCCAGGGCGGCGGCCGGGCACCTGGCCGAGATCACCCGCTCCGCGTCGATCCCGCTGCTGGAGATCAGCGCGCCCGGCGTCACCAAGGCCAGCACGCTGGCCCGCTGGTGCGCCGGGCACGGGATCGACCGGAGCGAGGTGGTGGCCTTCGGCGACATGCCGAACGACCTGGAGATGCTGGCCTGGGCCGGCACCGCGTACGCCGTCGCCAACGCGCACCCGCAGGTGCTGGCGGCGGTGCCGCTGCACACCGTGAGCAACGAGCAGGACGGCGTCGCGGCGGTGCTGGAGGAGCTGCTCGGGCTCGGCTGAACCCGGGGCTCCTCCAGCCGGTCGGTGGCCGAGGACAGGCCCTAGCCGAAGCGGCCGTTGACGTAGTCCGAGGTCCGCTGGTCGCGCGGGCTGCCGAAGATCTGCCCGGTCGGCCCGGCCTCGACGATCCGCCCCGGGGTGTCGTGGGTGGCCAGGAAGAACGCGCAGGTCTGCGAGACGCGCTGGGCCTGCTGCATGTTGTGGGTGACGATCACGATGGTGAGCCGCCCGCGCAGTTCGGCGATGGTCTCCTCGACCCGGCGGGTGGAGGTCGGGTCGAGCGCGGAGCACGGCTCGTCCATCAGCAGGATGTCCGGCGAGACGGCCAACGAGCGTGCGATGCACAGGCGTTGCTGCTGGCCGCCGGAGAGCGCCCCGCCCGGGGTGTGCAGCCGGGTGGACACCTCGTCCCAGAGCCCGGCCCGGCGCAGGCTGGTCTCCACCAGGTGCTGGCGCTCCTCCTTGGAGACCTTGATCCCGGCCAGCTTGAGCCCGCTGGAGACGTTGTCCTGGATGGACATCGCCGGGAACGGGTTGGGCCGCTGGAACACCATGCCGATCCGGCGCCGCACCTCGGCGGGCCGGCGGCCGGGCCGGTAGACGTCGTCGCCGTCCAGCAGCACCTCGCCGGCGAGGGCGGCGCCGCGCACCATCTCGTGCATCCGGTTGAGGATCCGCAGGTAGGTGGACTTGCCGCAGCCGGACGGGCCGATCAGCGCGGTGACCTCGCCGGCCGGCATCGCCAGCGAGACCCGCTCCAGTACCTTGCGGCTGCCGAACCAGGCGGAGACCTCCCGGGTCTCCAGCCCGGCGAGCGGCCCGCCGTCGGGGTGGCCGTCCGCGTCCTGCCCGTACGGCTGGTCCGCGTACGGGTCGGGGGCGACCGGGGGGAGGGTGATGGTGTCGGCGACCGGGTCGGTCGGTGAGAACTCGGCCTGCGGGGTGTCGGTCAGTGGTGCGTCGGTCATCGGAACGGTCCTCCGGGCGCGCGTCAGTAGAGGTTGGGCAGCAGGGCGGCGGCGTTCTCGTAGACCGCCCAGAGCAGCGCGCCGACCACCGGCGCGAGGCTCAGGTAGGCGGCCGAGCGCCGCCAGTACCGGGCCAGCACCAGGGCGCCGGCCACCGCGCCGAGCAGGCCGAGCGACCAGAGCTGGAGGGTGGCCAGCGCGCCCTTGTCCGCGGCCAGCGCCTTGTCGTACGGGACGGTGGCGGGCCGGCGGCCGGGGTTCTGTTCCGGGTCGCCGTCCAGCCGGGCGCCGATCAGCACGGTGGAGCCGGGGATCCAGTCGGAGTCGCCGGTGACCAGCACCATCCGGTTGCCGGCCGCCGGGTCGACGATCGGGTGGTCGCCGTCGCCGTACACGTTGACGGTGTAGCTGAACTTGCCCTGGCCGGTGGTGGTCTCGATCTTGTCGCCGACCCGCAGCTTGGACAGGTCGGCGAACGGCGCGCCGAAGGTGGCGCCGCGGCCGAAGAGCACGGTGACCCCGCGCTGGCCGGGCAGCGCGGTGTCCCGGCGGTGGCCGGGGCCGCGCATCAGGTCCCGGCCGGTGGTGCCCTCGACCACCACGGCCTGGTGCAGACCGATCGCCGGGATGTCCAGCAGCGCCACCGGGGCGCCGTCGGCGGCCGCGCCGGTCGGGGCGACCGCCCGGGCCAGCTGGTCGCGGAAGGTCTTGTACCCGGTGGACTGGTAGTGCCGCTGCTGGACGTGCGACAGCGTGAACAGGTACCCGACGAAGCCGAGCACCAGCGCGGCCGCCAGGCTGACCGCCCAGGCGCCCTGGAGGAACCGCCGCCGCCCGGGGGAGACGGCGGGCCGGACCGGGGCGTCGGACGCGGCGGGGGCGGCGGGGGCGGCCGGCTGCGCCGGGGCGCTCCGCTCGACCGGCTTCTCCAGCACCGGGGCCGTCACGAGGTGCCGCCCGAGCCGTTGCGGCGGCGCAGCAGACGGCGGCCGAGCAGCGGCGGGACGAGCACCACGGCGAGCAGTTCCAGCGCGGTGAGGGAGGACAGCATCCAGTCCTCGGGCTTGCCGCTGATCTCGACCACGTTGGCGGCCACCTCGGTGGCGGCGCCGCCGCGGCCGCGGGCGACCACCTGGCCGGTCTGCGGGTCGATCACGTCCTCGGTGCCGTCACCGGCGCCGGGCGCGTTCGGGTCGCCGCCGGCCGCTCCGGCGGCGTTCGGGTCGCCGGCACCGCCGGCCGTACCCGCGCCGCCGGTGCCGCCCGCCGCACCGCCGGTACCGGTGCCCCCGGTGCCACCGGACCCGCCGGTGCCGCCGGAGCCGCCCGCCGCACCGCCGGAGCCGCCGGCCGCGCCGCCGGAACCGCCCGAGCCGGAGCCGGTCTTGACGGGCTGGCCGTCCTTCACGGTGCAGTCCAGCGGGCTGCCCGCCTTGTCGCAGGGGCTCGGCATCGGGGCGTTCTTGAGGACGGTCAGCTCCCCGGCCGAGTTGAAGGTCGGGTTGGCGCAGTTGGCGAGGGTGTCGGGGTCGACCGGGCTGGCGTTGCCGGGGATGTTCCTGGTCTGCAGCAGACCGCCCTTGACCAGGCCGCGCGGGATCGGCGAGTAGCCGAGGTCGTCCGCCTTGCCCTGGCCCTCGCACAGCACGTAGGAGAGGAAGCGGCTGAGCGCGGAGCCCTTGTCGTTGTTGAAGCGCGGCGGCGGGGGTGCCGAGGCTCCGGCGCGCGGCACGATCAGGTAGCTGTAGCTGGAGATCGGGTAGGCGCGCGGGTCGTCCATGGTGTAGACGCCGTCGAGGTTCTGCTGCAGGTAGTTCGGGTCGTTCGCGGGGGTGCCGTCGTCCACGCCGCGGATCTTGGCGGCGGTGAGCGCGACGGCGACGTTGGAGGCGGTCGGCAGCGCGTAGTAGCCGGCCTGGTTGAGCACCTTCACGACCGGCCAGTTGCTGCGCTTGGCGAAGGCGTACTCGTCGTAGCCGATGGTGCCGACGTTGGTCGGGGACTTGATGTAGCCGGCCACCACGTCGGAGCCGTTCTGCGCGGTCATCCGGCCGGAGGGCGGGAAGAACTCGGTGTAGTCACCGCAGCTCACGCCGTTGACGGACTTGCAGTAGGCGTCCCACTGGTCCTTGTGGGTGTGCTCCATCCAGCGGGTGAACTGCGCGGTGGCGCCGGAGCCGTCGGAGCGGACCACCGGGGTGATCGGCAGGCTGGGCAGCGGCTTGCCGTAGTCGTTGGTGATCTTCGGGTCGTTCCAGTTGGTGATCTTGTTGGTGAAGATGTCCACGACGGTCTGCGGGGAGAGCCGCAGGTCGCGGACCTGCTTGCCGCCGACCACCAGGTTGTACATGAAGGTGGTGCCGCCCGCGGTGATCGGGACGTAGGAGAAGCCCCAGGTGGGCTTCTCCGCGCTTCCGGTCCCGGACGCCTGGCCGCCCTGCCCCACCCCGCTGTCCTGCCCCGAGCGGAACGGCACGTCCGAGGCCGTGAAGTCGTCCTGCCCGTTCGACCAGGCGGTGCGGCCGGCCGCGGAGCCGACCGGGCTGAAGTTGATCTGGATGCCCTGCGGGGAGACGTCCTGCCGCCACTGGTCGATGGCAGGACCGGCCCAACTGGAGCCGTCCGCGCTCAGCGAGACGGAGGCCGCGAACGCCGGGGACTGCCCCAGCAGCGGGGAGGCCGCCGCGAGCATCAGGGACATCGTCCCCGCCAGCAGCCGGGCCACGGAGCGACTGAGGCCCCTGGACATGTGAACTCCTCTGGTACGGAGGGTGGTTGGTCTGGACATCAGTGCTTCGCCTGCGAGTGGAGGGCGTACGGACGGGCGATGCCCCCGAGGGCGGCCGCCTCCTGGCGGCGGGCCTCCCGGTTGATCCGGCGCTTCTGGGCCCGGGTCAGCTGCCCGGGACGGCGGCCGCCGAGCATGCGCGCGGTGACGAAGAGGATCAGCACCACGGCCATCAGGGTCAGGCCGGCCGCGAAGCCGCGCGCGATCATCCCGTCGTACGGCTGCTTGACGTAGTTCCAGATGTACAGCGGCAGCGACACCTGCTGCGCGTCGAACGGGCTGGCGTTGAACCGCGGGGTGAAGCCGGAGGTCAGCAGCACCGGCGAGGTCTCGCCGACGCCGCGCGCCATGCCGAGCACCACCGCGGTCACCAGACCGGGCCGGGCGGTCGGCAGCACCACGTTCCACACCGTGCGCCACTGGCTGCCGCCGAGCGCGTAGGAGGCCTCCCGCAGGGTGCCGGGCACCAGCCGGATGACCACCTCGGCGGCCCGGGTGACGATCGGCATCATCATCACGGTGAGCGCGAGCGAGGCCGCGAAGCCGCTCTTCTCGAAGCCGAAGGTGAGGATCACGATGCCGTAGACGAACAGGCCGGCCACGATGGACGGCAGCGCCGTCATCGCCTCGACCAGGGTGCGCACCGGGCGGGCCGCCCGGCCGCCGACCTCGGACATGAAGACGGCCGCGGCGATGCCCAGCGGAACGGCGAACAGGGAGGCCAGGCCCAGCTGTTCGAGCGAACCGACGATCGCGTTGAGCGCGCCGCCGGAGGTGAGCGGGTCGAGCGGGCCGGTGCGCTCCATCGACTCGGTGAAGAAGTTGAGGTGCTGGGCCGCCTCCCAGCCCCGGCTGGCGACGTAGCCGATCTGGTCGGCGGTCAGCGCGACCACCAGCAGCCCGGAGCTCCAGGCGACCACGGCGACCAGCCGGTCCCGCACCATCATCGGGTTCCACTGGAGCCGGCCGAGCAGGTAGTAGCCGGCCAGGAAGAGCAGGTACCAGCAGAGCAGGAAGCCGAAGGCGCCGCTGAACGGCAGCACCCGCTCGTAGAGCACCCAGTCCAGCGCGAGCGAGCCGACCGCCGCACCCGCCACGGTGAGGACGTCGTCGCGGGTGACGCCGCCGATCCGCAGCTTCTTCTCGGGGCCCGGGGTCCCGGCCGCGGCGGGCCCGGCGGGCCCGGGGGACGCGGGGGGCGAGGGCTCGCCGGCGGGCCCGGACGCCGCGACCGGCGGCAGGTCGAGCGTGGTCATCGGATGGTCCCTTCACGGTGCGGACGGCTGCGTGCCCTGTGGGCGGACTGACGGTCGGTCATGCTCAGTCCGCCGTCGCGGCGCCGGAGCGCGAGCGGTTGATGACGATCCCGGCCAGCACGTTGACCAGCAGGGTGAGCGCGAACAGCACCAGGCCGGCGGCCATCAGCGCGGAGAGCGACAGCGCGTCCGACTCGCCGAAGCGCAGCGCGATCAGCGCGGAGATCGAGTTGGCGCCGTTCTCCAGGATGTGGGTGATGGCCTTGAAGTTCGGCGAGATGATCAGCGCGACGGCGATCGTCTCGCCCATCGCCCGGCCGAAGCCCAGCATCACCGCGCCGATGACCCCGCCCTTGCCGAACGGCAGGACGACCGCGCGGACCATCCCCCACCGGGTCGAGCCGAGCGCGTACGCGCCCTCCCGCTCGCCCTGCGGGGCCTGGGAGAACACCTCCCGGCTGAGCGAGGTCACGATCGGGATGATCATCAGGGAGACCACCACGCCGGCGATGAAGGTCGACGAGGTGTACGAGGTGCCGATGTCGCCGGTCCGCACCTTGAGGAAGGGGATGTACTCCCCCAGGTGGTTGGCCAGCCAGCGGACGAAGCCGATGATCCGCGGCTGCAGGAAGAACAGGCCCCACAGGCCGTAGACGATGCTGGGGATCGCCGCCATCAGGTCGATCAGCGAGACCAGGGCGGCCCGCAGCCGCACCGGGGCGTACTCGGAGATGAAGATCGCGGTGCCGATCGCCACCGGGACGGCGATGACCAGCGCGATCACCGCGATCAGCAGGCCGTTGGGCAGGACGGCGGCGATGCCGAAGTTGTGGGCGGCGGTCTGCCACTTCTGCTCGGTCAGGAAGGACAGGCCGACGGCGCGCAGCGCGTCGGAGCCGCGCAGGATCAGGAAGAAGGCGATCAGTCCCATGATCGCGAAGACCGAGAAGCCGGCCAGCCGCAGCACGCCGCGGAACACCCGGTCGCCCGGGGTCGCGGGGGAGGTGATCGTGCGGGGCACGTCCTGGTCGGGCCCGTGGTCGGGTTGGCGTGGTGCCCCGGCGTACGGTGCCGCGGGCTCGGCGGCGGATGTCATGGTGTGCTCTCCGTGCTCGGGAACGGGCGTGCTCGGTGAGGGACCGGGGCGCTGCCTCGGCGGGAGGGAAAGCGCTCGGCGGGGCCGGAACGGCGGCCCCGCCGAGCGCGGGTTCCTACTTGCGGCGCAGTCGCGACCACTGGGCGCGGGCGCCGGTCAGCACCTTCGCCCCGGCCGGGGTACCGCCCAGGACCAGCGCGGCCGGTCCTCCGACCAGCAGCACCAGGCCGGCGATCAGCGCGACGGGCAGCAGCAGGCGGGCGGTGCCGGGACGGTCGGGCACCGGGGTGCCGACCGGGGCCGCGGCGATCGCGTTGCCGGAGGGCGCGGCGCCCGCGCCGGGCTTGGCGCCGCCGGCCGCGCCGGGAGCCGCGGCACCGCCGGCCGTGCCGGTCCCGGTGGAGCCGGTGCCGGAGAGGCCGCCGCCGGACAGGCCGTCGGAGGAGCCGAAGCCGGTGCCGCCGGAGTTGCCGTCGGCGGTGGTGCCGCCGGTGCCGGAGCTGCTCACCGGGGTGGTGCCGTCGCCCGTGCCGCCGGAGCCGGAGGAACCGTTGCCGCTCTCCGGGGTGCCCGGCTCGCCGCCGGGCGGAGGGGCGGTCTGGTTGCCGGGCAGCTTGCCGTCCTGGGCCGCGACGTGCTGCACGGCCTCCTGGGCCTGCTGCCGCTGGGCGCCGGTCAGCGCGAGGTAGCCCTGGGCGAGCTGCCCCGGCGCGAGGCCGTAGGTCTGGCCGTCGGTGGTCACGGTCTTGAGGAACTGCGAGATCGACGCGGCCTTCTCGGCGGGCACGCCGCCGGTCGGCACCATCGCGTACTGCACCGCGGTCAGCGGGTACGCCCGCTGGTCACGCGAGAACGCGGTGTCCGGCGTGCCGTAGGGCAGCTGCTGGACCCCGGTGGCGGCGTCGGTCGGCATGTCGCCGACGGCGGCCTGGAAGCCGGCCGTGCCGGGCGACACGAAGGAGCCGGCCGGGTTGAGCAGCGAGGCCTCGGGGAGCGAGAACGCCTTGGCCTGGGCGGTGTCCATGATGGCGAGCAGCGAGCGCACGCCGGGGATCTGCGTGAAACAGGGCTTGTGGCTGCCGTCGGACTCGCTGTTCGGCTGCTGGCAGTTCGGCTGGTACTGCATCAGGTTGCGCGCCACCCGCCCGAGACCGTCGAGCGAGGGGTTCCACTCGTACTGCTTCCAGTGCTTGAAGTCGACTCCGGCACTGCCCTGCGCGGGCCCGGAGTAGTCCTGGACCTGGAACGCCTCAGCCGGGTAGCCGGCGAACTTCGGCTTCAGGTAGAAGCTGTCGACGCGCATGCCCCACGGGTCCGGCTCACCGTCGAGGAAGCGGCTCGCGTCCGGATCGGCGGCGAGCCACGAGGTCAGCTGGTAGGTGAAGTCGGTGGTGCCACCGGGAACACCGGGGTAGACCGTCAGGGTGCCGCCGCAGCTCGTCGGCCAGTGGATCCCGTTGGCCGCCGTCTCCGGGTTCAGCTGCTTGAACTCGGGGTCGGTGTAGAGGCAGGTCGAGTTGCCGGCCACGGAGGGGATGCTCATGCCCGGCGAGGCGTAGGACTGGGTGAGCAGCTTGGCGATCAGCCGGGCGTTCAGCTTCATGTCGCGGATCTGCCGACCGGTCTTCGGGTCGTCGATCAGGTACGTGACCGAGATGCCGGTCGTCGCGAGCGGAGCGTAGACGTACGGACGGGTGGGCGGCGACCGGTCGGGCCGCGCCGTCAGCGCGACCTCCGTGCTGCTGCTGCCCCCCAGGAACGCGGCACGGGCCTGCGGCTCACCACCGGAGGGGACGTAGCCCACGGTCATCGGCGAGTCGCCCAGGCACAGGCCGGCCCGCCACTGCTGCATGGCCCGGTTGGCCATCTCCAGACCGGCGGCACCGAAGGCCTGGTTGCTCACCGTGCAGGAGTCCGCCGTGGGCGCGAAGGACAGCGGGACCACCGTCCGGTGCTGCCAGGCGCACTGCTCGCTGGTCCGGTTGCCCGTCTTCCAGTTCTGGTTGCCTGGGGTCATGATCCCGTCGGCGGCGGTGTAGCCGTCCGGGTCGGCGTCCAGATCGTGGAACTCGCAGTCGGCCTTGCCGTCGAGGACCTGGAAGAGGTCCAGCGGGTCGCCGCCGTAGTTCGGCTCGACCACCAGGGAACAGGGGTGGGTCGCGTCACAGCCGAGCGTGGAGCTCTCCTTCGCGCTCCACACCTCGATCGAGGCGCTGCCCGAGCCGTCCGGGCCGGTGGCGGCGATCACCTGGTTGGTGGGCCACTCCGGCACCTCCGTGCGCGTCGGCCGGGGCGGCTGCTCGAAGCCCTTCGTCCGGTCGCCGCCGTAGAGGGTGCTGCCGTAACAGTCCGTCACCGCCGGGTCGGTGCCCCGGCACTGGTAGATCCGCACCGCGTAGAGGATGTGGGTCGACAGCGACTGTGCCGTCGGTGCGGGATCGTTGGTGCCCAGGTAGACCGTCGGGGTGAAGCCGCTCCAGGAGACCTGGAGGACCTGGTTGGTCAGGTTCGCCGTCTGGGAGACGGTCACGCTGCCCTCGGTGCCGTACTTCTTGGCGGACGGAATCCAGACCTTCGGGCCCGGGACGGTCACCGCCGAGTCGGCGTGCGCCTGTGGCGCCGCGCCCAACCCGATCGGAATGACGGCGAGCGCCGCCACCACGGCCTTGGCGAGGACCAGGGCCGGTAGTCGACGGCGCCACCTCCCTGGGCCTCTCGGGTCGGGTACGCGGTTTCTCATGGCGAGGCCTCCGGGAGATGCGGGCCGCCGAGGGAGGCGGCACGAGGGCGTCGATCGCGCTGGGGACGGACGGTTCCGTGCGTACTATTCGGCCAGCCGGACATGGCGGGATCCGGTCGACCAGATGTACGAGACCACAACGCGACGACTCCGTACCGGAGTTGGGAACTCCGCAAGCGAAGGGCCCGCGCCGAGGCGCGGGCCCGCCGACCTGCGGTTCAGTACCGGGTGAGCGGTACCGGGTGGTTCAGTGCGCCGGGGTGTAGGACAGCGCGAGCTTGCCGATCTTCTGGCCGGCGGTGAAGTAGCCGGTGCCCAGCTTGGTGTCGAGGTACTGCGCGCCGGCCGCGTCCACCTCGAAGCTGGAGGAGGTCAGGTTCTGGGTGAGGCCGCTGCGGGTGATCACGTTGTCGCCGGACGGGTCGAGCAGCGGGACCGGCGTGGTCGAGCCGTTCGGAACGGCGGTGAAGTAGCCGTTGTCGACCGAGAAGTCGAGCTGCTTGAAGGCCACGCTCTTGCCGGTCTTGAGGTTCAGGAAGAGCAGGCCGCCGCCGAACTGCACGTCGCCGTAGAAGTTCGGGATGTTCGCGGCGCCGCCGGTCACCGGAAGCGTCACGGTGAGGCCCGCCGTCTGGTCGTACGCCGGGTCCGCGGGCTGCAGCGGGATGATCACGATGCCGTTGAGCGCGGCGTTCGTCAGGAAGTTGACGTCGGTGGTGATCACGGCCTGGCCGGCGGCCGGGGTGGTGGCCGTGTCGGCGACGGCGACGCCGCTCACGGCGGTCAGGGAGAGGACGACGGCGGCACCGGTAGCGGCCAGGCGGGCGCTGATGCGGGACATGCTGGACTCCTTGGGAGAGGGAGAGGTGATGTGCGGGTGGTGCGGTTCGGCGGGGCTCAGGAATGGGTGACGGAGCCGCAGGCGATCTGCGGCAACGGGACGAAGCCGGACTTCCTGATGGCGTCCGCGCCGTTGCGGCAGATCCAGCCGCCGCGGCCGAAGATGCCGCGCAGCGCGGCACCACGGGTGTTGTCGGCGTACAGCTCCGCGTCGCGCAGGACGTTCGACAGCACGACCCCGTACGGCGCCGTGACGACGGAGGCCGAGATCGTCCTGGTCTGCGGGTCGATGGGCGCGATGCCGTCGACGGACCTCAGGGTCAGGGCACCCGGCACGTCCTCACCACCGCCCTGTCCCTGGTACGCCTGGCCGATGTAGTAGCCCGTCGAGTAGGGGATCAACGCGTCGGGGTCGGCCAGGAGCGGGTCGCTGCCCTGGTTCTCCCGGATGCCGCTGGTGACGCAGGCACCGGGGGTGACCGCGTAGCCGCGACCGATCGTGAGCAGGAAGTGCGCCCTCAGACCTGTCCCGGACGGGGGAAGGTAGGCCTTGATGGTGGCGTTCGGCAGCGCCGGGTCGATCTGGTTCCAGGTGGTGACCGCGCAGGTGTAGATGTCCTTCAGGTTCCCGGTGCTCAGGTTCGCCGGGGCGTTTCCGGTGGCCGGGGCGGCCCAGGCGACGGCGTCCCAGGCGATGGCCACGAAGTCGTCCGTCGAGAGGTCGTCCTGCTGCGGGCCGCGTGACGCGCGGGCGAAGTCCACGGTGGTGCCGGTGCGGCCGTTCAGCGCGACCATGCCGGCGTGCTGGTCCGCGGGCCGGGCGATCGTCGTGGCACCCGACTTGGTGGTGATGGTCCCGCTCGGACGCGTGTCCCAGCTGTACAGCCTCGGTGTCGCCGGATCCGTCAGCGAGGCGTTGTAGCCGCTCGCGATCCGGTTCATCAGGATCTGGGTGGCCCCGTCGCCGACACCCACGACGTCGACGGCACGCGGTGTGACACCGGCCGCCGGGTCGGCGAGCGCGGTACCGCCGACGGTGGTCGTCGCCAGGACGGCGATCGCGGCGGCACCGCCCAGCATGGTCATGGCCCTGCGCATCGGCCCGCCTCCGGCGTCCGGTCGTGGTGAGGGTGGCCCGGCGGCCGCGGGGCGAGGCCCCGCGGCCGCCGGTGTGGTGCGGGGTGGATCAGGAGTGGGTGACGGAGCCACAGGCGAAGGAGGACAGCGGCAGGAAGCCGAAGCTCTTGATGTCGTTGGCGCCGTTGGTGCAGAGCCAGCCGCCCTTGCCGAAGATGGCGCGCAGGGTGGCGTTCGAGGTCCACTCGCTGTCACGGAAGACGTTGTAGACCACGCGGGAGTACGGGGTGGCCGCGAAGGCAGCGCTGATCGTCTTGGCCGTGGTGTCCACCGGGCCGCCGGTGACGCCGTCGACGTTGCGGATGGTCAGCGGGCCCTGGACGTCGGCGCCGGTGCCCTTGCCGTAGTAGACCTGGCCGATGTAGTGGGCCACGGAGTAGGGGACCAGCGCGTTGACGTCGGCCAGGGCCGTGTCGCTGCCCTGGTTCTCCTGGGTGCCGCTGGTGACGCAGCCACCGGGGGTGACCGCGGCGCCGCCACCGATGGTGGTCAGGAAGAACGAGCGGGTGCCCGAGTCGGCCTGCGGCAGGAAGGGCTTGATGGTGGCGTTCGGCAGCGACGGGTCGATCTGGTTCCAGGTGGTGACCGCGCAGGTGTAGATGTCCTTCAGGTTCGCGGTGCTCAGGTTCGCCGGGGCGTTGCCGGTGGCCGGGGCGGCCCAGGCGACGGCGTCCTTCGCCAGGCTGACGAAGTCGTCGCTGCTCGGGTCGCTCGCCTGCGGGCCACGCGAGGAGCGGGCGAAGTCCACCGTGGTGTTGGTGTAGGTGGTCAGCGCCTTGATGCCGGCGCCGGAGCCGTTCGGGCGGGCGATCGCGGCGGAACCGGCCTTGGGGGTGATGGTGGTGCCGGTGGGGGTCGCGTCCCAGCTGTAGACGCGGGGGGCGTTCGGGTCGGTCAGCGACGCGTTGTAGTCGGCGGCGAGCTGGTTCACGACGGCCTGGGTGGTGTCGGAGCCGGTGCCCACGAAGTCGATGGCGCGCGGCGTCACGCCGGCGGCCGGGTCGGCGACGGCGGTGCCGCCGGCGACGGTCGCGATGGAGGTCGCCAGGGCGGCGACGGTGAGCAGCTTGGCAGCGGTCTTACGCATGTTCCTCTTCCTCCGGGGGAGAGACGTACATCGCGTGAAACCCGTACTCCGTTCGGGAGTTCGGGGCCGTGTGGCCGCGTCCGCTGCGGCCTCGCCGGCAGTGCCGATCCTGTCCGGCGGGGAGGTTCCGCCGGAAGGGAGGCCGGGTCCGGCCGGGGAATGTCGACTCATCGGTTCGACGAGGTTTAGCCACTGGTCAGCGTGCACGTGACAGGGGCACTACCGGCCCTCCGAACCCGGTCGACGTTCTTCTCCAGGAAGCTGCTCGGGGTGTTGCCGGAAACCTGCCCTTCACCGGAACTGCACGGACGGGGGCCGTGGACGGAACCGCCGCCTCCGGACCCGCCCCCGGACATGCTCCGGATACGCCCGGGATACGCCCCGGACACGCCTCCGGACACGCCGACATGGCGGTCCGTCGCGTTCGACGGACCGCCATGCACACGGTCTCCTACAACGGCCGGCGGCCGTCCCGCCCCGATCGCCGCAACTCCTGCCCCACCCACTGCAGTCCGGCCAGGAACCCCTCGATCCCCGCCTGGCACTGGTCCCGCCGCAGGTATCCCCGGGCGCTGCGGGCGACCGGGACGGCGTCGGCCGCCCCCGGCCGGGTGCTGCGCACCGGGAGGTAGGCGGCCCAGACCCACTGACGCCCTTCGGACTGCCCGACCGAGCACCGCAGCGCGGCCCGTTCGATCAGCAGCACCCGGACGGCCTCGGCGAGTTCGTCCTCGCTGCGGTACGTCCGTACGCCGACCCCGAGCGGCCTCCCGTTGGCGGCCCGCAGTGCCCAGCCGAGGCAGCGGTCGGCCGCCGGCACGATCAGCAGTCGCGGGCCGCGTCGCTCAGCGGCCATCGGGGCGTCTCAACGGTACGGCGGGCTCCGGGAGTTCGTGCGGAGGCTGCTTGGAGAGCAGCACCACGAACCGCCGGAAGGCGTTCTGGCAGGTCGCGTACCGCTCGTACGCGCGGCTGGAGCGCACCTCGGGGAGGGCGCGCGAGCCCGGGACGACCCAGATCCAGCCGATGCCCTCCCGTACGTGGGTGATGCGCGCGGTGAGCCCGGGCGCCGCGGCGCGCAGGCCGTCGAAGCCCCGCTCGGCCTCGCCCGCCGTCTCGAACGCGGCCGGGGTGATCGCGACCACCCGGCCGTTGGACGCCTTCAGTTGCCAGCGGTAGCGCCCGTCCGCTGCCCGTTCGGCGCGGAAACCCCCTCGACTTGCCCCTGCTGCGGTGTGACCGCGGCCGGCAGCGTTCACTGCCCCCTCCGTCCGGTTGCCCTCCGGTTTCCCCTCCGAGCGGAGCAAAGCTATGTGTGCACACGGAGCCCCCGAAAGCCCAGAACGTTCACAACTTGCGCTGTTGGTCGGGAAGTTCTCTCTCGTTTAACTTTCACCGGTTCTTGGTGGTAGTCCCGGTCGGAACCCTCAGAGCCGGGCCGTCCAGCGCACCATCGTGCCCTTGCGGTACGGCCCGCTCTCGTGCCAGGCGTCGCCGCCGAGCGCCTCGGCGCGCCGGGTGAGGTTGAGCAGGCCGCTGCGCCGGCCGCCGGCCGGGATGCCCACCCCGTCGTCGGTCACGGTGAGCAGCACGCCGGGCCGGCCGCCCCGGTCCAGCGAGTCCGGGTCGCCGCCCACCGGGCGGCCGTCCTCGCCCAGGTGGGTGGTCGCGTCGATCTCCACACCGACCCGGGAGGCGCGCGCGTGCCGGGCCGTGTTGGAGAGCATCTCGCGCAGGGCGGCGAGCAGTTGACGGCCGGTCTTCTCCCCGACCAGGCTCTCCACCGGCCCGACGAAGCTCACCGAGGGCTTGAAGCCGAGCGCGGCCGCGGCCTGGCTGGCCTCCCGCAGCACCCGGGTGCGCAGGGTGTCCGGCGCGTCGCCGTGGTCGTCGTGCTGGAGGGCGTAGATGGTGGTGCGGACCTCCTGGATGGTGGCGTCCAGCTCGTCCACCGCCTTGCCGATGCCGACCCTGACCTCGGGGACGACGGCCCGCCGGGCGGCGCTCTCCAGCATCATCCCGGTGGCGAACAGCCGTTGGATCACCAGGTCGTGCAGGTCGCGGGCGATCCGGTCGCGGTCCTGGAAGACGGCCAGCCGCTGCTGGTCGCGCTGGCCCTCGGCGAGCCGCAGGGCCAGCGCGGCCTGCGAGGCGAAGGTCTCGGCGAGCTGCTTCTCGCTGTCGGTGAACGGCACCGCGCCGTGCGGGCGCCAGACGCAGAGCCCGCCGAGCACCCGCCCGGCGGCGACCATCGGCACGGCCATGGACGGGCCGAAGCGGCGGGCGAGCCGGATCACCACGGTCGGGTCGCTGGACATGTCGTCCAGGTAGACGCTCTCCCCCGCGAGCAGCCGCGCCGCGAAGCTCTCCCTGGGCAGCAGTTCGCCGCGGACGTACTCGGCCAGTTCGCCGGAGGCGTGCGCGACCCGCATCTGCCCGTCGCCCTCGCCGCCGCCCTCCGGGCCGGTCGGCAGCAGGATCATGCCGAGCGCGGCGTCCGCCAGCTCCCGTACCTGCTCGGCGGCGACGGTCAGCGCGCTCTCGGCCTGCTCGGCGGAGAGCAGGGCGGTGGCGACGGCGGCGGCGCCGGCGATCCAGCGTTCGCGGCGGCGGCCCTCCTCGTACAGCCGGGAGTTCTCGATGGCCACGCCGGCCGCCGCGGCGAGCGCGTGCACCACCTGCTCGTCCTCGGGGGTGAAGGCGCCGCCGCCCTTCTTCTCGGTGAGGTAGAGGTTGCCGAACACCTCCGCGCGGACCCGGATCGGCACGCCCAGGAAGGTCCTCATGCAGGGGTGGTGCGGCGGGAAGCCGGAGGAGCGCGGGTCGGTGCGGAGGTCGGCCAGCCGCAGCGGCTCGGGGCGGTCGATGAGCGCGCCGAGGATGCCCCGGCCGGCGGGCAGTTCGCCGATCTCGGCGGCGGTCTCGTCGTCGACCCCGACGTGGATGAAGTCGGCCAGGCCGGTGCCGCCGGGGGCGATCACGCCGAGCGCCGCGTAGCGGGCGTCGACCAGTTCGGCGGCGCCCACGGCGATCCGGTGCAGGGTGGCGTGCAGGTCCAGCCCGGCCCCGATCGAGACCACCGCCTCCAGCAGCCGCTGCATCCGGTCGGTGACCGCGGCGGCCGACTGCAGGCGCTCGGCGACCTCGGTGACCAGGGTGTCCAGCCCGAGCGAGGCGATCTCCGGCACCTGGTGGGGCGTCTGCTCGGCGGCGGCCCCGGGGAGGTCCGACGGGAGGCCCGGAGCGGGGTCCGACGGAAGGCCCGGAACGGGGTCCGACGGGAGGCCTAGAGCGGGGTCGGGCGGGAGGTCCGGCGTGGGGTCCATGAAGAAAGCCTACGTTTGTACGCTTTTCAGCCGAAGGACGGCGCGACTAACGGGTGACGGCCCGGCCGGCGGCGGCCGGAACCGGCTCCAGCAGCCCGTCCGCCTCCCGCTCCCGCCGCCACATCGCGTGCAGCCGCCCGTCCGGGTCGGCGACCAGCTCCGACCAGCGGCCCCGCTCGGCCACCCGTCCGCCGTCCAGCACCAGCACCTCGTCCACCGTGGTGTCGTCCAGCCCGGCCAGCCGGTGGGTGATCAGCACGGTGGTGCGGCCCGCGGTGGCGGCCAGCAGGTCGGCGGTGAGGGCGTCGGCGGTGGGCAGGTCGAGGTGCTCGGCGGGCTCGTCCAGGACCAGCACGGGGAAGTCCGCGAGCAGCGCCCGGGCGAGCGCCAGCCGCCGGCGCTGGCCGCCGGAGAGCCGGGCGCCGTGCTCGCCGACCATGGTGTCCAGGCCGTCCGGCAGGCCCTCGGTCCACTCCAGCAGCCGGGCGGCGGCCAGCGCGGCGCGCAGCTCCTCCTCCCCCGCCGCCGGCCGGGCCAGCCGCAGGTTCTCCCGCAGCGAGCTGTCGAAGACGTGGGCGTCCTGGGCGCAGAGCCCGATCACCCGGCGGACGGACTCGCCCGCCAGCGCGCGGCTGTCCACGGCCTCGGGGCGGCCGTCGGCGAACCGCACCGTCCCGGCGCTCGGCTCCAGGAAGCGCAGCAGCGCCTGGGCGAGGGTGGTCTTGCCGGAGCCGGACGGGCCGACCACGGCGATCCGGCGGCCGGCCGCGAGGTCGAGGTCCACCCCCGCGAGCGCGTCCGCCGTCTGCCCGGGGTGCCGTACGGTCAGCCCGCGCACCGCGACGGGCAGCGGCCGCTCGGGCAGTGCCACCGGTTCGGCGGGCTCGGCGACCGGGGGTTCGGCGGAGAGCACCTCGTCCAGCCGGGCCCGCGCGGCGCGGCTGCGCTGGCGGGCCTGGACGGCGAGCGGCATCCCGGTGACGGCCTCGAAGACGGCCAGCGGGGTCAGCACCACCACGGCCAGGCAGACCGGCGCCAGCACCCCGTCGCGCACCCCCTGGACGCCGACGGCGGCCGCGGCGGTCACGGTCAGCCCGGTGAGCAGGGCGATCAGCCCGGTGCCGAGCGCCGTGGTGGCGGCCGAGCGGGCGGCCAGCCCGGTCAGCGCGGCGTCGGCGCTACGGACGGCGGCCAGCCGGCCGGGCAGCGCGCCGGCCACGGTGAGCTCGGCGGTGCCGGTGAAGGCGTCCACCACGGCGGTGGCCAGGCGCCCGCGCGCCGGGGCCTGGCGCCGCTCGGCGCCGGCCGACCAGCGGGCGGCCAGGGCGGGCACCAGCCCGCCCGCGAGCAGCAGTCCGAGGCCGAGCACCAGCCCGGCGGCCGGCAGGAAGGCGGCCATCGCCGCGGTCGAGGCCAGCGCGACCAGGCCGGCCACCGCGGCCGGCAGCCGCCAGCGCAGGTAGTGGTCCTGGACGGCGTCCACGTCGGCGACCAGCCGGGAGAGCAGGTCGCCGCGCCGGAAGGCGGGCAGTCCGGCCGGGGCGAGCGCGCTCAGCCGCCGGTAGACGGCGGCCCGCAGGGTGCCGAGGGTGCGCAGCACCGCGTCGTGCGAGACCAGCCGCTCGGCGTAGCGGAAGACGCTGCGGCCGATGCCGAAGGCCCGTACCGAGGTGACGGCCATCATCAGGTAGAGCACCGGCGGCATCTCGGAGGCCCGGGAGATCAGGTAGCCGGAGGTGGCCATCAGCGCGACGGCGCAGCCGAGGGCGAGCGCGCCGAGCAGGATCGAGAGCGCCAGCCGGGGGGTGCCGCCGCCCTCGGGCCGGGGCTCCTCGGCGACGGCGGGGGCGGGCGTGGGGCGGCCGCTGTGGGCGAGCGGCGCCACCGGGGCGGCCGGGGCGGCGGCCGCCGGGGCTCCCGCCAGCCGTACCCGCCGGTCGGCGACGGCCAGCAGGGCGGGCCGGTGCGCGACCACCAGCACGGTGCGCGCCGGGTCGGCGGCGAGCGCCCGGACGGCGTCCACCACGGCCGCCTCGGAGGCGCCGTCCAGGTTGGCGGTCGGCTCGTCCAGCAGCACCAGCGGCCGGTCCTCGGCGAGCAGCACCCGGGCGAGGGCGAGGCGCTGGCGCTGCCCGGCGGAGAGCCCGGCGCCGTCCTCCCCCAGGACGGCGGCCAGGTCGGTCACGAAGTCGAGCGCGTGCGCGGCCCGCAGCGCCGTCCACAGCTGCTCGTCGGTGGCCTCCGGCCGGTAGAGCCGCAGGTTCTCGGCGACCGTCCCGGCGAACAGGTGCGGGTGCTGCGGCACCCAGGCGATCTGCCGCCGCCAGCTCTCCGGCTCCAGCTCGGCCAGGTCGTACGTCGTACGGCCGTCGGCGGCGGTGATCCGGACGGTGCCCGACGACGGGGCGGTGAGGCCGAGCAGCACGGCCAGCAGGGTGGACTTGCCGGCGCCGCTGGGGCCGGTGAGCGCCGTGCTGGAGCCCGGGCGCAGGGTCAGCGCGGCGCCGTCCAGCGCGGGCTCGGTGCGCCCGGGGTGCCGGACGACCAGGCCCTCGGCGGCGATCACGGCGCTCGCGAGGTCGGGCGCCGGGGTGGTGCCGGCGGCGGGCAGCGGGGTCTCCAGCACCCGGAACAGCTCGTCGGCGGCGGTCAGCCCCTCGACGCTGGAGTGGTAGAGCGCGCCGACCTGGCGGATCGGGAAGTACACCTCGGGGGCGAGCACCAGGATCAGCAGCCCGGTCTCCAGGTCGAGCGTGCCGTCCACCAGCCGGAAGCCGACGGTGACGGCGACCAGCGCGACGGACAGGGTGGAGAGCAGCTCCAGGGTGAAGGAGGAGACGAAGGCGATCCGCAGGGTGCGCAGGGTGGCCCGGCGGTAGTCGGCGGTGATCCGGGCGATGGTGGCGGCCTGGGTGCGGGCCCGGTTGAACACCTTGAGGGTGGGCAGTCCGGCGACCACGTCGAGGAAGTGGTGGGAGAGCCGGGACAGGGTGTTCCACTGCCGGTCCATCCGGGACTGGGTGGCCATCCCGATCAGCACCATGAACAGCGGGATCAGCGGCAGCGTCCCGGCGATGACCGCGGCCGAGGTGAAGTCGGCGCCGACGATCCGCAGCAGCACGATCACCGGGACGACCACGGCCAGCGCCAGCTGCGGCAGGTAGCGGGCGAAGTAGTCGTCCAGCGCGTCGATGCCGCGGGTGGCGAGGGTGGTGAGTTCGCCGGTGCGCCGGCCCGCCAGGTAGGACGGGCCGAGCGCGGTGGCGTGGTCGAGCAGCCGGCGCCGCAGGGTGGACTTCACCCGGGCGACGGACCGGTGGGCGGTGAGTTCGGTGAGCCAGCCGACCAGCCCGCGCCCGACCGCGGTCAGGGCGAGCAGCAGCAGCGGCGTGGTCAGCTCGCCGAGCGTCGCCCCGCGCTGGAAGGCGCGGACGACGATCTCGGCGATCAGACTCGCCTGGGCGACCACCAGGGCCGCGCCGACCGCGCCGAGCAGCACGGATCCGGCGAGGAAGGCCCTGGTGGTGCGGGCGTACCCGAGGAGTCGGGGGTCGACCGGCTTCACGGCGTCAGGCCTGGTCGAGCGGGGCGGCCGGGTTGTGCCCGGGGATGTGCTGGACGCCGATCCGCTTGCGGAACACCCAGTACGTCCAGCCCTGGTAGAGCAGCACCAGCGGGGTGAAGATCGCCGCCACGACGGTCATCACCTTCAGCGTGTACGGCGAGGACGCGGCGTTGCTGACGGTCAGGCTCCACTCCGGGTTCAGGGTGGAGGGCATGACGTCCGGGAAGAGCGCCAGGAAGAGCATCGCGACCGCGGCCACGATGGTCGCCCCGGAGAGGCTGAACGCCCACCCCTCGCGGCCGAGCTGGTTGGCCGCCAGGGCCCCGAGCAGGGCAACCACCGCGACGATCATCGCGGCGAGGCTGCGGCCGTTGCCGTGGTCGACCTGGGTCCAGGTCAGGAAGGCCAGCGCCAGCACGGCGGTCGCCAGGCCGGAGACCAGGGCGGACCTGCGGGCCCGCTCGCGGATCTCGCCGACCGTCTTGAGCGCGGCGAACACCGAGCCGTGCAGGGTGAACAGGGCGAGCGTCACCAGGCCGCCGAGCAGCGCGTACGGGTTCAGCAGGTCCCAGAGGGTGCCGACGTAGTTCTTCTGCGCGTCGATGTCCACGCCGCGCACGATGTTGGCGAAGGCCACGCCCCAGAGGAAGGCCGGGAGGAGGGAGGTCCAGAAGATGGCCTCCTCCCAGTTCCGCTGCCAGCGGGCGCCGTCGTTCTTGGCCCGGTACTCGAAGGCCACCCCGCGGACGATCAGGCAGACCAGGATGACCAGCAGCGGGATGTAGAAGCCGCTGAAGAGCGTCGCGTACCAGTCCGGGAAGGCCGCGAAGGTGGCGCCGCCGGCGGTCAGCAGCCAGACCTCGTTGCCGTCCCAGACCGGGCCGATGGTGTTGATCAGCACCCGCCGCTCGGCGGTGTTGCGGGCCAGCGGCTTGGTCAGCACGCCGATCCCGAAGTCGAAGCCCTCCAGGAAGAAGTAGCCGATCCACAGGACCGCGATCAGCACGAACCAGACGTCGTGGAGTTGCATGTCAGATCCTCAGTTCCCCGGTGTCCCGGCGCCTCAGTAGGCGAAGGCGAGCGGCTTGTCGGCGTCCTCGTCCGAGGACGGTCCGCGCAACGACGGGTCCTTGGTGGGCGGCTGCTCGGTCACCACCGGGCCGGCCTTGGCGTACTTGACCAGCAGCCGGACCTCGATGACGGCGAGGATCGCGTACAGCGTGGTGAAGGTGGCCAGCGCGCCGATCTGGGTGCCGACGCTGACGTTGGGGGAGACCGCGCTGGCCGTGGTCATCAGGCCGAAGACGGCCCAGGGCTGACGGCCCATCTCGGTGAAGATCCAGCCGAAGCTGTTGGCGATCAGCGGGAAGCCCATGGTCAGGATGCCGATCCGCCAGCTCCACTTGGTCAGCTGCGGCCCCAGCTCGCGCCTGGGGGTGAGCATCAGCCGGGGCACCTCGGTCTCGCCGGTGCGGAACTCGGGGTGCAGGAAGAGCTTCTTCCGGGTGGTCCACAGGCCGATCAGGCCGGCCAGGAAGGAGGTCATCCCGAAGCCGATCATGAGGCGGAAGCCCCAGTAGGTGACGAAGATGCTCGGGATGTAGTCCTTGGGGTCGCCGCCGTGCTGGGCGGCCTCGGCGGCGGCGGTGTCGTTGATGCCGGGGACGGACGAGCTGAAGTCGCTGTGGGCGAGGAAGGAGAGTATCCCGGGGATCTCCAGGGCGACCGAGTTGTGGCCCTTGCTGACGTCCCCGACCGCGAAGACCGAGAACGGCGCCGGCGCCTGGGTCTCCCACAGCGCCTCGGCGGCGGCCATCTTCATCGGCTGCTGCTCGAACATGACCTTGCCCAGGGTATCGCCGCTGAGCGCGGTGCCGGCGCCGAAGACGACCGCGAGCACCAGGCCGAGCCGCAGCGAGGTGCGCATCGCGGCGGTCTTCTTCGGGTCGGCGGTCTCGGGCTTGCGCTTGGCCTTCCAGAGGTGGAAGGAGGCGATGCCGACGACGAAGGCCGCGCCGGTGAGGAAGGCGGCGGTCAGGGTGTGGAAGACGACCACCAGGGTGGTGTTCTGGAACAGCACCCGGACGACGTCCGTCAGTTGGGCCTTGCCGGTGACCGGGTCGATCGCGTAGCCGACCGGGTGCTGCATCCAGGAGTTGGCGGCCAGGATGAAGTAGCCCGAGAGCACGGTGCCCAGCGCCACCATCCACATGCAGGCGCAGTGGATCTTCCTCGGCAGCTTGTCCCAGCCGAAGATCCACAGGCCGATGAAGGTGGACTCGAAGAAGAAGGCGATCAGCGCCTCCATCGCGAGCGGGGCTCCGAAGACGTCGCCGACGAAGCGGGAGTAGTCGGACCAGTTCATGCCGAACTGGAACTCCTGGACGATGCCGGTGACCACGCCCATCGCGATGTTGATGAGGAAGAGCTTTCCCCAGAACTTGGTGGCGTGGAAGTACTTCTCCTTGTTCGTCCGCACCCAGGCGGTCTCCAGACCGGCCACGATCGCGGCCAGGCTGATCGTGAGCGGGACGAAGAGGAAGTGGTAGACGGTGGTGATGCCGAATTGCCATCGCGCGATGGTTTCGTGAGCGATTGCCAGTTCCACGTCGCCCTCTCTCCCAACCTGCCCGCGTGACGACGGGCATCTTCCGGACAAACTTCATCTATAGCCGTAGACCGTTGCTCAACCACGCAAGCTTGTCCGCTTGTGAACGTGAACACGTTCACAAGGAGCAGTATCCACCATCCTTACGGGGGAACCGCAGGTGGGGTGGGATTGACAGGCTGTGCGCTGCGTCACGGGCCGCGGCGCGGTCCGCACAGTCTGCGGACCCACCGCGGGCCGGGGCAACGAACGACCGGGCGGACGGCCGGAAGTTGTTGGCCGAACCGGCGCTTGACAGGCCCGCGACCCGGTCGCCCCGACGGGATCCGCGTGCTAGGGCCTGTCCTCGGACTCGCCTCTGCGGGCCGCCGCCGGGGCCCGCGGGTCTGGCCGAGTCGGCCGGGACCCGCGGGCCACGCCCTACGGGCGGCCGAGCAGCTCGGTGCCCGGGACGGAATCGGCGCGGGCCGTGAAGAACCCGGTGAATCCGGCCAGGAACTCCTCCCGGGTGATCCGCCCGTCCCCGTCGGCGTCCAGCCGGCGGAAACCGTGCGACAGCTCCGCCGGGTGCACGCGCGGCCCGCCGAACACCGCGCGGTACTCGTCGAACTCCAGGAAGCCGCTGCCGTCGGTGTCGGCCGCGGTGAACACCGCCCGCAGCGCGGGCAGCAGCCCCCGCTCCAGGTAGGCCTCGTCCCGGTCCAGGCCGGCCAGGGTCGCCGCCACGAACTCCTCCCGGCTGACCCTCCCGTCCCCGTTCGCGTCCATCACCGCGCGCAGCTGCTCCCACCAGCTGTCGAAGGCCTCGTACACCCGGGCCTCGCCCGCCTCGTCCAACTCCAGCTGCCAGCACACGTTGTGCGCCATCGCCCGCAGGTCGTGCGCGGTGATGAAGCCGTCGCCGGTCTGGTCGAGCACCTCGCGGAAGAAGCGGTCCAGCCGGGGCCCCCGGCCGTCCCGGTGCGGGCGGTGGCGCTTCGGCGCCCGGTGCTCCTCCGGGGAGCGGTAGCGCAGCCGGTCCGGGAGGAGCGGGACGACCGCACCGGCACCGCGGTGCAGCACGGCGGACAGCAGCGCGGCCCGCCGGGTCCGGACCAGCCCGAACCGCTCCCGCACCGCCGGCGGCAGGTCCGCCACCGTCAGCTCGCGGATCGCCCGGGCGACCACCACCCGCACCACCCGCCAACCCGCGTCGCCGAGGAACCGGAGCCGGCGCGGCGCGGGCGCCTCGCGCAGCAGGTCGTCCAACAGGTGGCGCGCCGCCTCGGTGTGCTCCAGCCGCTCCCGCGCGTACCGGGCGAAGTAGGCCGGCAACTCCCCCACGGTTTCCGGGATCTCGCCCTTCGGGAGGTCGAAGACGGCGACCGCCTCCCGGAACTCCGCGTACGCCTGCGCCAACTCCCCCGCGTCGTACCGGTCCCCGCCCAGCCGGCGCATCGCGACCACGCCCTCGAAGAGCGTCAGCAGCACCCACGCCCTGGTCGCCGCGTCCCCGGCGTCGTACGGCCGCCCGTCCGGCCCCGTCCCCCGGATCCGCTTGTGCGCCCGCTCCAGCCGCGCGACCTCCCGGCGCAGCGCGTCCGCGTCCTGGTAGAACAGCCGTCGCCCGCTGCCCAGCGTGTGCTCCACCCGCCGCCACGGGTGCGCCCGGTACGTCGAGTGCTCCGCCATCCCCGCCGCCACCACCGGATCCGCCGCCTGCAGCACCAGCAGCCGCCACGCGACCAGCACGATCCGCCACTCCGACAGGTCCCGCCTGAACGACGCGCCGCGTTCAGCCACGGCGCTCACCGGTGATCTCGGGACCGATCACGAAGCCCTTGGCGGGGCCCTCGGGGATCACGGCCTCCTTGCCGTACGGGACCCGGGTCGAGGTCGCGTAGGCACGGCGCTCGGGGTCGGGGCCGGTGAGGACGGTGACGGCGTCGAACCCCTCGATGATCTCCACGCGGTAGCCCTGGGGGACGTCCATGGACTTCCACATCTCCCACAGCGCCTGGTCCAGGTCCACGCCGGTCTCCTCAACAGCAACCGCGCTCATCGGAACACCCCAATTTCCCGTCCAGTGATCAGCCCGCGCGAGCCCGCGCGAGCAACGGCAGCACGGTCGCACGCGACCTGGGGGTCGGCCGGGTGAACGGCAACGGGTTCACTCGATCGAGGAGTTTCGGGGCCGGGAACGCCGGAACCGCAGGACGGGCCGGGGCCTGTCCTGCGGTTCGGGGGTGGTCGCGCCCGCCTTTCGGGCGGGCGCGGACCTGGTGGGTCAGGAAGCCGAGCGGGCCGGCTTGCGGCGGGAGACGTAGAGGGCGGCGGCGCCGAGGCCGAGGGCGAGGCCGGAGCCCAGGGCGAGGTACGGGGTGGCGGGGTTGGAACCGGTGTCGGCGAGTTCGGTGGCCGAGCCGGTGGTGGCGGCCTGCGTGGTGGTCGCGGTGCTGGTCGAGGTGGTCGACCTGTTCGAGGCGGTGGTGGCCCTGGTCGCGGTGGACGCCTTGGTCGCGGCGGTGTCCGAGGCCGGGGTGCCGGCGGCGGGCTGCTCCGCCGGCTTCTCGACGGGCTTCTCGACCGGCTTCGCGGCGGCGGCCCGGGCGTCGGCGAGCGCCTTGTCCGCGGCGGCCTTGGTGGCGGCCGCGGCCTTGGTGGCCTCCTGGGCCGTGGAGATCCGCCGGAACGCCTCGACCTTGGCGTCGTCCAGGGCCTTGCCCGCGGCGGTCACGGCGGCCTTGGCCTTCTCGTCCGCGGCGGTGGCGGCGTTGGCGGCCTCGAACGCCTTCAGCATCCGCTCCCTGGCCTTGGGGAGGTCCTCCTCCTTGGCGGTGCCGTACGCCCGGGCGGCCTCCTCGGCCTCCTTGTCGGTGGTCTCCCTGGTCGCGGCGGCCTGCTTGGCGGCGGCCCGCGCCTCCTGGAGCCTGCCCTGGTAGGGCTGCGGGTCCTTCAGGAACGCGGTGGCCTCGGTCGTGACCTCGGCCTCGTTCGCGACGGCCGCCGTGTGGGCCTTGGCCGCGGCCGCGGCGGCCTGCTCCAGCTCGGCGATCGAGCCGCTGTCGCTCCGGGTCTGCGTCACCGACGCCGACTCCGCGAAGGCGGGCGCGGCGGAGAGCACGGCGGCGGGCGAGACGACGGCGGCGACGAGGACGGCCGAGACCAGCGAACGGCGGAGGTTCACGATGACCCCTTTCGGGTCGAAAGGAAAAGCAAGGGTCACGGCCGGAGGGTTCCTCACGGCCGGACGACGCCGATCATAGGCACACGCATTCTTAACGCTCCATGCCGGATTCCGGCAATGACCGGGCGCCGAACCTTCCGGGTTCGCCGGGGAATTGACGAGTCGACAAAGCCGGGGCAAAAGCGCGCCCCGAACGCCCGAATTCGTGGCATTCGGGTCGGCGGGGCCGAATTCGTGGCATTCGGGTCGGCGGGGCCGAATTCGCGGCATTCGGCCCCGCGGGAATCCGGTCAGCGCTGCCGGGGGAGTTCGACGCGGAAGGTGGCGCCCTCGCCCGGGGCGGTGTGCAGGGTGAGGGTGCCGCCGTGGGCGCGGGTGAGGGCGGTGGCGATGGCGAGGCCGAGGCCGGCGCCGCCGCCGTTGTCGCGGCTGCGGGAGGCGTCGACCCGGAAGAACCGGTCGAAGACCCGCTGGGCCTGCTCCTCGGTGAGGCCCGGGCCGGAGTCGGCGACCTCCAGCAGGCAGACGCCGCCGGGGCCGGCGCCCACCCCGATCCGGACCGGCGTGCCGGCCGGGGTGTGCTTGACCGCGTTGCCGACCAGGTTGGTGACCACCTGCCGCAGCCGCGCCTCGTCGCCGAGGACGGGCGCCGCGCCGGGCGCGCCGGTGCCGGCCGGGCCGGTGAGCGCGACCGGGCGGCTCGGGTCGAGGGCGGTGAGGTCGTGCAGCGCGTCGGCGGCGAGGGTGCGCAGGTCCATCGGGGCGAGGTCGAGCGGGCGCTCCTCGTCCAGCCGGGCGAGCACCAGCAGGTCCTCGACCAGGGCGCCCATCCGGTCGGCCTCGCTCTCGATCCGGGTCATGGTCCGCTTGACGTCGGCCTCGGTGGGCAGCGCGCCCATCCGGTACAGCTCGGCGAAGCCGCGGATGCCGGCCAGCGGGGTGCGCAGCTCGTGCGAGGCGTCCGCGACGAAGCGCCGCATCCGGGCCTCGGACTCGGCGCGGGCCGCGAAGGCCGCCTCGATCTGGGTGAGCATCCCGTTGAGCGCGATCGACAGCCGGCCGACCTCGGTGCCCGGGGAGAGCTCCGGCATCCGGTGCGACAGCTCGCCGGCCGCGATCCGCTCGGCGCCCGCCTCGATCCGGCGCAGCGGCCGCAGCCCGGCGCGCACCGCGAAGAAGCCGAGCGCGGCGATCAGCACCAGGACGCCGCCGCCGATGGCCAGGAAGGAGGTGCTCAGCCTGCCGATGGTGGCGTCGATGTCCTCGCGGGAGACCGCCACCATGACGTAGGTCGGGGTGACCGCCGGCGAGGCGTACGCGCTGGGGTTGGCGGCCTGCCCGCGGGGGGCCTGGAGCGGCAGCACCAGCACCCGCCAGCTGTGCCGGCCGCGCTGGTCGGGCAGGTCGAAGGGGACGTCGGGGGCGGTCCGGGTCGGGTCCAGTCCGGCCAGCTGGGGCGCCGGGTCGCTGTCCGAGACGGGCTGGCGCATCAGCGCCTGGACCTTGCCGTCCGAGGAGAGGTACTGCACCAGGTACTGGCTGGGCAGGCTGACCCGCCGCCCGGCGACCAGGGGCTTCCCCGCGGCCGGCGCGACCACCTGGCTCGGGGGCTTGCGGGAGAGCGGCAGCCCGTACCGCTGGAGCTGTTCGTCCAGTTGCTCCACCAGCTGGGTCCGTACGGCGCCGAGCACGAAGGTGTCGCTGACCGCGAGCCCGGTGGCGACCAGCGCGAACACGAGCACCAGCAGCCGGGCGCGCAGCGACAGCCGGGAGGAGAAGCGGGCGGGCACGAGCGGGACCGGTCAGCCCTGCGGGGGGCGGCGCAGGGCGTAGCCGATGCCGCGCACGGTGTGGATCAGCTTGGGGCCGTGCGCCGGGCCGGAGTCGAGCTTGCGGCGCAGGTAGGAGATGTACGACTCGACGATGGAGAGGTCCCCGCCGAAGTCGTAGGCCCAGACGTGGTCGAGGATCTGCGACTTGGAGACCACCCGGCCGACGTTGGCCATCAGGTAGTGCAGCAGCTTGAACTCGGTCGGGGAGAGCGAGACCGGGGTGCCGCCCCGGGTGACCTCGTGGGCGACCGGGTCGAGGCTGAGGTCGGCGACGACCAGTCGGCCGTCCTCGGCGGGCCCGCCGGCCCGGCGCAGGATGGCGCGGATCCGGGCGATCAGCTCCTCCAGGCTGAAGGGCTTGGTGACGTAGTCGTCCGCCCCGGCGGCCAGGCCCTGGACCTTGTCGCCGACGCCGTCCTTGGCGGTGAGGAAGAGCACCGGCAGGTGGTCGGCGGGGTGCCCGTGGGCCGGCCCGGCTATCTGCCCGCGGCTGGTGCGCTCGCGCAGCTTCTCGACGACGGTGAAGCCGTCGAGGTCGGGGAGCATCACGTCGAGGACGACCAGGTCCGGGCGCTCGGCGGCGACCAGTTCGAGCGCCTCGGTGCCGGTGGCGGCGGAGGCGACGCGGAAGCCGGAGAAGCGCAGCGAGGCGGAGAGCAGCTCGCGGATGTTGGGCTCGTCGTCCACGACGAGCAGGAACGCCTCGCCCTGGCCGCCGGGCACCGTGGAACCGCCTGGTGTGGTGACAGTGCCTTGCACGGGGCTTTCGCCTCCCGGTCGGACGATGACGTTCAGCATGAGGCTAGCCCCCGGAGGCTATGCGGCATGGATGAATGTTGGATTAACACCTTATCGGTCGGTTTTTGGGCGGTCGGCGCACAGGGGTGGGGTCGGTGGTGTGCGCACGGGCGTGGACACGACGGACAGGGCGCGCATGCTGCGTGACGCGCCCCCTCGGTGTGCCGGCTCCCCCTCCGAGCGGGTCGACGCGAGCCGGTGGGTGGACACCGCCCGCCGGTCGGCCCGACCCCCCGGACGCGACCGGCCCCTCGGGACCGCGGAATCCGTTCGCTTTTCCTCCTGCTATGATTTACAGCGAGGCGTAGGCAGTGCTTTCGAGCAATTGCCCGGCCCGATCATTTCGGTGGTCATAGCGAGAGGGAAACGCCCGGCTCCATTCCGAACCCGGAAGCTAAGCCTTTCAGCGCCGATGGTACTGCAGGGGGGACCCTGTGGGAGAGTAGGACGCCGCCGAATTCTTCTTACGGCCCCTGCCGTGTTTCGCAAGAGACACGGCAGGGGCTTTTTGCGTTTCTCCGGCCGTTCCCCGGCCGTTCCCCGCCTCCGGTGCGGGCGCCGACCCGCCCGCAGCGGCGCGTCCGCCATCCGAGACGCCGAGTCCCGGAAGTGGTGCTTTGCGGGCATCTGAGAGGATGGCGGACATCGAAACAGACTTGCGTCTCGCTACCTGAGACTGCAATATCATGCTATGGACAACACTAGCGGCGTCGGCGTTCTCGACAAGGCCGCTCTGGTGCTCAGCGCACTGGAGTCGGGCCCCGCCACACTGGCGGGGCTGGTCGCCGCCACCGGTCTGGCGCGCCCCACCGCCCACAGACTCGCCGTCGCACTCGAACACCACCGCCTGGTCACCCGCGACATGCAGGGCCGCTTCATCCTCGGCCCCCGCCTGTCCGAACTCTCCGCCGCCGCCGGCGAGGACCGACTGCTCGCCACCGCGGGCCCCGTCCTCACCCACCTGCGCGACGTCACCGGGGAGAGCGCGCAGCTCTACCGCCGCCAGGGCGAGATGCGCATCTGCGTCGCCGCCGCCGAACGACTCTCCGGTCTGCGCGACACCGTCCCCGTCGGCAGCACCCTGCCGATGAAGGCCGGCTCCGCCGCCCAGGTCCTCCTCGCCTGGGAAGAGCCCGAGCGCCTCCACCGAGGCCTCCAGGGCGCCCGCTTCACCGCCACCGCGCTCAGCGGCGTCCGCCGCCGCGGCTGGGCCCAGTCCATCGGGGAGCGCGAGCCGGGCGTCGCGTCCGTCTCCGCCCCCGTCCGCGGACCGTCCAACCGCGTGGTGGCCGCCGTCTCCGTCTCCGGCCCCATCGAGCGGCTCACCCGCCACCCGGGTCGCCTGCACGCCCAGGCCATCATCGAGGCCGCCAACCGGCTCACCGAGGCCCTCCGCCGCAGCTGACCGCCGGGCAGCGCGGCCGGAACGCACGAACGGAACGCACGAACGGAACGGGCCGCGCCCGAGGAAAGGATCTCCTCGGGCGCGGCCCGTTCCGTCTTCCGGTCCCCCGCCTACGGTTCGACGCCCTACGGTTCGAGGCGGTGCGGGCCCCGGAAGAGGAACGTCGCCTCGCGGATCGACGGCAGGCCGAGCGCCAGCATCAGCAGCCGGCCGAGCCCCAGACCGAGCCCGCCGTGCGGCGGGGTGCCGTACCGGAAGCAGTCGAGGTACCCGGAGAGCGGGCCGGTGTCCATGCCCTTCTCCCGGGCCTGGGCGACGAGGCGGTCGTACCGGTGCTCGCGCTGGGCGCCGGTGGTGATCTCCACGCCCTTCCACAGCAGGTCGAAGGACTCGGTGACGGTCGGGTCGTCCTCCGGCCGCAGGTGGTAGAACGGCCGCACGGCGGCCGGGAAGCGGGTGACGAAGACGAACTCGTGCCCGGTCTGCTCGGAGATCAGGCCGCACAGCGCCCGCTCGCCCTCGGGGTCGAGGTCCTCCTTGACGCCCTCCGGGTCCCAGCCGGTGGCGCGGAGCCGGGCCAGCGCGTCGGCCATCGTGATCCGGGGGAACGGCAGTTCCGGGACGACGACCCGGGTGCCGAAGTGCTCGGCGATCGCCGCGCCGTGGCGCTCGGCCACGGCGGTCAGGACGCGGTGCAGCATCCGCTCCTCGAAGGCCATCACGTCCTCGACGCCGTCGACCCAGGCGATCTCGACGTCGACCCCGGTGAACTCGGTGGCGTGCCGGGAGGTGAAGGACGGCTCGGCACGGAACACCGGCCCGATCTCGAAGACCCGGTCGATGCCGCCCGCGATGGCCATCTGCTTGTAGAACTGCGGGGACTGGGCGAGGTAGGCGGTCCGGCCGAAGTAGCCGACCTCGAACACCTCGGCGCCCGACTCGGAGGCCGTCCCCATGAGCTTCGGCGTGTGCAGCTCGGTGAAGCCCTCCTCGGCCGCCACCTCCCGCATCGCCCGCTCGACGGTCGTCTGGACGTCGAAGACCAGCTGCTGGGAGGGCCGCCGGATGTCGAGGAACCGCCAGTCCAGGCGCTGGTCGATCCCGGTCTTCTCGTCGATCGGCAGCTTCGGCTCGGCCGGTGAGACGACCTCCACGCGGGTCGGGACGATCTCCAGACCACCGAGCTTGACCTGCGGGTTGGCGACCACCCGGCCGGTGATCTTCACGGCGGACTCGACCGTCACGCCCTCGAAGGCGGCCTCGATGACGTCGTCCTCCCCACCCCGGAGGTGGGTGACCTGCACGAGACCGGTGTGGTCCCGGACCAGGACGAACTGGATGCGCCGCTGGAGTCGGAGCGTGTTCACCCACCCGTAGACGGTGACCGTCTCCTCCAGGTGCGCGGGCAGCTCGGCGACAAGGGTGCGCGTCATGACAGGGAACTCCCCGGGTTTGCGGGCGCGTTGGTCGCGCCACGTCGACGGGCGGTAAACGGCCGCCCTGGGCGCGTTCACCGTAGAGGATCAAGCCCGTGGGAGTCGCGGGGTTTTCCCTCGTGTCCGGGCGGACGGCGGACGGTGTCCGGGCGGCCGGGCGGACGGCGGACAGGGGTCGGCGGCCCCTGCGCGGTGCGAGGGGCCGCCGGAACGGTGCGGTCACCGTCGGCCGACCGCCTCGTACGGGGAGGAGGCGGTGGCCGTCGCGGTGGGGATCGTCAGTGCAGCTGCGACTGCCAGTCGGCGGGGACCCGGCCGGCCGGGCCCGGGGTGGGCTGGGTGACCGGGTGGGCGGTGGGCGGTGCCAGCGGCGGACCCTCGTAGTACTCGCCGGTGTCCAGGTTCCAGAACCACTCCTCGCCGGGCTCGAAGCTGACCAGGAACGGGTGGCCGGCCTGGCGCGCGTGCTTCGTCGCGTGCTGGGCGGGGGAGGAGTCGCAGCAGCCGATGTGGCCGCAGGCCGCGCAGCGGCGCAGGTGGAACCACCATCCGCCGCCGGCCAGGCACTCCGCGCAGCCGTCGCCGCTGGGCACCGCGGCGGGGTCGATTCCCGGGATCGGCTCGCCGGTCATAGCTGCCTCCTCGGCTGGGCGGTCCGTCCCCACCAGCCTGGCCCGGCCGTGGCGGCGCTGCCAGTCCGGGGCACCTGACCGTCCGCGGCACTTGACCGTCCGGGGCACTTGACCGTCCGGGGCACCTGACCGTCCGGGCGCCGCAACCTTTCGGCCCGCTCACGGCATCAACCTGGTAGGGGGCGGGCCACGGGAGGGGCGCCGCAGACGGGGCGGACCAGGGCGGCCGGGGGCGGGGCGGGGCGGACCGAGTCGGAGGCCGGCCGCCGAATTCCCCCGAATTCATTCGGTACGTATGCGATTCACCCCCCGGGAATCGACCCCGGAGCCTGTTGCAGAGCCGTGACAGCCGCACGCGAAAAACCGTTCGACCGGAGACTTCCAAGGGTTAGCATTCCGGAATGGAATCGAACCTCCCCCCGATATGGAGTTCCTCCGAGAACGCGGACCTCCAGCCGTCCCGCAAGGCCCCGCTCCGGCTGGCCCGCCTCGGTGCGACCTTCCTGGGGGTGAGCGTCGTGTCCGGTGTGCTGCTGGCAGGCCTCGTCCTACCCGTCGCCGGCGGCATCGGGCTGACGGCCAAGAGCACGGCGGAGGGGTTCGAGGACGTCCCGTCCGACTTCAAGACCCCGCCGCTCACCCAGGCGACCCAGATCTTCGACGCCAAGGGCGGCCTGATCGCCAAGGTCTACGAGCGCGACCGCACCGTCATCACCGCCGAGCAGATGTCGCCGTTCATGCGCCAGGCCCAGGTCGACATCGAGGACGCCCGCTTCTACGAGCACGGCGCCGTCGACCTCAAGGGCGTCCTCCGCGCGATCAGCAAGAACGCCGAGAGCGGCACCGCCTCCCAGGGCGCCTCCACGCTGACCCAGCAGTACGTCAAGAACGTCAACGTCGAGCAGGCGGGCGACGACCGGGACGCCGTCCTGGAGGCCCAGCGCAAGACCCTGGGCCGCAAGATCCAGGAGCTCAAGGTCGCGATCAAGCTGGAGGAGGAGGTGCCGAAGGAGCAGATCCTCACCAACTACCTCAACATCACGTACTACGGGAACGGCGCCTACGGGGTCGAGGCCGCCTCCCAGCGCTACTTCAGCAAGAGCAACAAGGACCTCACCGTCGCCGAGGCGGCGACGCTCGCCGGGCTGGTGCAGAACCCTTCCCAGTACGACCCGAAGCTGCACCCGCAGGCCGCGCAGAACCGCCGCGACACCGTCATCGACAAGATGCTGGAGAACAAGCACATCACCGCCGAGCAGGCGAAGGAGGCGAAGGCCGCCCCGCTCGGCCTGAACTACAAGGCGCCGCAGAACGGCTGCATCACCGCCCAGGCCGGCATGGGCTTCTTCTGCGACTACGTGCGCCACGTGGTCAAGCAGGACCCGGCCTTCGGCCAGAGCTCCGACGAGCGCAAGAAGTTCTGGAACCAGGGCGGCCTGAACATCTACACCACGCTGGACCCGGAGAAGCAGGCCGCCGCCCAGAACGCGGTGAGCAGCAACGTCCGGGTCACGGACAGCGTCTCCGCCGCCGCCTCCATGGTCGAACCCGGCACCGGCAAGATCCTCGCCATGGCCCAGACCCGCCCGTACGGCCTGGACACCAACCAGAACCAGACCGTCGTCAACCTCAACGTCGACGCGGCGATGGGCGGCGGCAACGGCTTCCAGCCCGGCTCCACCTTCAAGCCGGTCGTCGCGGCCGCGGCCCTGGAGGCGGGCCTGCCGGCGACCCAGGAGTACTCGTCCCCGAACAAGCTCGAGTACCCGACGATGAAGACCTGCGAGGGCACCTGGAAGAACGAGGCCAGGCCCAGGACGGTGGTGCCCAACGAGTCCGCGAGCGAGAAGGGCCCGTACCAGCTGAAGATGGCGATGGCCCTCTCGGTCAACACCTACTTCATCCAGATGGAGCAGGAGATCGGCCTCTGCGCGGTCAAGCAGATGGCCAACAAGCTCGGCATCACCACCAAGGCCAGCGGCAAGCCCCTGGAGGAGGTCCCCGCGATGGCCCTGGGCGTCGAGGAGATGAGCCCGCTGACCATGGCCAACGTCTACGCGACCTTCGCCGCCCAGGGCACCCACTGCGCCCCGGTCGCCATCAACCGGATCACCACCGTGGAGGGCAAGGACGTCCCCGTCCCGTCCTCCCAGTGCGAGAAGGCGTTCTCCGACTCGACGGCACGGGCGCTGAACACCGTCCTGAACGGCGTCACCGAGAACAACGGCACCGGCGCGGCGCTCAGCCTGGACGACAACCGCCAGATCGCGGGCAAGACCGGCACCTCGGACCGCAAGCGGGCCGCCTGGTTCAACGGCTACACCCCGCAGCTCGCCACCGCCGTCTGGATCGGCGGCCCCCAGGGCGGCGTCGAGATGCGCAACATCACCATCAACGGGAAGTACCGGGCCGAGGTGTTCGGCGCCGACGGCCCCGGCCCGATCTGGCGGGACGCCATGAACCAGGCCCTGCGCGGCACCCCCAAGCAGTCCCTGCCGATGGCCGACATCCCCGACCCGGCCCCCCGGACCGACCCGAACAAGACCCCGTCCGGCACCGGCACCGGCGCCCCCGGGGGCCAGGCGACCGCCCCGGCGGGCCCGGCGACCAACCCCGAGAACGACCAGCAGCCCTGACGCCGCGTTCCCCGCGCGTCGCCCCGTACATCGCCTCGCACGTCACCCCGCACGTCGCCCCGTCGAGCACCGGCTCGGCGGGGCGACGTCGTTCTCTCCCCCCTGTGCGGTGCCGGAAATTGAGCGGTGTGACCTTCTTGTCATGGCTATGGTGGCCCGATGGCATCGATCAAGCAGTTCCAGGTCACCTTCGACTGCGCGGAGCCCGAGCGCGTCGGCCGCTTCTGGTGCGAGGCCCTGGGGTACGTCCCGCCGTCCACGCCGGAGGGGTTCGACACCTGGGACGACTACCAGCGCTCGCTGCCGCCCGAGAAGCGGGGCTCGTGGTTCGCCGCCAGTGACCCCACCGGGGCGGGCCCGCGCATGTACTTCCAGCGCGTCCCCGAGGGCAAGGTCGTCAAGAACCGGGTGCACCTCGACGTACGGGCCGGCACCGGCCTGGTCGGCGCGGAGCGCGTGGCTGCCCTGGAGGCCGAGTGCGCCCGACTGGTCGCCCTCGGCGCGACCCGCGTCCAGCTGCTGGTCGCCGACGAGGAGAACGAGTCGTGCCTCTCGATGCAGGACGTCGAGGGCAACGAGTTCTGCCTCGATTGAGCACCGCCCGGATCCCACAACTCCCTGCGCAGGAAGTCGACATGGCCGACTCCTATGCGCTCAGAGCGCCCAGCGGGTCACGCCGCCGTCCGGTGCCGAGTAGCTCACGAACTGCCCCTCCGGCCCGGCCTCGACCGTGAACCACTCACGGCGGGGGCGGTTCTGGCCCAGCCAGCTCCGGTGGGCGGCTTCGACCGCTCGCCAGAGGTCGCGGGGGCCGCTGCGGGCGACGGTGCCGCCGTGCGCGTGGGCGGTCGAGCCGTCCGCGACATCGCGAAGGACGTGACCGTCCCGGACGACGGTGGGACCGAGGTGGAGGTCGGCCCAGAACGCGAACCCCGGGTCGTCCAGGACGCGAGCGCCGATCTCCGTCCTCCGGCTGTCCGCCTGCGGCTCCGGTACTCCCGGGGCCGCGTCCCCTCCGCCGCGCAACGGCATGAAGGCGGCCGGACGGTGCAGAAAACGCCCGACCGCGCGCCCGTCCGACACCTTGGTGAGCCTGGCCACCGCGCCGCCCAGCGGGGCGACGACGAGGCCACCCGGCGCGCACTGGTCGAGCCACGCCCGGGGCACGCGACGGACACCGCAGGTAGCGATGATCCGGTCGTACGGAGCCCCCGGCGGGTACCCGTCCGCTCCGTCCGCCTGGACCACGACGGGCGCGAAGCCGGCCTCGCCCAACCGGGCACGGGCGGTCGCCACCAGGTGCTCGGTGCGGTCGACGGTCGTGACGTGGGCCGCCCCCGCGAGGTGGCAGAGCAGAGCGGCGTTGTAGCCCGTCCCCGTCCCGACCTCCAACACCCGGTCCCCGGGCCGGACATCCAGCGCGTCGAGCATGTCGGCCATCAGGCTCGGCAGCGTGGAGGAGGAGGTCGCCACCCCGCGGACGCCGTCCGGCCCGGCATCCTCCGCGTGCACGCCGCCCACCTCGGTGACCAGCACCCGGTCCGCGTACACCTCCCGCAGCCACGCCTCACCGGCCGGCCAGGGGCGGTGCACACCCCCTTCCTCCCGGTAGAACACCGGAACGAACGGATGCCGCGGCACATTGAGGAACGCCTCGACCACCCGCGAGGACAGCACCGCGCTCACCCGCTCGATCTCCGAGGCCAACGCGACCCGCGCCCGCAGGAGTTGGTCTTCGCTGTGGAGGACAGTCGTCATGCCTGACGGACCCCTTCCAAGTAGTCGCAGATGGCAGCAGCCCACTGGGGTTCACCTCAGGGGGAGACCTGCTTGCCGGGGTCCGGCCCCGTGTAGACCGGCGAGCGGAAACGCCGACGGAACGCCTCCGGCCCGTACCGCTGGTCGAGCCAGTCGGTCAGGCAGGACAGGTCTCCGCTGATCACGGCGGAGAGAATGAGTGCGTGCAGGGTGTTCGCAGCGGTTCCACCCGTATCGGTGAGGAAGCACTGGTACCTCATGCCGACGCCACACTCGTATCCGGCCAGGGCCTGATGGAAGTCGGTGGCAACACCCGGTTCGACACGGTCGAAGTCGACCGCCTCCAACTGCCCGGTGGTGTCTCGGAAGGCCAGACGGTCATCCGGTTCGATGCGCTCGGCGATGCCGAGGAGATCGGCCACCGCAGCGGCGATCGACCGTGCTTCCCGGTCGGTGGCCCCCTCCATGATGATGCCGAGATTCCGCGTCGAGGAGGCTCCATCGCCGTCCCTCGCCGAGTACGTACGCCCTTCCGCGTCCACACAGTTGATCCCGTAACGGCTACGAACCACCTGGCCGTCCCGGAGCCGGTACTCCCGGAACGAGCCCCAGTGCAGGCAGTCATGGGCGTAGGACCGCAGCAGGTCGAGAGCCACGAGTTCCGGCGACGCCCATCGAGGATCGATCAGCCGGCCGTACCTCGTGATCACCGACGCCAACTGCACATGCCGGTAGCCCTGATTCGGGTGGTGGAAACCGCCGAACGCGTCCGGGCGCGTCGAACGCACCCCCACCCACACCCGGTCGATCGGCAACAGCCGGTCCAACCCCAACTCACGCTAGCGATCGGCCAGAAGAGCCGCTCCCTGCCGGAACACCTCCCGGGCCCCCTCGTCCTGCCACGCCTCGACAACCCAGTGCAGGAGCGAGAACGCGATGTGCGGGTGCGCCTGGCCGAGTGCGGCGGTCGCCCACCGTACGGCCAGGAGATGTGCCAGTTCAGCCCGTTCGTCCGGGCTGCCCGCCAGGTACTCGTTCGGGCCCAGGCAGGAGGGCGTGAGCGAGCGGCCGAGGGTCAGCGACGTCGACGGCTGATCAACTTCCGGTGCGATTCCTGCAATCCGTCGGGGTGTTCGTCCGGTGAGAACCATTGAGCCTCCAGGATCTCGAACGAGGGGGCGCTGGTCTGTCCACTGACGTACAAGGCCTCGTAGGCGACTTCGACGCGCAGCTTGTAGCCGCTCTTCAGGTGCGCCAGTTCGCACACCTTCACTGTGAGCCCCGTTTCCTCCCGGACCTCACGCACGATCGTGTCTTCGAAGCTCTCGCCCGCGTTCGCGTAGCCCGTCGGCAAGCCCCACTGCCGGCCCTCCGGCCACATCCGGTGCTTCAGCAGCAAGACCCGGCCGTCCCGGTGACGCACGATGCCCGTGACGCCCACCATGAACTTCGAGTGCCAGAGCCAGAGAACGCGCCACTGCATCGGACCACGGATGATCCGCCAGAGCTTCACGGCGACCTTCTTCATGGACCCGCCCTTCATGCAGAAATCAGGTTAGGGGAATTTCGGAAATCCCATCAACGTTATTCCGGAAATCGACTAAAGATCTCGCCGGCCCCCTCGAAAACGGGCGGCCCACTCCTCCATCCTGACGCGGGCCTCATCACCCCAGAGCGAGTAGCCTTCGAATCTCCCGAACTCGTTCAGATACTCCTGAACATCCCTCGGATCATGGAAAACGAGCGCACCGGTGGACACTTCCACGGTGGCCAGAACGGCATCGTAGACCGTGAAGACATTCAGCGGAGCCCATGGCATGCGGCCGGCCATGGGGATGACCCCCAGCCGGACATTCGGCAACCGGGAGACCGACACCAGTCGATCGAGCTGCACGGCCATGGCCTGTTCCGAGACGAGCGGCCAGAGGCAGGCCTGCTCGGTCAGGATGAAGGTGAAGCTCTTGGCCCTCTCGTAGAGAACGGCCTGCCTTTCCAGCTTCCTGGCAATGGCCTCCGAATGATCGCCGGGGAACAGGGCGAGGCTCGCCCTGATGTATTCGGGCGTCGCGAGCAGACCGGTGATCATGGTCGGCAGGAAGTACCTGAACTCCGTCGAGTGCCGTTCAAGGGCGGCCAGCTCGACCTGCTTCTTGTCCAGTCCCTTTCGGCGCAAGGCCTTGGCATCCTGCCACTCCGCGTTCGCGATGCGAGCGAGAGCGGTCACCCGCGTGATCAGCTCCGCCGGCGCGTCGAGCGCCCGCAGAATCAGTTCGACATCGACGAGGGACGGTATGACCTTGCCGGTCTCGATCTTGGAGATCTTGGACTGCGACATGTTGACACGCCGAGCGAGCTGGACCCCGGAGAGTCCAGCTCGCTTGCGAAGCTCTTGAAGGATCGCCGCCAGGTCCGTACTCGATCGGCCTAGATCCTGCGGATCAAGCGCCAATTCCCTTCACGTACTCCTCGAAAGGCACCGATTCGGCGATGGCGATCCGCTGGTATTCGATGAACGGGTCGACATCCCCCTCGAACACGGTGCGGTCGATCTGTGTTCCGTCGGGAAGGTAGTTCATGAGCACCACCTCCGCCTTGTCGAACATCCAGTAGTCAGTGACTCCCGCCAACGGGTTGGGCCGATCCGTGACGTCCATGATCCGGACGTCCTCGCCGGCCCACACATGCGGCAGGTAGTACATGAACTCGTAGCGGAGGTATTCGGAGAGCGGTCGCGTGACGATGTGCACCCGCCCCTTGGTTTTCCCCTCCCGCCGCACGCGCTTGAGGTCTTCCGTGTACTCGTTGGAATGCGCATGCGGGTCGATCCGTTCATCGGCTCGAAAGGCTCGCAGTTCCTCTTCCTCCTGCGGAACCCTGTAGGCCGGAAGGGTCTCAAGCCGCCAAGCCTCCGTCTCGAACTGACGGAACCTGGCTTGCCAGGCCTCACCATCCAAGCGCACGAACAGCCTCCCGAAGCACACTCTCGGGGATCTCCACCAGGCCCTCGCCGCCGGGCGGCGCGAAGGCGCCGGAGACGGTCCCCTGGATCACGAACGTCCCCCGCTCGGTGCGGTAGACGTTGGGACAGTCGTTCTGATTGCACTCCCCCGAGCCACCGCCGTCGCCCATGTTGGTCAGCCGTGTGAGACCCGACCTGGTGTCCATCTCAACCCCCTTGGAGAGCGGTCCCGCCAGAGCACCTGGGCACGACGCTAGAGGGCTGGTCAGCGGCTGTCCACGACGGAAGGGGGGTATTCCCGTATCGGACTAAAGATCAAGATCGCGAGGCCTCCCGACCAACAACACGCCCCTGCAAGGACATTGGCTCCGCCCCACGCCAAGAGGAAACGAACATCCCCACCCGGCGGCTCCTTGCGGGGAGCAAGGAGCCGACGGGTAGGGCTACCGGCGCAGGAAGTCGGAACGGCCGACTTCCTGCGCCGAGTCGGGGTGGGGGTGGGGGTGGGGGTTCAGTCGGCGTTGGGGAAGGCGGCGCGCAGGGCGGGGGTGCGGGTGAGGATGGCGACGGCGAGGAGGGCGAGGGCGGAGAGGCCCTGGAGGACGGCGTACCAGGGCGGGCAGAGGCCGGGGATGAGGTCCACGGCGATGATGGCGATCGGCATCACGGTGGAGAGGGTGCGGACGCGGTCGAAGGCCTTGGCGGAGCCGTCGGCGGCACGGGTGGCCAGGCGGTGGAGGTACGGGGCGACGGCGAGGAAGATGACGCCGCGGATCCACATGAACGGGGTCGTCGGGTGGCCGATGGACGCCATCACGGCGACCGTGCCGAGGACGATGGCGCCGGCTAGGCCGAAGAGCGTGATGCACTTCTTCACCGTGGTGAAGGTGGACTGGTGGGCCGTGGGCGCCATGGTTCTTTCCCCTCCGTGTCGTTGTGGGAACGACGCTACGGAGCGGACGCGCGGCCGAGTATGGGTCCAGCCCCACAAGGGGGTGGGTCCAGCCCCACTCATGAAGCGGGCAGTGGACCCGGGTTGGTGATGACTCCGGTCCAGCAGCCGTCTTGGTCGGCCTCCTGCCAGGTGACCTCGAGTGTGCGGTGGGTGAGCTCCTCGGCCTTGCGGTGCATGGCCGTCTGCGCGATCACGGGCTCGCAGGAGGGCGCGGGTTCGTCGAGTCCCCCGTCGGCAATGCCGCCCGGTCCGGTGAAGTAGACGGCGTACCGCCACCGGTTCGGGGTCCGGTACAGGACGAGCATCGCCGGAGTGCCAAGTCTGCGCCAGTACGGCTCCCGCTTTCCCATGCCGGAACCGTAGCGGCACCGGCAGGAGGGGCCGCCGGGGCGGAGGCGGTGCGCAGGAAGTCGGGCCGGCCGACTTCCTGTGCCGGGTCTTATCGGGTTCTTGCCGGGAACCGGCAGGGGACCGGGCGGGATCTTGCGGGGTCCGGGCGGCGCGGGGCGGGGGCTGGTCTGAATAGTGTGATCGTCAGTGGATGTGAGCGAACGTCCGTGATGTGGGGGGTGGGGGCATGACTCCACTGGGCTTGAGCGTGGCCACCTGGTGGTGGATCGTCGCGCTGACGACGGTGCTGTTCTGGGCGATGGCGATACCGCCGCAGGTGACCCGGCAGTACCGGATCATGGTTGCCCTGGCGCCGCTGGTCGGAGCGCTCTTCCTGGTCGGGCGCTCCCACATGAACGGGACGACCTCGGCCGGCGCGCTGTCGATGTACTCGCTGGCGATGCTCTCGCTGACGCTGGGAACGGCCGGGCACCTCGGGAGGATGGCGCGCCTGCAACTGGCGGCCGACGAGGCGGGCGACAGGGACGAAGTGCCGCTCACCTGGGGCTTCATGGTGCAGTTCTTCCTGTGCGTGACCGCGGGCTCCGTGGTGTATTTCGTGATCCAGCCGTAGGCACGGGAGAGGGACGGACCGCACCCCGGCCTGGATCGGGGGTCAACCGGTCCGGGACGCCGAACTGCTCGACGGCGGAGTGGAGTTCGCGGTGGCAGGGTCGGCCCCCGACCACTCCTGAAGCACGCCGGCGGCCCCTTGCGGAGGAGCAAGGGGCCGCCGGACAGTTCGCTAGGCAGTGATGGTCACCAGGTGGTCGAACTCGCCCGCCTGAGTGCCCTGGAGGAACGCGGCGAAGTTGCGGGCGGTGGTGCGGACGATGACGTCGCCCTCGTCGGACTCCCGGAGTTCGATCACACCAGCATCGGCTCGCACCTCAACACAGTCTGCGTTCGAGCCCGAGAAACTGGACTTCTGCCACAAGAGGCTACTCATGGTTGCCACGACCTATCCGCGGTGGTTGCTGGTGAACAAGGGGCCACGCCGCCGGAAGAGTTCGCTAGGCGCCGACGGTTACCAGGTGGTCGAACTCGCCCGCCTTCGCGCCCTGGAGGAAGGCCGCGAACTTGGGGGCGATGGTGCGGACGATGACCTCGCCCTCGTCGGACTCGCGGAGTTCGATCACACCACCAGCGGTACGAACCTCAACGCATTCGGAGTTGGCAGCCGAGTAGCTGGACTTCTGCCAAGTGGAGTCAGACATATTTACTTTCCATATCCTTCTTGATGGATCGGATGAACTCCCGAGACTCCTCCTGCGAGAGAGCCGCCGAATCGAGCCGGTCGAGCCGGGACCGGAACTGGGCGATGTGGGCCGGCGCATCGAAGAGCACACTGTCGAGGCCTGAGTCCATCTGCACGGTGTCAAGCTCAGGGATCCGGCCTTCAACGTACGTGAAGTTTTCCTGGTTGACCGGAAGAGTATCCACATCGAACAGGACGACTCGGAGTGAGATGGTCGACCGTTCGGAGTCCTCGATGAGGCCGCCAAGCTGCTCGGCTTGGACCTTGGGGCCGCTGAACTGCATACGCAGCGCCGCCTCATGGATGAAGGCCGAGTACGGAATCTCACCGGAGCGGACCACGTTCTGCCGATGCATACGGAAGGCGGCCCTCAGGTCAACCTCATGCTGGGGAAGAGGCGGGAACCCTCGGGCGAAGACCGCAGAAGCGTAATCAGTGGTTTGGAGTAGCCCGGGAATGAAGGCCATGGTGTAGGTGGAGAGCGCGTAAGCACGACTCTCCATCTCGGCCATCTCAAGGAATTCCTGCGAGAGACGACCCCGGTACTCCTCCCACCAACCTCCCTTGTCGCGGTCCGTGATGATGTCCGCGAGCGCGTCGATCAGGGGCTCGTTGACGCACATGCACAACGCCGCGATCGTGCGCAGGCGTTCGACGCTGATGCCGGTCTTGCCGCTCTCCATCTGCGTCACGTGGGCGGGGTTGATGCCCAGTGCGCGGGCGAGCTGGCTGCCGCCGAGGCCGGCCTGTTCCCGCATCCTGCGAAGTTCGGCACCCAACCTCAACTGGCGAAGCGTCGGGTTCGATCGAAGGGCCATGGGTCCAGTCTGCCAGCCCCGTTCGGGGGAACTTCGCGTGGATCGCCACAAATCTGTGGCGCCTCGCGCTATCGTCACCCTCAGAACGATCCGATGGATCGTCAGACACGCCTTGGTTCAGGGCAGTAGGCGCCTGCTGCCCTCCGGCCGAAGAGCGGCCACGCCCTGGTCCGGCTCGCGGCTCTCCCCCTCCACACCCATACCTCTCGGAGGTTCCCGTGTGCACCTTGAACACCCCCTCCCTCACCCTCACCCGGCAGGCCCTGCGGAGCGCCCTGACCCGCGCCTCCTGGGACACCGAGACCATCTTCAACGCCGAACTCGCCCTCGGCGAACTCATCGTCAACGCGTGGCGGCACGCCGGTACCGCCTCGCCCGTCGTCTACTTCTCCCTCGACGTCGACACCCTCCGGGTCTGCGTCGCGGACGAGAGCGCCCTGCTCCCCCAGGAGAAGCCCCTGTCCCTGCTCGCCGAGTCCGGCCGGGGCCTCCAGCTCGTCGCCGGGCTCACCCACCGCTGGGGCGTCGACCCCCAGGAGCGTGGCAAGACGGTCTGGTACGAGCTGGACTCCGCCGCGTGACCCGCGAACCGATCGCCCCCGACGACCCCCGGATGCGGAACTTCGCCGCCCCGCACATCACCGGCCTGCTCGGGGAGTTGCACCGTCGGGGCCTCCCGTACGGGCTGCTCTGGGGCTCGGCCTCGGCGGGCGAGACGATCCTCGACGGGCGTCTCCTGGTCGACTTCGGCAACGCGCCCGTGAGCACCCTCGTCAACCTCCTCCACCTGCTGCGGGACCTGGACCGGGAGGCGGCGTGGGAGCGGTGAGCCTCCTCGAACCGCGCTGAACACATGCGAAGGCCCTCGCCCACCGAAGGGGCGAGGGCCTCGCGGCGTCCGTCGGCTCCGGGTCAGCCGCCGGACGGGTTCCTGGGGGCGCCGCCACCGGCACCGCCGCCGAAGCCACCACCACCGAATCCGCCGGCGGCGCCTTCGACCAGCTGGCTGGCGGTGTAGCCACCGTTGGCGTCGGGGGTGCCGACGACCGTTACGCTCTGGCCGGGCTGCAGGTCCCCGACCTTGCCCTCCTTGTTGAGCTGGACCTTCGTCGCGTCGCCGGTGGTGACCTTGATGGTGTTGCCGTTGGTGTCGGTCAGGTAGACGGTGTTGCCGTCGACGGCCTTGACCGTGCCCCGGGCGAAGCCGGCCTGCCCGCCCTGCCCCTGCCCGCCCTGCCCAGCGCCCTGCCCGGTGCCCTGGCCCCCACGGCGGGAGCCGCCCTGCCCCTGCCCGTAGCCGCCTCCCTGAGCAGCCGCACCCGCAGCGGCGGCAGCCGGCCGGGCGGAGGACTTCCCGCCGCCCGTCGGCCCGTTGTTCTGCTGGTACCAGACCCCGCCCGCGAACGCCCCGGTGGCGATCACTCCGCCCGCCAGCAGCAGGCTGAGCCAGGGCAGCTTCCGCCTCGGCGGCGCGGCCAGTTCGGCGCTCACGTCCCGCGCGTCCGGCGGGGTGGCGAGGAGGGCGACCTGCTCGGCGGGGGTTCCGGGCCCGACGGTGGCGATCTCTTTGCTCATGACAGTGGAGTCCTACTCGTGCCGGAGGGCGTCGATCGGCCGCAGCGAGGCGGCCCGGTTGGCGGGGTAGCTGCCGAAGAACAGCCCGATGGCGACGGCGATGGCGAAGGCGCCGAGCACCGATTCGGGGATCACCACGGGTTTGATGCCGACGATGCTGAAGTGCGAGCCGGCGATTCCGGCGGCCACGCCCAACCCCGCGCCGATCACCGAGAGCAGCGTCGACTCGGTGAGGAACTGCCCGAGGATCACCGCGCGCGGGGCGCCGAGCGCCTTGCGGATGCCGATCTCCCTGGTCCGCTCGGTGACCGTCACCAGCATGATGTTGGTGATCCCGATCCCGCCGACCAGCAGCGAGATCGCGGCGACCGCGCCGAGCAGCACGGTGAAGGTCTTCGTCGTGCTCTCCCTCGCGGTGAGCAGGGAGGCCTGGCTGGTGATCCGGAAGTCCGCCTTGGCGGGGTCGGCGATCGCGTGCGTGCCGAGCAGGACGCGGGTGATCTCGGACTGGGCGGCCGTGGTGCTGTCCGCGTTCACGGCCTGGACCAGGATCTGGTTGACGGAGCCGAAGCCGGTGAAGGCGTTCTGCACCGTCGGCAGCGGGGCGATGACGACGTCGTCCGGGTCGGTGAAGCCGCTGCCGCCCTTGGCCTGGAGCACGCCGACCACGGTGAACGGCGTGCCGCCGAGGACGACCGACTTGCCGACCGGGTTCTCGGTGTCGAACAGCTGCTTGGCCGTCGTCGCGCCGAGCACCGCGACCTTGCGCGAGTCGAGCACGTCGTCGTCGGTGAAGTACTCGCCGTGCGCGACCTTCTGGTTGGCGGTCTCGAAGTACGACGGGTAGGTGCCGACGATCGAACCGGGGCTGTACGAGATGTTCCCGTACAGCGCGGTGCCGCTGGTGGTGACCACCGGGGCGACCGACCTGATCACCCCCGCGTCGGTGTCGCTCGCCAGCGCCTTGGCGTCGGCGACCGTCAGCTTCTTCACCGAGGAGGTGGCCCGGGAGCCGCCGTTGGCCGAACCGGAGCTGACCGTCAGGGAGTTGGTGCCGAGCGAGGTGATCGAGTCCTTCACCGCCACCGACGAGCCGTTGCCGACCGCCAGCAGCAGGATCACCGAGGCCACGCCGATCAGCACGCCGAGCATGGTGAGCGCCGAGCGCACCTTGTTGGCGGCCAGGCCGCCGACCGCGAAGCGGAGCGTCTGCCAGAGGATCACGCCGGCACCTCCGCGCCCGCCACGCCGGCCTCGCCCGCCGGGCCCGCCGGGCCCGCCGCGAGCTCCGCGTAGGCCGCGTCCAGGAAGGGCGGCGGCCCCTCCACGGGCGCCTGCCGCAGATCGCTCACGATCTGCCCGTCGACCAGTCGCAGCACCCGCTTGGCGTGCCGGGCGACCTCGTCCTCGTGGGTGATCAGCACGACCGTACGGCCGGTGGCGTTGAGCCCGTCGATCAGGGCCAGCACCTCCTCCGTCGAGCGGCTGTCGAGGTTGCCGGTCGGCTCGTCGGCGAGCAGCATCGCGGGCGCCGTCACCAGGGCCCGCGCCACCGCGACGCGCTGCTGCTGGCCGCCGGAGAGCTCGTTGGGCTTGTGGCCGGCCCGCTCGGCGAGCCCGACCAGCGACAGCGCGGCCATCGCCCGGCGGCGCCGCTCGGCGGTCCGGACGCCCGCGTAGGCGAGCGGCAGCTCGACCTGGGCGAGGGCGGTGGTGCGGGGCACCAGGTTGAAGGACTGGAAGACGAAGCCGATCTTGCGGTTGCGCACCAGTGCGAGCTGCTGCTCGTCCAGGTGGCCGACGTCGGTGCCGTCGAGGAGGTAGCGGCCGGCGGTCGGGACGTCCAGGCAGCCGAGGATGTTCATCAGGGTGGACTTGCCGGAGCCGGAGCTGCCCATCACGGCGACGAAGTCGCCCTGTTCGATGTCCAGGCTGACGCCCCGCGGCGCGCCGGTCTCCGGGTCGGAGGGGCCGCGCAGCGCGTGCACGGTGGCGTCGCCGTGCCCGTACGCCTTGGTGAGCCCGCGGATGCGGATCACCGGGACGGGGTGCGCGGGGACGCGCTTGTCGATGACGTGACGCATGCTCACGAGTCAGCCCTTGCCGCCGCGACCGGCCCCGGCACCGGCGCCGCCACCGCCGGCACCGCCGCCCGGGAAGACCCCGCCGCCGGCCCCGCCCCGGTTGCCGCCGAGGCCCGGGAAGGAGGCGTTCGGGAAGCCGTTCCCGCCGCTGGTGGTGGGGAGTTCGACCTTGTCGCCCTCCTTCAGCCCGGAGACCACCTGCACCGTGCTGTCGCCCTCGACCCCGACCCCGACGGTGACCCGCTCGGAGGCGCCGTCCGGCTGCACCAGGGTCGCGGTGCGCGAGGTGCCGGTGCCGGACAGCGCGGAGGTGGGCAGGGAGAGCGCGTTGTCGGCCTCGCCGGTGATCACCTGGACGGTGGCGCTGAGGCCGGTGCGCAGCGTGCTGGTGTCGCCGGTGATCTGCAGCGTGGCCGCGTACTGGACGGCGGCGGAGCCGGCCGCGCCGCCGGAGCCGCTGCCGGTGGGCAGCGAACTGACCGACAGGACCGTCGCGTTGAGCTTGGTGTCGGACTGCGCGTTCAGGGTGACGGTGGCCGCCTCGCCCTTCTTCAGCTTGAGCGAGTCGAGCTCGGAGAAGTTCGCGGTGACCTGCATCCCGGTCGGGTTGGTGAGCACGATGAAGCCGCTCGGGGCGGCCGCCGAACCCGTGCCGGTCCCGGTGGACTTGCCGGTGGAGGACGAGGCGGAGGCGCCGGAGCCGGTGGCCCCGACGGTGTCGCCGACCTTGCCGGAGACCGAGGCGACCGTGCCGTCCACCGAGGCGGTCAGGGTGGTGCCGGTCAGCGCCGCCTGGGCGTTGGCCAGGTTGGTCTGCGTGGTGGCGACCTGCTGCTGGGCCTGGGCCACGGCCGCGTCGTCGACCTTGGTGGTGGTGACGGTGGTGGTCTGCGGGGCGGGCGTACTGCTCCCGCCCGCCCCGCGTCCACCGCTGCCGGCCCCGCCGCCGGGGGAGGCGGCGGAGGTGGCGCCCGGCAGCTGCTCGGTGGTCGTGGTGGTGACCCCGGCCTGGGCCTTGGTGAGGTTGGCCTGGGCCGTGGTGAGCGCGGCCTGGGCCGCGTCCACCTGCTGCTGGGCCGCCGTGGTGTCGACGGTGGCGAGCACCTGGCCCTTCTGCACGGCGTCCCCGACCGCGACCTTCACCGCGGTGAGCTTCCCGCCGGTGGTGAAGTCCTGGGCGGCGTCGGTCGGTGAGACCAGGGTGCCGGTTCCGGACACGGTGGCCAGGACGGTGCCCTTGGACACCGTGGCGGTACGGGCCGCGGGCTTCGCGGAAGCCGGGCCCGAGCTGCCGCTGACCGTGGCGTACACCAGGGCGGCGCCGCCCAGCAGGGCCACGCCGAGCGCGGAGTTGACGAGGACGGCGCCTCGCCGCCGTGGGAGCACCTTCATGGCGGACAGCTTCCCGGCGGGCTCTTGCGTCGTGCTGGGCGGCGGCTGGGAGAAGCCTGACCGGCCGGATCCGGGCATTGCGGACAGAACACCCGTCCCGCGCGGGCGCCTTGGCCGTCCCGTGGGCGGCCGTTGGGCGAACTCCCAGCGGGCTCCCAGCGATCTCCAGCCATCCGGGAGGGCGTTCTGAGGACGTTCTCACGGAGGCGCGGGGAGCTGCCGGGAGCTCCGGGGAGGCGCGCGGCGCCACGCGGCACCCGCGCGGAAACGCCGCAGGGGCGCGCCGGAGGACCGACGCGCCCCTGCGGGCCCCAAGGGAAGAGTCAGAGCGACTTGCGGAAGGCCTCCGCCACCGCCAGGAAGATCGAGTTGCCCTCGGCCTCGCCGATCGACACCCGCACGCCCTCCGGGAACGGCCGCACGATCACGCCGGCCTCGGCGCACGCGGCGGCGAACTCCTGCGAGCGGTCGCCGAGCCAGAGCCAGACGAAGTTGGCCTGCGAGTCCGGGATCTCCCAGCCCTGGGCGCGCAGCCCGGCCACCACCCGGGTGCGCTCCTCGACCAGCGCCTCCACCCGCTCCAGCAGCGCCTCCTCGGCGCGCAGCGAGGCGACGGCCGCGTCCTGGGCGAGCCGGCTCACGCCGAACGGGGTGGCGACCTTGCGCAGCGCGGCCGCCACCGGCTCGTGCGCGATCGCGAAGCCGACCCGCAGGCCCGCCAGGCCGTACGCCTTGGAGAAGGTGCGCAGCACGCAGACGTTCGGGCGGTCCCGGTAGAGGTCGATGCCGTTGGGCACCTCGGGGTCGCGGATGAACTCGATGTAGGCCTCGTCGACCACGACCAGGACGTCGGCCGGGACGGCGTCCAGGAAGCGCTCCAGCTCGGCGCGGTGGATCACGTTGCCGGTGGGGTTGTTGGGGTTGCAGACGAAGACCAGCCGGGTGTTCGGGGTGATCGCGGCGAGCATCGCGTCCAGGTCGTGGTCGCCGTTCGCCTTGAGCGGCACCGGGACGGGGGTGGCCCCGGCGACGGTGGCGACGATCGGGTACGCCTCGAAGGAGCGCCAGGCGAAGATCACCTCGTCGCCCGGGCCGGCCGTGACGAGCACCAGCGACTGGGCAATGCCGACCGAGCCGGTGCCGGTGGCGATGTGCTCGGCGGGCACCCCGAAGCGCTCGGCCAGCACCGAGGTCAGCTCGGTGACGCCCATGTCGGGGTAGCGGTTGAACGAGCCGGCCGCCTTGACCGCCGTCTCCAGCACGCCGGGCAGCGGCTCGTAGGGGTTCTCGTTCGAGGACAGCTTGTAGGCGTCGGCGCCGGCCGGCTTGCCGGGCTTGTACGTGGGGATGCCGTCGAGGGTCGGCCGCAGCCGCGGGCCCTGCGCTGACGTACCACTGCTCACGGTCGTACTCCGTTTCCAGTTGCGGAACTCTCCGGTGCGCTCGCCCGCCACGGACGGGGTCGCCGCCGTGCCCGGGACCTCGTGACGCGTCCGGACCACCCCGGTCGGGTGCCTTGCACGATACCGACCGCCCTCACCCGTAGGAGTGAGATGCCCGGTCGGGTTACAGGCGCAGATCAGCCATTCTGCCCGGTTCCTTTGGCACATGTCAGAGGTAAGAGGCCTGGTTTCAGGCGGGTATCGAAGGGGCGCACCCCGGCTCACTCGTGGAGAAACGTATCTTTGCGGGCTCCCGATGCGCCGGTCACAGACCCTTGTCAGGAGCCATACGATCGGTCCGCCATGACAGCAGCAGCCAACCAGAGCGGTCGGCGTCCCACCACCTCACGGCGTCTGGAGCGGGCCGGCATCCGGGATGTGGCAGCAGCCGCCGGAGTGTCGATCACCACTGTCTCCGATGCGCTGAACGGGAAGGGCCGCCTGCCCGACGAGACCCGCAGCCGGGTGCGCGAGGTCGCCGAGCGCCTCGGCTACCGCCCCTCTGCGGCCGCCCGCACCCTGCGCACCGGACGGTCCGGCCTGATCGGCCTGACCGTCACGACCTACGGTGAAGAGCCGTTCACCTTCACCGAGTTCGCGTACTTCGCCGAGATGGCCCGGGCCGCCACCAGCGCCGCCCTCGGCCGCGGCTACGCGCTGGTGGTGCTGCCCGCCTCCTCCCGCCACGACGTCTGGGGCAACATCGCCCTCGACGGCACCGTGGTCATCGACCCGCCCGACCAGGACCCCCTGGTGAGCGAGCTGTACCGGTCCGGCGTCCCGGTGGTCAGCGACGGCAAGCCCGGCAACTGCCCGGTCACCGCCTGGGTCGACAACGACCACGAGGCCGCCGTGCTCGGCATCCTCGACCACCTCTCCGAGGCCGGCGCCCGCCGCATCGGCCTGCTCACCGGCACCAGCACCGACACCTACACCCGGCTCTCCACCGAGGCCTACCTCGGCTGGTGCGCCAAGGTCGGCCAGGAACCGGTGTACGAGACCTACCCGGCGCACGACCCGGCCGCCGGCGCCGTCGCCGCCGACCGGCTGCTCGCCCGGCCCGACCGGCCGGACGCCGTCTACGGGCTGTTCGACCCCAACGGCACCGACCTGCTGGCCGCCGCCCGCCGGTACGGCCTGCGGGTGCCGGACGACCTGCTGCTGGTCTGCTGCAGCGAGAGCGACGTCTACGCGACCACCGAACCGCCGATCACCACGCTCTCGCTCAAGCCGCGCAAGATCGGCACCACCGTGGTCAACCTGCTCATCGACGCGATCGAGGGCGTGGACTCCGGGACGGGCGTCGACATCGCCCGGCTCTTCCCGCCGCGGTTCCGCACCGCCGGCACCGGGCCGCCGCCGGGCACCCTGATGCCGACCGAACTGATCGTCCGCGCGTCCTCCCAGCGCCGGAGTCCGCGCACCACCGTCAGCCCGCCCCGGTCGCCGGGCGAGGTTTAGACCACCGCGCCGCGGCGGCCCCGGGACCGGGCCGCCGCGCCCGGGCAGAGCTGACGAGACCGTACCGAGCCGGGACAAAACGGACCTTGTGGGGCCGCCCGGCTGACGCTCCGGAGGATTGGATACCCACCAGGTGACGACGCCGGGAGAGTGGTCTTCCTATGATGGGCGAATGACACCCGAGGACCGCTTCCCCGGGCCTGAGCACCCCCACTCAGGCCCCCGCCACCAGCCGGACCTCGACGTGCTGCCGTACGGCACCTATTACGAACCCGATCCCTCCACCGGCTACCCCGCGGCCCCGTACGACGGGGAGACCCACGACGGGGAGACCTACAGCGGCTACGGCGGAGCCCGCTACCTGGAGCAGCACTGGCCCGCCGACGGCCAGGGTCACACCGTGCACGCCCAGGGGATCGGCATGGACCACAGCCCGGCCTTCGCGCAGCAGGGACAGGGCGGCTACGAGAACGGACCGGGGTACGAGGGGGGCCAGGAGCAGGGCGGGTACGACGGTCAGGAGCAGGGCGGGTACGAGGGCGGCCAGGAGCGGAGCGGGTACGAGGGCCAGGACCAGGGCGGCTACGAACCCACCCTGCCCGACCAGCCCTCCCCGGCGCTCCAGCTCGCCGGCCGCGACGACCCGCCGACCATCGAGCTCGGCCCGCCGCTGCCCGACCCCGCCGCGCCGACCTACCCGTACCCGGCCCCCGGCCCCGGCGAGCCCCCCGGCCCGGTCTACGTCGTCGGCGACGTCCACGGCTACCTGGAGGAGCTGCGCGCCGAGCTGCGCCACCAGGGCCTGATCGACGCCGACGGCCACTGGTCCGCCGGCCGCGCCCGGATCTGGTTCCTCGGCGACTTCACCGACCGCGGCCCCGACGGCATCGGCGTCATCGACCTGGTCATGCAGCTGGCCGCCGAGGCCGCCGCGGCCGGCGGCTACTGCCGCGCCCTGATGGGCAACCACGAACTGCTCTTCCTCGGCGCTGCCAAGTACGGCGACGAGCCCGTCCAGTCCACCGCCGGCACCGCCTCCTTCCTCGCCGCCTGGCGGCTCAACGGCGGCCAGCAGAACGACCTGGACCGCCTGGAGGCGCACCACATCAGCTGGCTCTCCCGGCTCCCCGCCATGGCGGTGGAGGACGGCCACCTGCTGCTGCACTCCGACACCACCGCGTACCTGGAGTACGGCGAGTCCATCCCCGACGTCAACGACGCGGTGCACAGCCTGCTCGCCGACGGCAGCGTGGACGAGTGGTGGGACTGCTTCCGCCGCTTCACCAAGCGGTTCGCCTTCCGCGGCGAAGCCGGGCCGCTGGCCGTCCACGAGCTGCTGGACACCTACGGCGGCAGCCGGATCGTGCACGGGCACAGCCCGATCCCGTACCTCACCGGCGCGGTGCACAACGACGACGGCCAGCCGCCGCACATCCCCGGGCCGTACGTGTACGCGGACGACCTCGCGGTGGCGATGGACGGCGGCGTCACCATGGAGGGGCGGCTGCTGGTCGCCCGGCTGCCCATCGGCTGACCGCCCGGCCGCCTGTCACCCGACCGCCCGACCGTACGCCAACTGACGCCAGGCATAGAACAGTTGTTCCCGGCGCCCGAACCGTCGCACGCGCGCGTCCGGGGGCGCGAAATTCCGGAAACCGACTGTCAGCCCGGGCGTGCCCGCCCCTACCATGAGGCACACCACACCCGGCCGCCCGTCCGGCGGCCCGCCTCCGCGCCCGTTTCGGCGTCCTGAGGGCCGTGCGCCCCCGGGGCCGAGCGAACGGGGTCCGCACGAACGGGGTCCCCATGACCAACCCCCCGCCCCTGCTCGCCGAGGACCGCCCGGAGTACGAGCGCCTCCTCACGGAAGCCCTGCGCGACCGCACCGTCCTCACCGCCCTGCGCGCACCCGGCGCGCTCGCCACCGCCGAACTGCGCCTCCGCGCCCTGCGCGACGCCGACCGCGTCAACGCCGCGGCCGCCACCGAGTACGCCCACTACACCCGGCTGCGCGAGGCCCTGCACAGCACGCCCCCGCCACCGCCCGGCGGCGAACCCGCCAACCCCGGGCTGCTCACCCAGCTGCGCACCGGCGGCGGCGGAGGCGGACCGTTCCCCGTCCTCACCGTGCTCACCCCGATCCTGGCCTGGGCCGCCGCCCTGTTCCTGCTGCTGATCGGCTACCTGCTGCGCGCCGCCGAGCCGGGCCTCGCCCTCGCCGGCTCCCTGGTCACGGCCGGCTGGGTGGCGCTCGCCGCCGGGGTCGCCGCGATGGCCATCGGCATCATCGGGCTGCTGCTCACCGCCCTGCGCGACGGCGCCGCCACCGCCCCGGTCGGCACCGACCCGGAGCTCGCCGCCGAACTCGGCGACGCCCACGGCGAATGGCGCACCGCGCTGCGCGAGCGCGGACTCCTCCCGTACCTGCTCGACGCGCTGCCGCCGGTGCCGGCCCCGGCGGCCCGACCCGGCGTCAGCCGCCCCGACGGCACCGGCCCCGACTTCAGCAGCCCGGACTTCACCGGCCCCGGCTACAGCTCACCCTCGTTCACCAGCCCCGGCGCCGAAGGACTCACCGACCGCGAAGGCCGCGTCCCCCGCCCGGCCGGCTTCACCCCACCCGACTTCACCGGACCCGGGTACACCCCACCCGACTTCACCGGACCCGACGAGGTCCGCTGAACCCTCCGCTCCCCGGCCGGCGCCCCCGGACCGGGGGACATCCCCACCCCCGGTCCGGGGGCGGCCACCATCGTCCCGGGCCCCGCTGCCCGCCAGGCTGGAACCCACGAGTGGAGCACGACCCGGGGGAGACCAGCGATGCGCACCGGACCCGTCCGACCGGCCCGAACCGGACCGGCCCTGCTGCTGGTCACCGCCCTGCTGGCGGCCCTGCTGGGGCTGCTCCCCGGCGTCGGAGCCGAAGCAGCCGCAGCCGAGGCGGCGGGCGGTCCGGTCCCCAGCCCGGTCGACTTCACCGGCGCCGGCGGCACCGTCCTGCACGGCCTGGTGCTGGCCGCGCCCGGCGCGAAGGCCGGCACCCCCGGCCCGGGACTGGTCATGCTCCCCGGGGCCGGCCCGGGCCCGCTCGCCGAGCTGCGGGCCGCCGCCGAGTCGTACGCGCGGCACGGCGTCACCGTCCTCGTCTTCGACAAGCGCACCGACGGCTACTCGACGACCCACCGGGACTACGGGCAGCTGGCCGACGACGCCCTGGCCGCCGTCCGGCTGCTGCGCGCCCGGCCGGAGGTCGCCCCGGACCGGGTCGGCCTGTGGGGCCTGTCCGAGGGCGCCTGGGTGGCCTCGCTCGCCGCCACCCGCACCACCGAGGCTGCGTACCTGGTCACCGTCGGGGCCGTCGGCCTCACCCCGGCCCGCCAGCAGGCCTGGGCGTACCGGGGCTACCTGCGCCACGCCGGCGTCTCCGGCTCGCTGGTCACCGCCCTCTCGGACACCTCCGTCCGCCTGCTCTCGGCGGCCGGGCTCTTCCCGGAGGCCGACTACGACCCGGTGCCGGTGTGGGAGCGGGTCCGGCAGCCCGTCCTGGCCGAGTGGGGCACGCTCGACCGCGAGGCCGCCCCCGAGGAGAGCGCGACGATCATCCGCCGGGCCCTCGACCGCGGCGGCAACACCCACTACACGCTGCGGACCGTCCCCGACGTCCGGCACAACCTGCACCTGACCCGGGACGACGGCTACGACCGGCCCGACCTGCTCCCCGCCGACTACGCCGGGACCGAGTCCGCCTGGATCCAGCGGCTCGCCACCGGCCTCCCCGCCGCCTCCGCCGACCCGGCCCCGCACCAGGACACCCGCAGCCTCGCGCTCGACCCGCTCCCCTGGTACGAGTCCACCTGGTTCGAGGTCGTCGCCACCCTGCTCTGCCTGACCGGCTTCGCGGGCTACGCGCTGAGCGGCGCCGTCCGCCGCCTGCGCCGCCGGCCGCGCCCGGCCGCCCTGCCCCGGGCCGCCCGCTGGGCCGCCCTCGCCGGAACGGCCGCCCTCCTGGGCGCCCTCGGCTACCTGCTCTTCCTGATGCTCACCGCCGCGATGTTCACCGGCCCGGTCCTGTTCGGCCGCCCGGTGGTCTGGCTGGCCGTCCAGCTGCTCGCGCTGTTCGCCCTCGGGGCGGCCGCCGTCGCCGCGGCCGGTGCCCGGCGGGAGCGGGCCGCCCTGACCGCCGCCTCCCTGGCCGACCGGGCGCGGCTGGGCGCCCTGCTGCTGGCCGGGCTGGTGTTCCTGCCCTGGGCCCTGTCCTGGGGACTGCTGCTGCCCTGACCCCCCGCCATCGGGGCAACGGCCCGCTCCCTCGCCCGGGGGAGCGGGTTCGGCCCGGATGAGGACGCCCCGGCCGGCCCGCTCCGGGAGGGTCGGAGCCGGTGGCGGACGGACCGCGTCCGCCCGGGTCGGGAGGCGGAACCATGGGCGCACGGACGATCGCGGCACGACTGCACGGCACCCCCGCACCGGGCGTGCCCCGCTGGGCGGTCCGCACCGGGTACGCGATCACCCTGGCCGTCCTGCCCTCCTGCCTCTGGCGGATCGGCGGCTTCATCGTCGGCCTGCCGCTGCTCGACCACGGCCCGACACCACCGGAGCGGGACCCCGCCCCGTTCGACGGAGGCTGGGCTTACATCCTCGCGCTCAGCGTGGTCAGCGAGGCGCTGGCCCTCCTCTGCTTCGGCCTGGTCGCCCGCTGGGGCGAGGTGTGGCCGCGCTGGATCCCCCTCCTCGGCGGCCGCCCGGTCCCGGTGCTCGCCGCCGTCGTGCCGGCCGGACTGGGCTCTGCGGTGCTGATGGTCTTCCCGTACGCGATGGTGATGTTCTCGCTCGGCCTGACCGTCCGGGGCGACCGGGGCGGGGTCGTCACCCACGGCTGGCAGACCGTCGTGTTCTGGATCGGCTACCTGCCGCTGGCCGCCTGGGGTCCGCTCCTCGCCGTGCTCACCGTGCACTACTACCGTCGGCGCAGGGCGAGTTGAACCGCTTCGGGGCGGGCGCGGTCAGTCCGTCGCCGGCGCGCGGAGCGGCGCGCCCCCGGGCCGCTCCGCGACGACGTCCGTCGCCGCCCGGACGAAGGCGCGGACCCGGGCGGTGGTGTTGCTCTCCAGCCAGACCGGGCCGCGCTCGATCGGGGGCGCGTCGTGGATCGGCACGTACGCGACGTCCGGGCGCGGGTAGTAGTGGCGGGAGTGCTCGCCGACCGGGAGGACGCCGCGGCCCATCGCGACCAGGCTGAGCAGCTCGGAGAAGGTGCCGCCGGACGGGCCCTTGGGCACCGGACGGCCGGACGGGGTGCGGTCGGGGGTGCGGTCGCGCTTGAAGCCCGCCGAGGTGACGGCCGGGTACTGCACCACCGGGTGGTCGGCGAGCACCTCGACCGACACCGACCGCTCCGCGGCCAACGGGTGCCCGGCCGCCACCGCGAGGACCCGCCGCTCGGTCAGCAGCACCGGCCCGCGGGCCATGCCGTCGAACGGGTAGGAGGCGATCAGGACGTCGACCGAGCCGTCCTCCAGGCTCGACCGGGAGTTGGACAGCTGCACCTCGCGCACGTCCACCCGGCAGTCCGGGTACCGCTCGCCGAACAGCGCGGCCGCCTTGAGCAGCACGGGCGCCGTCCACTCCCCGAGGAACGCCACCCGGAGCTCCCCGGTGACGCCCCGGGCGGCGTCCTCCGCCCGGCGCAGCGCCGCCTCCGTCGCCGCTACCACCGGCACCAGGTCCTCGGCCAACTGCCGCCCCACCGCGGTGAGTCGGACCGACCGGCTGGTGCGGTCGAACAGCTGCGCGCCGATCCGGCGCTCCAGTTTCCGCACCACCTGGCTGACCCGCCCCGTGGTCAGGTGCAGCCGCTCGGCGGTCCGCCCGAAGTGCAGCTCCTCGGCGAGCGCGAGGACGACCTCGATCTCCAGCCGCTCCAGCATCCCGGCCCCGCCCGCCCCTCGATCGTTGAATGCGGCTCAACGATCGTACGACGATCACGCGTTGATCAGGCCTCCGGCCAGGAGGATCGTGGAACCCGTCCCCAGCAGTCGCACCCGAGCGGAGCCGATCACCCATGCGCGTCGTAGCCTTCGACCACCTGGTCCTCAACGTCGCCGACGTCGAGCGTTCGCTGGCCTTCTACTCCGGCCAGCTCAGCCTCGCCCCCGTCCGGGTCGACGAGTGGCGGGCCGGCCGGGCGCCGTTCCCGTCCGTCCGGGTCGGCGCCGAGACCATCATCGACCTGGTCCACCGCCCCCGGCACGAGTCCAACGTCGACCACTTCTGCCTCACCGTCGAGCCCCTCGACTGGCAGGAGGTCATCGACGCCGGCACCTTCACCGTCCTCGAAGGCCCCGTCCCCCGCTACGGCGCCCGCGGCACCGCGACCTCCGTCTACGTCCAGGACCCGGACGGCAACACCGTCGAACTCCGCTGGTACCCCCAGGACACCGACCGCTGAGCGGCGCCGACCGCCGAAGGGCGCCGACCGCCGAGCGGCGCCGCCCCCGGCCCGTGCACCGGGCCGGGACGGCACGCGGCCGGCCGCCGGGTCAGCTCCGGCCGGCGAGGTGCTCGACCAGCCGGTCGAAGCTGGAGTTCAGCCCCGCCTCGGCCTCCGGGCCGCGGTACATCTCCGGCACCCCGGTCTGGTGCAGCACCACCCGGGTGCGGCCCTCGTCGAGCCCGGTGAAGGTGAGGGTGGACCGCATGCCCGAGCCCTCCTCCACCATCGCGAAGAACTCGCCCGCCCGGATCTCGGTGATCTCCGCCTTCAACGGGTACCGGTCGCCGGTCTCGTCGACCACCATGGTGCTGTCGTAGCGCCCGCCCTCCTTCGCCTCGATGGTCACGGTGTCCAGCGGCACGTGGGTGCCGACCGGACCCCAAAAGCGGACGAACTGCTCCGGCTCGAAGTACGCCTCGAACGCGGCGGCGGGGGCGCCCGGCAGCTCGCGGGTGATGGTCAGCTCGCCCAGGTTCTCGGTCATCTCGGAATCTCCTCCGTGGTCACGTCTGTCGCTTGCACAGGGGTAGACCGGGACCGCCCCGAGAACTCATCGCTCCCCGCGAAAGTTTTTCCGACGAGTTCTCCGGAGCTCTTCCGACGAGCTCTCCTGAGCCTGACCCGGAGCCGGTGCCCGCTGCCCGCTGCCCGCTGCCCGCTGCCCGCTGCCCGCGCAGCGCCGACGGCCGTCAGCCGAGCAGGAGTTCCGCCGCCGGGGTGTGGTTCCCGGTCGCGGAGGCGCCGGCCATCGCCGAGGCGGCCGTCGTCGGGTCGGTGCCGGGCGGCACCACCAGCAGCAGGAAGTGGTCCTGGAGGCCCCGGGTGACGCTGATCGTCGCGTCGCTGCCCGGGAACCAGTTGATCCTGATCATCAGGCCGTTCGCCATCACGGACCGGGGCACACCGTCCCACGCCGAGGTGTCGAGGCCGACCCGGAGGATGCGCCCGAAGTGGGCGCCGAGCGCGGTGATCAGGTCCGGCAGTTCGGTGCTGACCTGGTTCGAGCGGGGCCACCAGGCCCCGTCGAAGACACCCTCCCGCGACTGCGTCGGCTCCAGCTCCAGGCGCGGCAGCAGCGGCGCACCGGGCACCGTCCACGGCCCGGTGGGCGAAGGGTTGGGGAGGGGGATCGGCATCATCTGAGGCCGCCCGTCCGGTCCACGAGGGACCCGTCATGACCCAGGGCGACGTCGACGCTGATGCCGGTGTGCGGAATGTCCTTGGCTGCCTCCCACGCTACTCCGCCACGGCCTCCCCCGGGCCGACCGCCGCCCCGCTCTCCGCCCCGTCCCGCGCACCGCCCGCCGCCCCGTCCGCCCGGGGAGTAGCCTCGGAGACATCCAGGGCAACCCGCATCCCGGTCCCGTTCCGGCTTCGTTCTGGGTGAAGGACAGCCCGGCAGGCCCCGCTCCGGCGGGCGGCCGGAGACGGGAAGCGGTGAACGCCGTGACCACTCACTCGCCCCAGCCCGCACGACCCTGCCACGGCCTCACGGTCGCCGATGCCATGGACCCCTGCGACTACCAGATAGCCGACGACAGCACCGTCGACCAGGCCGACGACGTCCTCCGCGGCGCCCACCTCGACTACCTGCTCGTCCGCGGCCACGACGGCCGCTGCGAGGGGCTGGTCACCCGCACCGGACTCCATCCGTTCCTCACCCGCTCCTGGTACGCCGAGCGGACCGCGATCAGCTCGACCACCCACCAGCGAGGCCCGTTCGCCTGGCCGACCATGGGCCTGGCCCTGGCCGCGATCGCCATGCGGGTCAAGCACCTCGCGGTCTGGCCCGTCGTCGACGAGGACGGCTACATCCTCGGCGCGCTGACCGCGGACCGCGCCGCCGGCCTGCTCGCCCCCGACCTGGTCGTCACCGTGCCCGCGTGACCCCGCCCCGCCGGCTCATGACGGGCCCGGGCCCGGGGCGAGCAGCCGGCGCAGTGCCGTGGGTGTGTGCCCCACGTGCTCGCGGACGACGCGGGTCAGGTGCGCCTGGTCGGCGAAGCCGAGCTGGGCCGCCAGGGCGGCGAGGCCGGGTTCGCCCTCGACGATCCGGTCCATGGCCCGGGTGACGCGTACGCGGTTGCGGTAGCGGGTCAGCGAGACGCCCGTCTCCCTGGAGAACACCCGGCTCAGCCGGTAGGGCGACACCTCCAGCAGCGCGGCCAGCGCGCAGAGCCCACCGGCCTCCGGGGCCTCCTCGATGATCGCCTCGCGCGCCGCCGCGGCCAGCGCCCGGTCGGCCGGCCGGCCTGCCCGCCGGGAGCGGGCGGTCGGCTCACCGACAGCGGCCGCGACGAGGCGGAGCAGTTCCTCCGCCAGCGCGTAGTCGATGTCGCCGGTGCCCGCGGCGGCGACCAGACGGCGGTGGGCGAGGTCGACGCGCGCGTCGACGTACACCGTCGTCGCGGCGGGCGGGCGCCCGAGCAGGGAGGGCTCGAACCTGACCGACGTGCAGACGTCGCCGCCGGCCGGGTGCGCGAAGCGCTCCTGCTCGCCGGGCGCGCCCAGGTAGGCCGTGGTCGCGTCCAGATCGGTGTCGGTGCCGTCGGCCGACCGCCGGAACCTGCCGCGTCGCACCAGCACCAGGCGGTGGTCGTCGCGGCTCTCCGGCCGCGACCACCGGGTGTGGTCGGAGCGGCACCCCACCACGGTCACGGTGAACTCCGGCCGGGCGGCGAGGGTCGATGCGGACAGCATGCCGCGGACGGTACCCGCCGGGTACGACAGGACGGCCCGCAAGGATCTTCAAGACCTCCGGTGCCGTCACCCCGGATGCTGGGGCCCACGTGACGACAGGAAGGGAGCCATCCATGGCCGTCCACGCGGAGCTCACCGCGATCACCATCGACTGCGCCGACCCCCGGGCCCTCGCCGGGTTCTACCGCCAGGTCACCGGCTGGGACCTCGGGCAGGCCGACGACGACTTCGTCCAACTCGGCGCGGGGCCGGTCCGGTTGGCCTTCCAGCGGGTCGCCGGCTACCGGGGGCCCGGCTGGCCCGACGCCGCGAAGCACGCCCACCTCGACTTCGCCGTCGCCGATCCCGAGGCCGCGGTGCAGGAGCTGCTCGCGGCGGGGGCGACCAGGCCGGATTTCCAGCCCGGCGAAGGCGATTGGACCGTTCTCGCCGACCCCGAGGGCCACCTGTTCTGCATCGCTTCGGCCTGACGAGGAGTCGACCACCCATGGCCTCGATCCACAAGGAACTCGTCATCGACGCCCGCCCCGAAGCGGTGTGGTCGGTGCTCAGCGACTACGGCGCGGTGCACGAGCGGCTGGCACCCGGGTTCGTCACCGACACCCGGCTGAGCTCGGACACGCGCACCGTCACCTTCGCCGACGGCACGATCGTGCTCGAACGGCTCGTCGACCTCGACCACGAGGCGATGCGGGTCGCCTACACGGTCGTCGGCGGCAGCCTCCACCCGTCCCACCACCACGCGTCCATGCAGGCCCTTCCGGAGGCCGGCGGCCGGACGAGGTTCGTGTGGCACACCGACGTCCTACCCGAGGCCCTGGCCGCACCGATCGCCGAGTCCGTCGAGCACGGTTCGGCGGTGATCCGCCGCACGCTGGAGGCCGCCGCACCGATCGCCGGCCCCGACGCCGGGAGGTAGCGGAGGACCGCGAAAGCGCCGCCCCGAGCTGATCGGGGCGGCGCTCCGGCGTCCCGGGTCAGTCCACCAGCGGGAGGTAGACCTTGTTGCCCTGGGCCGCGAACTCGGCGGACTTCTCGGCCATGCCGGCCAGCGCCTCGGCGTCGAACTCGCTGGAGACGGCGGTGGATCCGTCGCCGTGCTCGTCGCGGATCTTCTGGGAGATCTTCATCGAGCAGAACTTCGGGCCGCACATCGAGCAGAAGTGCGCGGTCTTGGCGGGCTCGGCGGGGAGGGTCTCGTCGTGGAAGTCGCGGGCGGTCTCCGGGTCGAGGGCCAGGTTGAACTGGTCCTCCCAGCGGAACTCGAAGCGGGCGTCGGAGAGGGCGTCGTCCCAGGCCTGGGCGCCGGGGTGGCCCTTGGCCAGGTCGGCGGCGTGGGCAGCGATCTTGTAGGTGATCACGCCGGTCTTGACGTCGTCCCGGTTGGGCAGGCCCAGGTGCTCCTTGGGGGTCACGTAGCAGAGCATCGCGGTGCCCCACCAGGCGATCATCGCGGCGCCGATGCCCGAGGTGATGTGGTCGTAGCCGGGGGCGACGTCCGTGGTCAGCGGGCCGAGGGTGTAGAACGGCGCCTCGTCGCAGATCTCCTTCTGGAGATCCATGTTCTCCCGGATCTTGTTCATCGGGACGTGGCCCGGGCCCTCGATCATCACCTGGACGTCCCGCTCGCGGGCGATCCGGCCGAGCTCGCCGAGGGTCTTCAGCTCGGCGAACTGCGCCTCGTCGTTGGCGTCCGCGATCGAGCCCGGACGCAGGCCGTCACCGAGCGAGAAGGTGACGTCGTAGGAGGCGAGGATGGAGCAGAGCTCCTCGAAGTTGGTGTAGAGGAAGTTCTCCTGATGGTGGGCCAGGCACCAGGCCGCCATGATCGAGCCGCCGCGCGAGACGATGCCGGTCTTGCGGCGCGCGGTGAGCGGGACGTAGCGCAGCAGCACGCCGGCGTGGACGGTCATGTAGTCGACGCCCTGCTCGCACTGCTCGACGATGGTGTCCCGGTACACCTCCCAACTCAGCTCCTCGGCGCGGCCGTCCACCTTCTCCAGGGCCTGGTACAGCGGCACGGTGCCGATCGGCACGGGGGAGTTGCGCAGGATCCACTCGCGGGTGGTGTGGATGTTGCGGCCGGTGGAGAGGTCCATGACGGTGTCGGCGCCCCAGCGGGTGGCCCAGGTCATCTTCTCCACCTCCTCCTCGATCGAGGAGGTGACGGCCGAGTTGCCGATGTTGGCGTTGATCTTCACCAGGAAGTTGGTGCCGATGACGGCCGGCTCCACCTCGGGGTGGTTCACGTTGACCGGGATGACGGCCCGGCCGCGGGCCACCTCGGCCCGCACGAACTCGGGCGCCAGGCCCTCGCGCAGCGCCACGAACTCCATCTCGGGCGTCACCACGCCCCGCTTGGCGTAGGCGAGTTGGGTGACGGCGGCACCACCGCGGCCGCGCAGCGGACGGCGCGGGCGGCCGGGGAAGACGGCGTCCAGGTTGCGCAGGTTCCCGCCGCGCGGCGAGGTGTGCTTGATCCCGTCGTCCTCGGGGCGCGACTCGCGGCCGTCGTACTCCTCGACGTCGCCGCGCTGGCGGATCCAGGGGTCCCGCAGCGCGGGCAGGCCGCGCCGCACGTCGGGCTCGTACGACGGGTCGGTGTACGGGCCGGAGGTGTCGTACAGCGGGACGGTCCCGCCGTTGGTGAGCCGCACCTCGCGGTACGGGACGCGCAGGTCGGGGCGCGATCCCTCGCGGTAGGCCTTGTGCCAGGCCGGGGTCGGGTAGCCGGTGCGCTCGCTGCTGGGGGCGCTCCGGACAGACTGCGGCTGTGCTTCGAACGTGGTCATCTGACCTCTACTCCCTACGCCGGCATTACCCGGTCAGGTTCCTGCGGTCGACGCAGCCGTCGGTCCGTCCGTCGACGTCCCGGTCAGCGTCCTCTCAGCCCGGTGCTCCGAGCTCCCGCGTCGCAGGCGGTGTTGCCTGCACACGACGCCCAACACCGTAGCGAGCGGATCGCCGCAGGTCCAGAGCGCCTCACGGGCCGGCGGCGGGTCCGCTTCGACGGCACCCCAGTGGCCGAAAGTGTCCGAACGCACCCTCATAATGCTCACGAATGCTCCGCAGGCACTCCACCGGGTCGCGCACGGCCCCTCCGTGCGGGCGACCGGCCCGGGGTGTCGCGGCTCTGACGATTCTTGGGGGAAGTACTCCGTGCGCATCCGTCACGCGGCCGGCCTGAGCGCCGCCGTGGTCTCCGCCGTGGTGGGCCTGCCACTGCCCGCGGTGGCGGCCGAACCGGCCGCAGTCCTGTACGTCGAAGGCTCCAACTCCGCCTGCTCGAACAGCGGTCCGGGCACCCGGGCGGTTCCGTTCTGCACCGTCCAGGCCGCCGCCGACCAGGTGCTGCCGGGCCAGACCGTGGAGGTCGCGTCGGGCACCTACGCCGAGGACCTGACCGTCCGGCGCTCCGGCGAGCCCGGCAGGCCGATCACCTTCCGCGGCGCCGGCCGCCTCGCCCTGAAGAAGACCCTTCCGGTCATCACCGGTCCGCAGAAGCAGGCGGTGCGGATTTCCGGCCAGCACGACGTCGTCTTCTCCGGCTTCGACGTGACCCACTTCGAACTCGACGGGGTCAGCCGGGTCGAGCTCTCCGGAAACCTGATCGAGCAGCCGAACGGCGACGTCCTCCGGCCGGCCGTCAACGTCACCGGCGCCAGCGACCACGTCCGGGTCGAGCGCTCGATCGTCAGTCTGGCCAGCGGCGGCGTGAAGGTCGGGCCGGGCATCTCCGGGACAGTGATCGCCGGCAACGACTTCAACTCCACGTTCGGGTCGGCCGTGTCGCTGACCGACGCGCCGAACACCGTCATCACCCACAACACGGTGCGGTTCCAGTGGTCGGTGTCGACCGCCTTCGACTTGGCCGGCGCGTCCCACCACGCGACGATCACGAACAACCTCGCCGACATGTCCGTCGTCCGGGTGTCGGCCGGCTCGACCGAGGGCACCGTCCTCGACTACAACACCATCCAGCCCCCCGGGCTCGGCCACATCCCCACCTACGAGTGGGGTGGCACCAAGTACCAGTGGGCCGAGAACCTGAAGGCCGCGACCGGCCAGGGCGGCCACGACCTCAACGTCAGCGTGCAGTTCGACCCCGACCTGTGGGGGTACTCGATGCCGGTGGCCGCCCTCGGCTGGCTGCCCAACGGCGTGATCGACTCCGCCGGCCCCGAGGTGCCCGGCGTCTCGGCCGTCGACCTGCTCGGCCACGGCGCGACGGACCACCCGGACGTCCCCAACACCGGCCCGAACGGCGGTTTCCGCGACCGCGGCGCGTACGAGGTCGTCGGCTCCTTCAAGACCGACCTCAAGGTGACCCCGGAGACCGGCTCCGACCCGCTGGCCGTCACGGTCGACGCCAACCCCGTCGTCCCGTCGCGGATCACCGACTACTCCTACGACTTCGGCGACGGCACCACCGCGTCGGGGCCGAACCGCCCCACCGTGCGTCACGTGTACGCCAAGCCCGGCGACTACCGGGTGCAGCTCACGACCACCGACGAGTTCGGCGCCAGCCGGACGGATGTGCAGTGGAGGAAGGTCGACTACACCCCGGCCGGCTACACCGCGATCGCGCCGACCCGCATCCTGGACTCCCGCCAGCCGGGCGGCCGCTACCCGCGGCTCGGCCCCGGCGAGACCATCGATCTGGACCTGCGCAACCGCGTCTCCGGCTCGGCCGGCACCCTGGTGCCCCCGGGCGCCACGGCCGTCGTGCTCAACCTGACCGCCACCGAGGGCACCGCCGACAGCCACCTGGACGTCTACCCGTCCGCCGCCGCCCGGCCGACCACCTCGAACGTGAACTTCGGCCCCGGCCAGGACGTCGCCAACCTGGTGACCGTGCCGATCGGCCCGGACGGCAGGGTGGTGGTGCGCAACAACGCGGGCTACGTGCACACCGTCGCCGACGTCCTCGGCTACTTCACGGCCGGCAGCCCCGACCGCTTCACCTCCGTCGCCCCGGCCCGGCTGCTCGACACCCGCTCCGACGCCACCCCGCTGACCGGAGGCACCCCCCGACGGCTCCAGGTGGCCGGCGCCGGCGGCGTCCCGGCGGGCGCCACCTCGGCGGTGCTCAACGTGACCGCCACCGAGTCCGCCTCGGCGGGCTTCGTCACCGTCTACCCCGGCGGAACCCAGCGCCCCGCGGCCGGCTCCAACCTCAACACCGCCCCGGGCCGGAACATCCCCAACCAGGTGGTGGTCCCGCTGGGCGCGGACGGCAGCGTCGAGCTCTTCACCAACGCCTCCAGTTCGCACCTCGTGGTCGACGTCTTCGGCTACTACGGCCCGGACGGCAAGGGCCTGTTCACCCCGGTCCCCCCGACCCGTCTGCTCGACTCGCGGGGCAACGTCACCTTCACCCCGTTCTCCACCCAGCAGGTCCGGGGCGTGCCCTCCGGCGCGACCGCCGCGGTGGTCAACCTGACGGCGACCGGCACCACCGGGGCCACCCACCTCACCGCGTGGGCGTCCGGGACGCCCCAGCCCGACACCAGCAACCTGAACGCCAGCCCGGGGCTGGACGTCTCCAACCACACCACCGTCCCGGTCGACGACGGAGGCCGGTTCGACATCGCCAACCACGCCGGCACCACCCAGGTCATCGCCGACCTCTTCGGCTACTACCGCAACCAGTAGCAGCACTCCGGACACCGGAGAACGCCAGAGGCCCGGCTCCCCGTCTCGCGGGGGGCCGGGCCTCAGGGCGGCGGTCGGGGCGGCCGGTCAGCTCTTGGCCGCCTTCTTCACCAGGACCACCACGGCGGCCGCGATACCGACCACCACCAGCAGCTTGATCACGATCGAGAGCAGTGCGCCGACGACGCCGAACACGAAGGCGACGATGTTCCAGGCCAGCACCAGGACCAGCACCGGGATGACGATGTTGCGCACCCAGGAGGGCAGCGACTTCCAGAGCTCAGCCATGTCGGTTCCTCTTCTCCCCTCGGGTCGGCCGCCGTCCGGTGCCGCATCCCGCTTGCTTTCGGTACTTCGATCGTACGGTGGCGCGAGTGCCGGAACGAGGCCCAACGGCCCGGAGAGAACCCCGAGATCCCCCCGATCCCGACCCCCCGGGTGACCCCCGAGAATTCCTCCGACGCGGCACAACCCCCGGCCTTCCGGAACGTCCTACCTAGTGCCGGGACCATGCCCTCCCGGCGCCGTCTACCAGGGGGGAACCCGACCCATGCGGGCCAGCACAGCCATGTCCACCGCCGCTCTCGCGGCGCTCAGCCTCACCGTCGCGGCCCTCGCCGCGGTGCCCGCGACCGCCGCCCCGGCCACCGCCCCGGCGGCCGCCACCGCTGCCGCCGGCACAGCCCCCGGCGCCACCGCACCGGCCGGATTCGTCGGGATGGCCCCGACCCGGATCCTGGACACCCGCGCGGGCAACCCGGCGACCCACAGCGTCTGGCCGGTCCAGGAGGGCGAGTACTACTCGACCCCGATCGCCACGGGCTGCCACAACCACCCCCCGCAGGAGTGCTACGGCGTCATCCCGGCCGACGCCACGGCCGTGGTGGTCAACGTGACCGTGACCGACCCGACCGCCGACAGCTTCGTGACGGTCAGCGGCACCCCCGGCACGCCGGGCACCAAGCCCGCCACCTCCAGCATCAACTTCAGGGCCGGCCAGACCATCTCCAACCTGGTCACGGTCGCGACCGGCCCGGTCAACCGCTTCGTCCCGTGGCTCACCCTGTACAACAACGCGGGCACCGCCCACGTGGTGCTCGACGTGGTCGGCTACTACAACCCCACGGCGACCGACAAGTACGGCCCCCTGACCCCCACCCGGATCGCCGACAGCCGCGACAACGGCACCGCCGGCCGGCTCCGCGGCGACGAGATGCGCTCGTACCTGGTCGCCAGCCCCGAGCTGGGGACCGCGGACGCCACCTCGGTGATCCTCAACGTCACCGCGACGGAGGGCACCTGGGACAGCTTCCTGACCGCGTACCCGACCGGGACGATCCGGCCCACCAACGGCTCGAACGTCAACTTCCCGGCGGGCACGACGGTTTCGAACCGCGTCGTGGTGCCGGTCGGGCCCGACGGGAGGATCAACCTCTACAACCACGCCGGCTGGGTGCACGTCATCGTCGACGTCGTCGGCTACTACGGACCGTCCGGAAAGGGCCTGTTCAGCGCGCTCAAGAACCCGGTGCGGGCCTTGGACACCCGGAACGGCTACTCGGTGGCCACCGGGTCGACCGTGCAGGTCCAGGCCGTCCCCACCGACGGCTCCGTGCCGAACGCCATGGGGGTCGAGACGAACGTGACGGCCACCAACGTCCTCGCGGACGGCCACCTCACCGTCTTCCCCGGGCCCGGCCAGGCGCCGAACACCTCCACCCTCAACGTGAGGGCGGCGCGGGACACCTCCAACTCGGCGACCACCGCGGTGACCCCCGAGGGCAGGTTCTCCGTCTTCAACCACGGGTTCGGGCTGGACCTCATCGCCGATGTGAACGGCTACTACGTCACCGGCTGAGCCGGCCACGATCCCGCCCGGCCCGCCGGCCCCGGAGCACCCGGGTCGGCGGGCCGGGCGGGGCCCGCGACGAGCGGCGTCCGGGCACCCCGCCGGGAATTCCGCCGGAGGGGCACAACCCCGGGCGGCCCGATGCGTCCAACCAGTACTGGAAGCAAGCCCGTCCAGCACCGTCGACCCCCGGGGGGATCCGATCATGCGGGCCAGAACAGCCATGTCCCTCGCCGCCCTGGCGGCGCTCGTCCTCACCGCCCCGGCCCTCGCCGCCGTCCCGGCGACCGCCGCACCCGCCGCGGCACCTGTCACCGCCCCGGCCGCCGCCACGGCCGCACCCGACGTCACCGCACCGGCCGGGTACGTCGGGATGTCCCCGATCCGGGTCCTGGACACCCGCGACGACAGCAAGGTCCCGGAGACCCGCACCGCGCGGCCGCTGCGGGCCGGCGAGTACTTCTCGACCCCGATCGCCACGGGCTGCCTCAACCCCCCGCGGCAGGAGTGCTTCGGCGTCGTCCCGACCGATGCCACGGCCGTGGTGGTCAACGTGACCGTGACCGACCCGACCGCCGACGGCTTCGTCACGCTCGGCTCCGCCCCCGGCGCGCCGGGCACCAAGCCCGCCACCTCCAGCATCAACTTCAGGCCCGGCCAGACCGTCTCGAACCTGGTCACGGTCGCGACCGGCCCGGTCAGCCACGACGTCCCGTGGCTCACCCTCTACAACAACGCGGGCACCACCGACGTCGTCCTCGACGTGGTCGGCTACTTCCGGACCGCGGCGACCGACACGTTCCGCCCGCTGTACCCGAGCCGGATCGCCGACAGCCGCCGCGACACCACCGGCCGGATCGACACCGACTCGGTGCGCAGCTACCACGTCGCCCGCACCGAGCTGGGGACCACGGACGCCACCGTGGTGGTCCTCAACGTCACCGCGGTCGACGGCTACCGGGACGGCTTCCTGACCGCGTACCCGGCCGGGGAACCCCGGCCCGACGCCGGCTCGAACGTCAACTTCCCGGCGGGCTCGACGGTCGCGAACCGCGTCGTGGTGCCGGTCGGCCAGGACGGCAGGATCAACCTCTACAACCACGTCGGCCCGGTGCACGTCGTGGTCGACATCGTCGGCTACTACGGACCGTCCGGCAAGGGCCGGTACAGCGCGCTCAGGACACCGGTGCGGAGCCTCGACTCCCGGCTCGGCGGCGGACCGGTGCCGGGGTCGGGCACCCGGATGATCCAGGCCGTCCCCACCGACGGCTCCGTACCGAACGCCTTCGCCGTCGAAGCCAACATCACGGCCACCAACGTCCTCGCCGACGGCTACCTCGCGGTGACCCGCGAACCGAACCTGCAGACGGGCACCTCCACCGTCAACGTGGTGCGGGGGCAGACCACCTCCAACTCGGCGACCGCCGAGGTGCTCGAAAGCACGGGCACCTACGCCGTCTACAACCACGGGGCCGACCTGGACCTCGTCGCCGACGTGAACGGCTACTACGTCACCGGCTGACCAGGCACCGTCCGCCCGTCGCCCGGGGCGTCCCGGACGGCGGGCGGACGTTCCCGGACGGCTCAGACCGGCCAGCGCTCGCCGCGCCAGGCGGCGTCCCAGAACATCCACTCGTAGCGCGAGGTGGTCACGAAGTGCCCGACCACCTTCCGGCGTTCGGCCGCGGACAGCTCCTCGCCCAGCCGGTCGGTGAGCGCCAGCACCCGGCGGACCACCGACTGGAAGGCCTCGTCGCCGTAGGTGGAGATCCACTTGGCGTACAGCGGGTCGGGCGAGCCCTGGGCGAGCAGCGCCTCGCCGACCCGGGCGTAGATCCAGTAGCAGGGCAGCACCGCGCCGAGCGCCTCGGCGAAGGAGCCGCCGTAGACGGTGGCCAGCAGGTAGCTGGTGTAGGCCCGGGTGGTGGGCAGCACCGGCTCGGCGGCGGCCTCCTCGGCGCTGCCGCCGAAGGCGGTCAGGAACTCGGCGTGCATGCCCTGCTCGGCGGCCAGCGCGCCGACCGCGTCGTCGGCGAAGGCCCGGACGTCCTCCTCGCCGGGCGCCTTGGCGGCGCAGACGGCGAGCGCGCGGGCGTAGTCGCGCAGGTAGTGCGAGTCCTGGACGACGAAGTGGCGGAAGGCCTCGCGCGGCAGGGTGCCGTCGGTGAGCCCGGCCAGGAAGGGGTGGGCGAGGATCTCGGCGTACACCGGCTCGATGGCCGCCCAGAGTTCTTCGGTCAGCGTCTTGGTGCTCATGACGCGACCCTAACCGCCGGGGCGGCTGGTCCTCCGGCCAGCGTGCCGCCGTCCGCCCTCGTCCCCGGGCCCGTCCGTCCACCTCCCGGACCAGGGGCATTCAGCACGACCCCGCCGTGTGGTGGTTCCGCCGGGAGGGTGGTTCCTGTCAGGCTTGGGCGGCATGAAGGGTTTCCTCATCAAGACACTGATCAACGCGGCGGCCATCTGGGTCGCCGCCTGGATCGTCAGCGGCATCCAACTCGCCCAGGGCAAGGCCGACTGGCAGCACAAGGCGCTGACGGTGCTCGGCGTCGCCGTCGTGTTCGGCGTGGTGAACTGGCTGATCAAGCCGGTGGTCAAGCTGTTCTCGTTCCCGCTGTTCATCCTCACGCTGGGACTGATCACCTTCGTGATCAACGCCCTGATGCTCCTGCTCACCTCCTGGGCCTCCGGGAAGCTGAGCCTGGACTTCCACGTGACCAACTTCGGCTCGGCGCTGGTCGGTTCACTGATCATCAGCCTGGTCGCGTGGGGCCTGCACCTGGCCCTGGACGACGACTGACCGGTGCCGTGCGGACGGCCGAAAGGGGCCCGCACCCGGGTGTTGCCACCGGGTACGGGCCCCTTCGCCGTTCCTGTGCGACCGCGGCCGGGGCGATCACCCCGCGTTCTCACGCCCCTTGAGCAGGTCCGCGAGCTGGGCGTCGATGTCCCGCCCGGAGAACTCCTGCCCCATCGGCACCAGCCGGTCGGTCCGCGCCAGGAAGGCGATCAGCGGCGCGGACGAGGCGCACAGCAGGGCGTCCCCGTCGGGGGAGTGCAGCACGATGCGGACCTCCGAGAGCTCGTCGCCGACCGGGCGGATGTGCACGTCGCCCTCGCCCGCCGGTCCGCTGATCCCGTCGAGCAGCAGCTCCCGCGCGAAGTACCAGGTGACCGGGGCGTCGCCGGGCAGGTGGAAGGTGAGCCGGACGGCGTACGGGTCGTCGGCCTCGTACGCCAGGTCCACCGGGAGGCGGAAGGAGAGCTCGTGCGAGACCACGAGGTTCATCACCAGGTGACCCTGGACTGTGCTGTGCTGCATGGCGCCAGTACCTCTCGTTCTGCCCGCGCCGTCGGTTCGCTTGGTCCGATGGCGGCGGACATGTTTTCGACGGTTTTTGTGACGGTTTATGCAACCAATCCACGTTCGATCATCATCGTCCATGTTTGGGGATGTAGTGGACAAGGCGTGCTTTTTCAAATGGTGAACGAGCCGGAGCAGGTCCAGACCAAGTGGTGTCAGAAGATGAACGACGGACTCATCGCCCCGACCCCGCGCCGCAGTTGGCACGCGACGGAGACCAGCCGGTCGGCCCGCTCGACCGGGAGCGACAGGGCCATCGTGGCGACCACCGGGCCGATGGTGATCGGGACGGCCGCGCAGACCGTGCCGAGCGCGTACTCCTGACGCTCCAGCACCGGCATGGTCGGCCGCAGCGAGGCGAGCCGGCGCAGCACCGCGGTCTCGCCGGTGAGGGTCGACGGGGTGAGCCCGGCCGGCGGGTGGCGGGCGAGGTGGTCGCGGCGCTCCTCCTCGGGCAGCTGGCCGAGCAGGCACTGGCCGATGGCGTGCGCGTGGGCGGTGGCCCGGAAGTCCGCCCAGGGCTCGACGGCCGGGCGGTTCGGGTCCTCGGCCACGTCCACCACGTGGACCTCGCCGTCCCGGTACAGCGCGAAGTAGACCGCGGCGCCGAGCTCGTCCCGTAAGGACCGCATCCGCGTCCGCAGGTCGGGGTCGCCGCACCGGCCGCGGGAGCGGGCTATGCCGTCGAGCGCCTCCCCGTGGAAGAAGCGCCCCTCGGAGCGCCGCAGGTAGCCCTCGTGGGCCAGGGTCCGCAGCAGGTGGTAGGCCGTGCCGAGGGGCAGTTCGGCGGCCCGGGCCAGCTGCTTGGCGGTCGCGCCGCGCCGGAAGCCCCCGACGGCCTCCAGCAGCCGCAGCGCCCGCTGGACGGAGCCGATCAGGGTGGGCCCGCGGTCCACCTCGGGCGGCCGCGGCGCGGCGGGTCCGGCCTCCCGCGCGGTCCCGAGCGGTCGTGCCGCCTCGAACGGTTGCTCTCCGAACGGGTGCTCCCCGAACGGTCGTGCTGTCTCGAACGGTTGCGTCTTCTCGAACGGCTGTGCGATCCGATCCATGACACCCAACCCCCAGCCCGAGTCCCTCGTACAGGTCCGTGCCCAGAACGGGCATGCGGAACGAAACCTCCGATTTGCCCGATAGCTGCTCATTGCAGCACAGCGGGACCCCGAACGGATGCACCCGACCGGGTCGGCGTTTCGACCCGTTCCCGGCGTGTTTCGACCCGTTCCCCGGGTTTCGTTCCTCCCCCGGCGCGGGAGACTTCCGCACAACGCGCCAGTCCCGGAGGTGGCCATGGGCCCCGAGAACCGCACCGCGCCACCGCGCCCGGTCGTGAAGCGCACCGCGCGGGCGATCCTGCTGGAGCTGGACCCGGACGATCCGTACGGCCCGGCCTCGATCGTGCTGATCCGGCGGGTCCGGCCGGACTCGCCGCACCCGTACTGGATCACGCCCGGCGGCGGGGTCGAGCGGGAGGACCGGACGGTGGTCGAGGCGCTGCACCGCGAGGTGGACGAGGAGCTCGGCGGCAAGGTCGTGGACGTGGTGCCCGCCTTCGTCGACACCATCAGCCACACGCACCATGACGACGGCACCCCGCTGCACCCGCACGGGGTCAAGGTGCAGCACTTCTTCGTCTGTCGGCTCGCCTCGATGGACCTCGACCGACGGCACGGGCCCGAGGTGACCGACCCCAACGGCGAGTACGAGGTGGTCCGGCTGCCGTTCACCCGCGAGGGCGTCACCTCGGTCAACGTGGTCCCGCCCCGGCTGCGGGCGTACCTGGCGGCCAACATCGAGGGCATCCGGGCGCTCCTCGCCCCCGACCTCGGGTGATCACACGGCGGCCGGGTCGCCGACCGGGTCGTGCCGGATCAGCTCGGCCGGGACCCCGGCCCGCAGCAGCACCCCGACGCCCCGGCGCACCATCGCCGGCGGCCCGCTGAGCACCGCCTCGCGACCGGTCCACGGGCCGAACCGGCCCACCGCATCGGGCAGTTCGCCGGTCATCAGCCCGCCGGCCAGCAGTTCGCCGCCCAGCGGGCCCCCGGCGTGGCCGCCGCCGGAGAGCACCGGACGGACCGTCAACCAGGGGTGGCGAGCGGCCAGTTCGCGCAGCCCGTCCAGCGCGTACAGCTCCTCGGCCCGGCGGGCCCCGTAGAACACCTCGACCCGGCGGCCGGACGCACCGTGCTCGGCGGCCTCCTCGACCAGGGCGCGGACCGGCGCGATCCCGGTGCCGCCGCCGAGGCAGAGCAGGTCCCGGCCGGCCGCGTGGTCCACGGTCATCGCGCCGGCCGCCGGGCCGAGCCGCAGCACGTCCCCGGGCGCGGCCCGGTGGACCAGCGCGTTGCTCACCCAGCCCGCCTGGACGGCCTTGACGTGGAAGGTCAGCAGCCCGTCCGGGCGGGGCGCGCCGGCGAAGGAGTAGTGCCGCCAGACCCGCGGCCACCAGGGCGTCTCCAGCGCGGTGTACTGCCCGGCCCGGAACGGGTAGGCCTGGTCCGGCCGGACGGTGACCACCGCGACGCCCCGGGTGCGGCGCTCGTGCCGGACGATCTCGCCCTGCCACCAGGCCGGCGAGGTGCGGGCGTCCTCCTCGGCGGCCTCGATCATGGCCGAGGAGATCATCCGGTAGGCGCGGCGCCAGGCCGACTCGGCCTCGGCGTCCCAGCGGTCGCCCGCGTACCGGGCCAGCGTTCCCACCAGGCACTCCTCCACCACGGCGTAGTGCCCGGCCAGCGCCCCGTACCGGCGGTGGGACCGGCCGAGCCCGGCCAGCGTGGCGCGCAGGGCCGCCGGCCGGTCGAGCTCGCGGACCACGGCCAGCAGGGTGCGGAACAGCCGCTCGCGGTGGACGTCCATGGCGGCGGGGAAGGACGAGCGGAGCTCGGGGTGGCGCAGGAAGAGCAGCGCGAAGAAGTGCGCGGTGGCCCGGTCGGCGACCGGCTCGACGGCGGCGAGGCCGGCCCGGACCAGCCCGACCTCCCGGGCGGTGAGCGGCCGGCGGGCGGTGGCCTGGTCCTGCCCGGCGGCGGGGAGCGCGGCGGCGGGCTGCCCGGCGGGGGTCCGTACGCCCCAGGCGTCGCTCCACCGGTCGCCCGGGCCGACCCGGTTGAGGCCGGGAGCGTCGGCGAACAGCGGGCGGAAGTCGGCGGCGGGGGCGGGAGCCGGGGCGTGGACGTGGACGTGGGCCGGAGCCGGGACGAACGGCGGTTGCGGCGGCCGGACGGGCTCCAGCAGCGACACCGGCGGCAGCACCTCCGTCGGTGCCTCCGCCGCCACCAGCGGCGGCAGGTCCGGCGGGGCCACGGGCATCGGCGGGGCCAGGGGCGCAGGCGGGTCCAGGCGCACCGGCGGGGCCAGGGGCGCAGGCGGGTCCAGGGGCACCGGCGGCCGGGCGACCGCCTCCCGCGACGGGCCCCCGTCGGGCGCGGACTGCCGCAGGCCCGGGACGGACGAGACCCCCGCCGAGCCGTGCCCGGTACGGACCAGGACTGTTCCGCGGGACTTCACCGCTACGTTTCGAGTACCCAAGAGAATCGTTTCGCCCTCCGGCCGGCCTGCGCCACCACCTGGCTTGTCGCTACTGGCGCCAAGGCAGCGTGGCACGGCCCGACCGACCGACCGACGAATCACGCGAAGCCCGGACATCCGGGCCCGGAACGCGCTACTCTCCCCGCCCCCGGTCGCCCCGGGTGTCCGTCCGCACACCCAGGGCGACCGGAGAGCCGGGCTCGACGGCGGTCCTCAGAGCTGCCGCAGCAGCATCCCCGGCTGCTCCACACAGTCCGCGACGAACCGCAGGAAGCCGCCCGCCGTCCCGCCGTCGCAGACCCGGTGGTCGAAGGTGAACGACAGCTGGGTCACCTCGCGGACCGCCAACTCCCCCTGGTGGACCCAGGGTTTGGCGACGATCCGACCGACCCCGAGCATCGCCGCCTCCGGGTGGTTGAGGATCGGGGTCGATCCGTCCACGCCGAACACCCCGTAGTTGTTCAACGTGAAGGTGCCGCCGGTCAGTTCGGCCGGGGTGAGCGCGCCGCTGCGCGCCGCCTCGGTCAACCGGCCCAGCTCCTCGCCGAGTTGCCCGGTGCTGCGGTTCTGCGCATCCCGCACCACCGGGACGACCAGTCCGCGCTCGCCCTGCGCGGCGAAGCCCAGGTGCACCGCCGAGTGCCGGACGATGCCCGAACCGTCCCCGGTCACCGAGGAGTTGAGCTCCGGGAAGCGCGCCAGGGCGACGGTGCAGATCCGCGCCAGCAGCGCCAGCACGCTCACCTTCGGCCCCGGCGCGGCGTTCAACTGCCGCCGCAGTGCCATGAGTTCGGTGGCGTCGGCGTCCACCCAGCAGGTCGCCGCCGGGATCTCCCGGTGGCTGCGGCTCAGCTTCTCGGCCACCGCCTTGCGCAGCCCGCGCAGCGGGACCACGCCGTCCTGCCCGGCGGGCCCGGCGGGCGCCGGAGCGGCCACCTTGGCCGCGACCGCCCGTTCGACGTCCGCGCGCATGATCAGTCCGTCCGGCCCGCTCCCGGTGAGCGCGGCCAGGTCGACCCCCTGCTCCCGGGCCAGCCGCCGCACCAGCGGCGAGATCACCGGCACCACCGCCGGCCCGGCCGGGACGACCGGAGCCCGCACGGCCACGGCACCGGCGGCGACCACGGCCGAGGCCGAGGCCGGTGCCCCGACCCGGCGCCGCCGCCCGCCCCGGCCCGGCTCGGCGACCCCGAACCCGACCAACGGCCGCTCCACCTCGGCAGAGGCGGCGGCAGCGGCAGGCGCAGCGGCAGAGCCCGGCCCCGCCGCATCCTCCGGCCCGCTCCCCGCCGCCGGCGCCACCGCGACCGTCACCAGCGGCGCGCCCACGGCGATCTCCTCGCCCACCTCGCCGTACCGCGCGGTGACCACCCCGCCGTACGGGCAGGGCACCTCCACCACGGCCTTGGCGGTCTCCACCTCCACCACCGGCTGGTCGACCGCGATCACCTCGCCGACCTCGACCATCCAGCGCACCACCTCGGCCCCGGTGAGCCCCTCACCGAGATCGGGCAGCCGGAACTCCCGTACGACGGGCATCATCCTCGGTCCTCCCACTGCAGCCGGGCGACCGCGTCCAGGATCCGGTCCACCCCGGGCAGGTGGTGGTGCTCCAGCATCGGCGGCGGGTACGGGACGTCGAAGCCGGTGACCCGCAGCACGGGCGCGGCCAGGTGGTGGAAGCAGCGCTCGGTGACCCGGGCGGCGATCTCCGCGCCGGTGCCGCCGAAGCCGCTCGCCTCGTGCACCACCACGGCCCGGCCGAGCGAGCGCACCACCCGGCAGACCGTCTCGTCGTCGAACGGCACCAGGGTGCGCAGGTCCAGCACCGCGAGGTCCCATCCCTCGGACTGCGCCGCCTCCGCCGCCGCCAGGCAGACCGGCAGCGAGGGACCGTAGGTGATCAGCACGGCGGAGGTGCCGGTGCGCCGCAGCACCGCCCGGCCGATCGGTTCGACGGGCGCGTCCGGGTCGAACTCGGCCTTGCCCCAGTAGAGCCGCTTGGGCTCCAGGAACACCACCGGGTCGTCGGAGGCGATCGAGGCGCGCAGCAGCCCGTACGCGTCGGCCACCGTTCCCGGGGTGACCACGTGCAGGCCGGGCGTGCTGGTGTAGTAGGCCTCGGAGGCGTCGCTGTGGTGCTCGACGCCGCCGATGCCCCCGCCGTACGGGATGCGGACGGTGATCGGCAGCGGGAGCCGGCCCGCCGTGCGGTTGCGCATCTTGGCGACGTGCGAGAACAGCTGCTCCAGCGCCGGGTAGGCGAAGGCGTCGAACTGCATCTCGACGACCGGGCGCAGCCCGTACATCGCCATGCCGATCGCGGTGCCGAGGATGCCGGCCTCGGCCAGCGGGGTGTCCAGGCAGCGCTCCGGTCCGAACTCGGCGGTGAGCCCGTCGGTGATCCGGAAGACCCCGCCGAGCGCGCCGACGTCCTCGCCGAGCACGTGCACCGCCGGGTCCTCGCGCATGGCGTCCCGCAGCGCGGAGTTGAGCGCCTGCGCCATCGAGGCGGTACGGACATCAGAGGGGCGCCGCGCAGAGGCTCCGCCAAGGGTGGGGGTGGGCGACGGGTGGGCCGTGCTCATCGGTCCGCCACCTCCGCCTCGGCGGCCAGCTCGGCGGCCAACTGGGCGGCCTGCTCGCGCAGTTGCGGGGTCGGCTCGGCGTAGACGTGGGCGAACAGCGACATCGGGTCCAGCTCCGGGTCGGTGTGGAACTCCGCCCGCATCCGGGCCGCCAGCGCCTCCGCCTCGTCGGCCGCCTCCCGCACCAAGCGGTCGTCCAGCACGCCGAGTCCGCGCAGCGCCCGCTCCATCAGCAGGATCGGGTCGTGCTCGCGCCAGGCGGCCACTTCGGGCTCGGTGCGGTAGCGGGTGGCGTCGTCGGCGTTGGTGTGGGCGTCGATCCGGTAGGTCAGCGCCTCGACCAGGGTCGGGCCGCCGCCGGCCCGGGCCCGCTCGACCGCCTCGGTCAGCACCGAGTGCACGGCGGGCGCGTCGTTGCCGTCCACCAGCCGGCCCGGCATCCCGTAGCCGACGGCCTTGTGGGCCAGGCTCGGCGCGGCGGACTGCGCGCTGAGCGGCACGGAGATCGCGTAGCCGTTGTTCTGCACCAGGAAGACCACCGGGGCGTCCAGTACGGCCGCGAAGTTCAGCGCCTCGTGGAAGTCGCCCTCGCTGGTGCCGCCGTCGCCGAGCATCGCCAGCGCGACCACCGGCTCGCCGCGCAGCCGGGCGGCGTGCGCCAGCCCGACGGCGTGCGGGGCCTGGGTGGCGAGCGGGGTGCAGAGCGGGGCGGTGCGGCTGGCCCGCGGGTCGTAGCCGGTGTGGGCGCTGCCGCGCAGCAGGGTCAGCGCCTCCAGCGGGTCGACGCCCCGGGAGACCACGGCGAGGGTGTCGCGGTAGCTGGGGAAGAGCCAGTCGTGCTCGCCGAGCACCAGCGCGGCGGCGACCTGGCAGGCCTCCTGGCCGGTGGACGCCGGGTAGACGGCGAGCCGGCCCTGCTTGGTCAGGGTGGTGGCCTGCTGGTTGTACCGGCGGCCGACGACCAGGCGGCGGTACAGCTCGCGCAGCAGGGCGGGGTCGTACTTCTCCAGCGCGGGGGTGCCGATCGCCCGGACGGGGGAGGGGTCCGGGAGGAGGGGTGCCGGATCGGTGCGCGGGGCGGTGGCCCCGGGCAGCCAGCCGGGTACACCCGCGTGGTGTCTGTGGTCGAGAACGGTCATCTCGGGGCACCTCCAGGGGTTGCGGGGGCTCCCTACCGATTGTTCGGTCGTCTGTTCATCTTGACCAGAAGCGTGACAAGGTGGTGGACATTCGGCCTGTACGGCGGTCGACTGGTGGCAGTGCGTCCAATCGGTGGGGGTGGGGGGTCATGTCGGCTGAACAGATGTCCAGACTCGACCGGGTCGACCGGTCGATCCTGCGGCTGCTGCAGCAGGACGGTCGCGCCTCCATCCGCTCGGTGGCCGAGCGGGTGCACGTGTCCCGGGCCAACGCGTACGCCCGGATCTCCAGGATGGTCGAGGACGGCATCATCCGCGGCTTCACCGCCAGGGTGGACCACGAACGGGCCGGTCAGGCCGCGTCGGCGTACGTCACCCTGAAAATCGTCCAGAACTCCTGGCGGACGGTGCGCGAGCAGCTGCTGGAGCTGCCCGGGGTGGCACACATCGCGCTGGTCGGCGGGGACTTCGACGTCCTGCTGCTGGTGCACACCGCCGACAACAAGGCCCTGCGGGAGCTGGTGCTGGGCAGCATCCAGTCCATCCCGCAGGTGCTCGGCACCCGCACCATGCTGGTCTTCGAGGAGACCGACCAGGTGCCGCCGCTCTGAGGAGGGCTCCGCCTCAAGGGCGGAGCCCGGGCCCGGGGGAAGGACCGGTCAGCGCGCCCGCAGCCCGTCGAAGGCCAGGTGGACCACCGCGTCCGCGACCCCGTCGGCGGCCTTGAGCCCCGGCCGGTACCACTCCACGATCGAGTTGATCATCCCGAACAGCAGCCGGGTGGCCAGCCGCGGCTCCACGTCCGCGCGCAGCGCGCCGTCCGCGACCGCCGCCCGCAGCAGCTCGGCGACCTGGTGGTCGAAGTCCCGCCGGCGCTCCAGCGCCCACTGCTCGGTGGCCGTGTTGCCGCGCACCCGCAGCAGCAGCGTCACGTACGGCAGCTCGTCCAGCAGCACCTCGGCGGTGCGGCGCACCACGTGCTCCAGCCGCTCCACCGCCGGGCCCGCGACCGCCTCGGGCTCGGCCAGGATCGCGAACAGCCCGTCCAGCGCCCGGCCGACCGCCAGCCGCAGCAGCTCCTCCTTGCCGCGCACGTGGTGGTAGATGGAGGACTTGGAGATCCCGGCCGCCCGGGACAGGTCCTCCATCGAGGTGCCGTCGTAGCCGCGCTCGTTGAACACGTCGACGGTCACCGCGAGCAGTGACTCCACGGTGTAGGCGGTGCGCGTGGTGTGATCGGCCATCCTCCGAGTATCCCCGGCCGTCACCCCCGTCACGCGAGCGGGTCCGACTGGTCCACACCAACCAAGGGACGCCGACGGGGTCAGGCCCTAGACTCTGCGGACGATCCGTCCACGTCCAAGGCTGGGGACATGAACGCAATACCGGCAGTCGCCTCCGACGTGCCAGAGAAGCGCAGCGAGGAGCCGGAGGGACCCGCGCGCACCTGGCAGGAGCGCGGCCGGGCCCTGGTGGTCCGCTTCGGACCGGCGGTGTGGTGCTACGCGGTGCTGAAGCTGATCGGCTTCACCGTCTTCATGAAGCTGCTCTCCTTCTCCGGGGAGTACGCCAAGAAGCCGGCCCGGTTCGGCGGCGGCGCCAACCCCTGGGACGTGGTGGCCACCTGGGACGGCTGGTGGTACCAGCAGGTGGCTCGGTTCGGCTACCACCCGGCGCTCGTCCCGATACCGAACGGACCGGTCGGCTTCAGCGTCGAGCAGAACTCGGCCGCGTTCTTCCCGCTCTACCCCGGCCTGATGCGGATGACCTCGGACGTCACCGGCCTCGGCCTGTACGGCGCCGGGATGCTGGTCTCGGTGCTGGCCTCGCTGTTCGCCGCGGCCGGCATCTACGCCGTGGTGGAGAAGCTGACCGGCGATGCCCGCTCCGGTGTGATCGCGGCCGGCATCTGGGCGATCGCCCCGGGTTCCGGCGCCGAGTGGGCGGTCTACTCGGACTCCCTCTTCGTCGCGCTGGCCGCCTGGGCCTGCTACTGCGTGATGACGAAGCAGTGGGTCGCGGCCGGGGTGATCACCCTGGTCGCCGGGCTCAACCGGCCGACCTCCGCGGCGCTGATCGGCGCGGTCGGCCTGGCCGCGCTGGTCGAGCTGTACCGCCGCGAGAGCGGCGTCCTGCGCCCGCTGGCCGCGATGCTGCTGGCCCCGCTCGGCCTGCTCGGCTACGTGGGCTGGGTGGGCTGGCGGACCGGCGAGTGGGGCGGCTACTTCCGGCTCCAGCACGACGCCTGGCTGCACTACTTCGACTGGGGCCAGGGCACCTGGCACGCGATCCGCGGGGTGCTGCTGGGCCGCAGCGACTACCCCTTCGCCTTCCCGATACCGGACCTGTTCGCCACCCTGATCGTGCTCAGCCTGCCGATGCTGATCGTGCTGCTGGTCCGGCTGCGCCCGCCGCTGGTGCTGACCGCCTACACGCTGGCCACGATCGTCTCGGTGCTCGGCAGCCTGGGCATCTTCGGCAACGTCTCCCGCTACCTGCTGCCCGCGTTCCCGCTGTTCATCGCGCTGGCGGTGGGGATGCGCAAGCTGAGCCTGCCGGTGCTGGCCACCGTCCTGGGCACCGGCGCGGTCGCCTCCGGCTGGTACGCCGGGTACGTCATCTTCGAGCTGGGTGTGCCGTAGACCCGGACCACCCGAGCCCCCGGGGGCGCGTCCGCCACGGACGCGCCCCCGCGCGTTTCCCGGTGGATTCCTCCCACCACACCCTCGTGGCCCGACCGATCGTTCGGTTACTCTGTGACGTGTCCCGTCCTGCTTTCCGAGGCCCTCCGAGGAGCGCACAGATGTCCGCAGCGGTCACCCACCCCCTCGTCAGCGAGCTGGTCGAGCGCCACCAGGCCACCCTGGACGCCGCGCTCGCCGCCGCCGCCGAGCGCGACTACTGGTCGCCCTACCCCGAGTTCCCCAAGGCGTACGGCGAGAGCGGGCCGGCGGACGGCAAGGCCGCCTTCGACGCCCTGCTCGGCAGGCCCTTCACCCTCGAAGGCCACCCCACCGACGGCGACCAGGTCGGCGGCGAGGCCTCCCCGTACGGCGTCGAGCTGGGCATCACCTACCCGCACGCCGACCCGGACGCGCTGATCGCCGCGCTCACCGTCGCCCGCCCCGGCTGGGCCGCCGCGACCCCGCTGGAGCGCGCCGCCGTCTGCCTGGAGATCCTGCACCGGATCAACGCCCGCTCCCACGAGTTCGCCCAGGCCGTCATGCACACCACCGGCCAGGCCTACGGCATGGCCTTCCAGGCCGGCGGCCCGCACGCCCAGGACCGCGGCCTGGAGGCGGTCGCCTACGCGTACGCCGAGCAGACCCGGCTGCCGAAGCAGGCCGGCTGGACCAAGCCGCAGGGCAAGCGCGACCCACTGGTGATGACCAAGGAGTTCACCGTCGTCCCGCGCGGCCTCGCGCTGCTGATCGGCTGCAACACCTTCCCCACCTGGAACGGCTACCCGGGCCTGTTCGCCTCGCTGGCCACCGGCAACCCCGTCCTGGTCAAGCCGCACCCGCGGGCCGTCCTGCCGCTCGCGCTGACCGTCGCCGTCGCCCGCGAGGTGCTCGCCGAGGCCGGCTTCGACCCGAACCTGGTCGTCCTGGCCGCCGAGCACGAGGGCGGCACCGTCGCCGCCGCCCTCGCGGTCCGCCCCGAGGTCAGGCTGATCGACTACACCGGCTCCACCGCCTTCGGCGACTGGCTGGAGGAGCACGCCAGGCAGGCGCAGGTGTACACCGAGAAGGCCGGCGTGAACGCCGTCGTCATCGACTCCACCGACGACTACAAGGGCATGCTGGGCAACCTGGCCTTCGCGCTCTCCCTCTACAGCGGCCAGATGTGCACCACCCCGCAGAACGTGCTGATCCCGCGCGGCGGCATCGCCACCGACCAGGGCGACAAGTCCTACGACCAGGTGGTCACCGACCTGGCCGGCGCCATCGAGGGCCTGCTCTCCGACGACGCCCGCGCCGCGGCGATCCTCGGCGCCGTGGTCAACCCCGGGGTGCTCCAGCGCTCGGCCGCCGCGGCCGGCGGCGAGTACGGCGAACTCGCCCTCGCCCCGCGCGCGGTGACCTCCCCGGACTTCCCCGGCGCGACCGTCCGCACCCCCGCGCTGGTCAAGCTGGACGCCGACAAGCCGGACGACCGCGCGGTCTTCCGCAGCGAGTGCTTCGGCCCGGTCTCCTTCGCCGTCGCCGTCGAATCCACCGCCGCCGCCGTCGAGTTGCTGCGCACCACGGTCCGCGAGAAGGGCGCCATGACGGCCTCCGGCTACACCACCTCGCCCGAGGTGGAGGCGCTGCTGGTCGAGGCCGCGCTGGACTCCGGCGTCTCGCTCTCGCTCAACCTGACCGGCGGCGTCTTCCCCAACCAGACCGCCGCCTTCTCCGACCTGCACGGCACCGGGGCCAACCCGGCCGCCAACTCGGCCTACTGCGACGGCGCGTTCGTCGCCAACCGGTTCCGCACGGTGGAGATCCGCCGGCACGCCTGAGCCGTTCACCCCCGTCACCGGGCCCCGGCGGTCACCCACCGCCGGGGCCCGGCGGTTCACAGCTCCGACGGCGCCCGCGATGATGGAGGCTGGGAGAACGCCGGGAACGGCGTACGACCGCCCTCCGAACAACGGGAGCTGATACATGGCCGTGAAGCCGACGACCGAAACCGACGTCCTGATCGTCGGCGCCGGACCGACCGGACTGCTGCTGGCCGGCGACCTCGCCGCCGCCGGAGTCGGCGTCACGGTACTGGAGAAGCGCGCCGCCGAGTCCAACCTCACCCGGGCCTTCGCCGTGCACGCCCGCAGCCTGGAGCTGCTGGACGCCCGGGGCCTGGCCGAGGAGCTGATCGCCACCGGCCGCCCGCTCGCCGAGCTGAGGATGTTCGACCGCTTCGGCATCGACCTCGCCGCGCTGCCCACCCGCTTCCCGTTCGTGCTGATCACCCCGCAGTACAACGTCGAACGGCTGCTGCTGGACCGCGCCGAGAAGGCCGGCGCGACCGTCCTGCGCGGCGCCGAGGTCACCGGGCTGCGCCAGGACGCCGAGGGCGTGACCCTGGAGACCCGGGACGGGCAGAGCCACCGCGCCGCGTACGCGGTCGCCACCGACGGCGTCCACTCCACCGTCCGCGACCTGCTGGGCATCCCGTTCCCCGGGGAGTCGGTGGTCGACTCGGTGGTGCTGGCCGACGTCCGGCTGGACCGCGAGCCCGCCCAGGCGATCACCGTCGGCGCCAACCAGGCCGGCTTCGCCTTCATCGCCCCGTTCGGCGACGGCTGGTTCCGGATCATCGCCTGGGACCGCGAGGAGCGCTATCCGGACGGCACCACCCCCTCCGCCGAGCAGCTCACCGCCCTCGTCCGGGCCATCCTCGGCGAGGACTACGGCCTGCACGAGGTGCGCTGGAGCTCCACCTTCCACAGCGACGAGCGGCAGGCCCCCAACTACCGCTCCGGCCGGGTCTTCCTGGCCGGCGACGCCGCGCACTGCCACTCCCCGGCCGGCGGCCAGGGCATGAACACCGGCCTCCAGGACGCCGCCAACCTCTCCTGGAAGCTCGCCGCGGCACTCCGGGGCCACGCCACCGACGCCCTCCTGGACACCTACCAGACCGAGCGGCACCCGGTCGGCAAGACGGTGCTGCGCACCTCCGGCGCGCTGATCCGGCTGGCCCTCGCCGAGTCCGCCCCCACCCGCGCCCTGCGCGGCGCGCTCACCGCGCTGGGCGGCCACCTCGACCCGGTCACCGAGCGCGGCGCCCGGCTGGTCTCCGGCATCGCCATCTCCTACCCCGCGCCCAAGGACGCCCACCCGCAGGTCGGCAAGCGCGTCCCGGACCTGCGGCTGACCGCCCTGAGCAAGCCCGTCGAGGGCGCCCCGGACGCGCCCGAGCGGCTCTACGAGGCGCTGCGCGCCGGGAGGTTCGTCCTGGTCAGCAATGACGAGCTGGCCGCCGCCGAGCCCTGGGCCGACCGCATGGTCTCCGCCGCCCCCGCCGACCCGCACGGCAAGCTGCGCGACACCGTCCTGCTGATCCGCCCGGACGGCTACGTCGCCTGGGCCGCCGTCGACCCCGGCCAGGGCGAGCTGCGCGCCGCCCTCACCGACTGGCTCGGCGCCCCGGCCTGACCACCCCCCGGGCGGGCCCGCGATCCCCGCGCGCCCGCCCGGCCCGTCGTTCGCCGGCCGCTCAGCCCCGGGCCTTCACATAGTGCCGCGCCGCCTTCGCCCGGTTCCCGCACACCGCCATCCGGCACCACCGCCGGCGGCCGTTCTGCGAGGTGTCGAAGAAGTACAGGACGCACGCCTCGTGCGCGCACTGCTTGATCCGCTGGGCGCCCCGGTCCAGCAGGTCCAGGAAGTCGTCCGCCGCCAGCCAGGAGGCCAGCCACTCGGGCCGGTCCACCTCGACGTGCGCGGTCGGCCCCTGCGGGCCGAGCTCCCGGCGCAGCCGCCCGTGGCCCAGCACGCCGTTCAGCCGGGCCACCGCCTCCGGCCCCAACTGCCCCTGCCCGCACAGCTCCTGGACGGCCCCGGCGATCACCTCACGGGTCTCCCGCAGGGCCGCGAGCCCCGACCCGGCGGCCCGGCAGCGGTCCGCGAGGCCGGCCGAGGAGAGCCAGATCGGGTAGCCGTCCGGTTCGGCGAGCAGGTCGTTGACGGGCGTTCCGGCCCAGCGCGTGTTGAGCAGGTCCAGTGCGAGCGGCTCACCGATCAGCGGTCGCGGGTCCCTCGGGTCCGGCTGCACGTCAGTCATCGCTCTCCCTCGGATCGGTCCGATTCTACGTCCGCCCCTTCCGCCCGGACTGGTCTGGACCGGCCCCGGAACCACGGTCATTCACTGTATGGAACCGCCGAGTTGGGAGCCCTCCACAGTTGACTGTTTTTTAGCAACGAATTGCCCGGCCATGAGCCAATTCGCACACGGGTTCTGTCATGTTCGAGCCAGCGTTCTCGACCCCCCTGAACGCCTGGTCCCTTGCCGGCCCCCCACAGCCGGCTGGAGGAGGATCCGTTGCGTCCCCGCTCCCTTGCCCTCGCCGCGGCGATAGCCGTGCTGCCGCTGACCGCCGTCTCGCTCGGTGTCTCCACCGCGCAGGCCGCCACTCCCAACGCCTCCCCGCGCGTCGCCCTGCCGAACACCGTGAACCCGGCGGTGGCCCACTCGGAGAAGAAGGGTGACGTCCCGGCCGCGCAGCAGATCTCGGTGTCCGTCAGCCTGAAGCTGCGCGACACCGACGCCCTGGACCGCTTCCTGACCGCCGTCACCACCCCGGGCGCCCCGGAGTACGGCCACTACCTGACGCCGGAGCAGTTCACCGCGCGGTTCGGCCCGACCCAGGCCGCCGTCGACCAGGTCCGGACGTACCTGGCCCAGCAGGGCCTGACCGTCTCCGACGTGAGCGCCAACCGCCAGGTGGTCAACGCCCGCGGCACCGCCGCCCAGGTCTCCCAGGCCTTCGGGACGCACGAGAGCGCGTACCTCGACCCGCAGCTCCAGCGCGCCTTCTTCGCCAACGACGCGGCCGCCTCGATCCCGTCCGACCTGGCCTCCGTGGTCCAGGGCGTCAGCGGCCTGGACAACCACGCGGTGCGCAAGAACCGCCTGGCCACCCCGAACTCGGTCACCCCGAACACGGCGAGCGCGAGCCCGAGCGGCATGGCCCCGGCCCAGTACACCGGTGCGTACAACCTCAACAAGACCGGCGCGGACGGCACCGGCACCACGGTCGCGCTGTGGGAGTTCGACGGCTACCAGTCCTCGAACCTGACCACCTACGACTCCCAGTACGGCCTGTCCGGCCCGGCCGTCTCCACCGTCTCGGTGGACGGCGCCACCTACGACTCCGCCCCCGGCCAGGGCCAGGGCGAGGTCGAGCTGGACAGCGAGATCGTCCGCGGCGCGGCGCCCAAGGCCACCCAGCTGGTCTACGAGGCGCCCAACAGCGACCAGGGCGAGATCGACATGGCCAACAAGATCGTGACCGACAACAGGGTCTCGGTGATCTCGATCTCCTGGGGCTCCTGCGAGCCGGACACCACCGCCGCCTCGATGACCGCGGTCGACAACGCCTTCAAGCAGGCCGCCGCCCAGGGCATCTCGATCTTCTCCGCCTCCGGCGACGACGGCTCCCGCGACTGCACCCGCTCCACCAGCGGCTCCGGCGTGAAGGCGGTCGACTTCCCGGCCTCCAGCCCGCACCAGACCGGCGTCGGCGGTACCAACCTCAAGGTCTCCAGCGGCAACGCCTACTCCTCGGAGAGCGCCTGGAGCACCGCCGGCGGCGGCGTCTCCACCGTGTTCGCCAAGCCGAGCTGGCAGACCGGCACCGGCGTCAGCGGCACCATGCGCACCGTCCCGGACGTCTCCTCCAACGCCGACCCGCAGAGCGGCTTCGCGATCTACACCGCCGGCGCCTGGCAGGTCTACGGCGGTACCAGCGCGGCCGCGCCGCTCTGGTCCGGCTACGCGGCCCAGTTCAACCAGAAGGCCAAGGCCGCCGGCCAGGCCGTCCTCGGCGAGGCCAGCCCGCGGCTGTACTCGGTGGCCAACGGCAGCGGCTACGGCAGCACCTTCCACGACGTGACCACCGGCGCCAACCAGGACTTCTCCGCCAAGGCCGGCTACGACCAGGTCACCGGCTGGGGCTCCCCGGTCGCCGACGCGCTGACCACCGCCCTGCTCGGCGGCGGCACCACCCCGCCGTCCGGCGGCTGCACCGCCGCCCAGCTGGTCGCCAACGGCGGCTTCGAGAGCGGCACCGCCTCCCCGTGGACCGCCTCCAGCGGAGTGGTCAGCAACAGCTCCTCCGAGGCCGCCCACTCGGGCAGCTGGAAGGCCTGGCTGGACGGCTACGGCTCGGCCCACACCGACACCCTGTCGCAGACCGTCTCGATCCCGGCCGGCTGCGCCTCCGCCAAGCTGACCTTCTGGCTGCACGTCGACACCGCGGAGACCGGCACCACCGCGTACGACAAGCTGACCGTCCAGGCCAACAGCACCACGCTGGCGACCTACTCCAACGTGGACGCCGCCGCCGGCTACGTCCAGCGCACCCTGGACCTGACCTCCTTCGCGGGCCAGACCGTGACCGTCAAGTTCACCGGCACCGAGGACTCCTCGCTGCAGACCAGCTTCGTGATCGACGACGTCGCGCTGAACGTCGGCTGACCACCGGCCGCACCACCGCACCACCCGATCCCCGCCGGGGCGGAGCCGTCAGGGCCCGCCCCGGCGGTGTCCGTCCCGGGCCCTGCCGGAGCCGTCCGCCGGCCCGGTCGGGCCCCGGTCAGCGGCCCGTGTTTCCGGACTGTTTCAAGATCGATAACCCTTCGGTCCACCTGCCGTGACCACTGTCATACGCACGACTGATGACGTAGCCTCTCGACCGTGCATAGGGTTCCCCAAAGCTCGGTGAAGCCGCTGGCGGCGCGCCCCGGCGCCGACCCGGTCCCGCCGAACTCACCTGGTGGGGAGGGTCACCGTATGGCCGCACAGCAACCTCAGGACGCCGCGCGGCTGCGGCTGGTCGGATCGCACACGGAGCGCCCGGGCCCGCCCGGGCCGCCCGGCCCGACTCCCGCCACCCCCGGACCGCCCCCCGGCCGGCTCGCCCCGGTCGGCGGCTTCGCGGACACCCTCCACCTCGCGATCGAGGCCAGCGGCCTCAGCCTGGACCGCATCCGCGCCGCCCTCGCCGGGCGCGGCGTCAGGGTCAGCGTCACGACCCTGAGCTACTGGCGGCGCGGCCGCAGCCAGCCCGAGCGGGCCAGCTCGCTGCGCGCCGTCCACCTGCTGGAGGAGCTGCTCGGGCTGCCGCACAGCGCGCTCTCCTCGCTGCTCGGCCCGCCGCGCCCGCGCGGCCGCTGGGCCGCCGCGGCCAACACCTGCCACCTCGGGCTGGAGGACGTCTGGCCGGGCGAGCAGGAGATCGCCAACATCTTCGCCGAGCTGAACGCCCCGCCGGCCGGCGAACTGGAGCGCCTGAGCATCCACGACTCCTACTACGTGGACGCCGAGCGGCGCGGCAACCTGCTGCGGATGCGCCAGGTGGTGCGCGCCACGGTCGGCGGCGTCGGCCGCTGCCTGGTGGTGCACATGGCCGACGAGGAGGCGGCCGGCTGCCCGGAGATCACCGCGGTGCGGCACGGCCGGCTGGGCCGGGTGCGCCGCCGCCCGGAGGCCGGGCTGATCGTCGGCGAGCTGATGCTGGACCGCCCGCTCGGCCTCGGCGACAGCACGGTCTTCGAGTACGAGGTGGAGATCCCGCCCGGCGGCCCGACCACGGAGTACAGCCGCCGCTTCGCCACCCCGGTGCGCGAGTACGTGCTCCAGGTGCACTTCGACCCGGCGGCCGTCCCGGCGCACTGCGAGCGCTACGACCGCGAGCCGGGGGCCGACGTCGACCACCGCCGCGAGCAGCTGTGGATCGGCGCCTCGGCGAGCGCCCACGTCCTGGCCCCGGACCAGCAGCCGGGCCACATCGGCATCCGCTGGGAGTGGGCGTAGCCCTTCCGCTCCTTCGAGACCCGCCGGACCTCACGGTCCGGCGGGTCTTTCGCATGCCCGCCCGAAGACCTGACCCTTCCGGCTCCCTCCACTGGTTGACGCTGCATCACCTAACTCCTACTCTCGTGAATACCGGTTAGGCAGCTGCCTCACCGGCAGCCGAAGCCTCCGGGAGTGACCAGGCATGTCCAGCACCGCCCAGCTCCGCACCCTGCAGACCGGCCACGTGGGCCTGAACGTCACCGACCTGGCCCGCTCGATCGCCTTCTACCGCGCCGTGTTCGGCCTCGACGTCACCGCCGAGGGCACCGACCCCGAGCGCCGCCACGCCTTCCTCGGCCGCGACGGCCGCCTGGTGGTGACGCTCTGGCAGCAGAGCGCGGGCCGCTTCGCCCCCGGCAACCCCGGCCTGCACCACCTCTCCTTCGAGGTCGAGAGCCTCGACGAGGTCCGCGCCACCGAGCGGCTGCTGCGCGAACTCGGCGCCGAGTTCGCCTACGACGGCGTCGTCCCGCACAGCGAGGGCTCGGCCTCCGGCGGCATCTTCTTCACCGACCCGGACGGCATCCGGCTGGAGGTCTACACCCGCACCGGCGTGGCCGGGACCGCGGCCGCCGCCCCCACCGCCACCGCCCCGACCTGCGGGTTCTTCTAGGAACCGGGCCCGGCCATGACCACCACCAGCACGCCGTACCACCCCGGCGAGCGGGCCGCCCAGGCCCGGGCCGGCCGGACCGAGCGGGCCGACCACGCCGGCCGGTCGATCCGCCGCACCGTCCCGGCGGTCGCCGCCCGCTTCCTGGCCGAGCGCCGGATGCTGGTCCTCGGCGCCGCCGACCGGGACGGCCGGGTCTGGGCCACCCAGCTGGCCGGCCCGGCGGGCTTCCTCACCGCCCCGGACGAACGCACCATGGCCGTCGCCGCCCTCCCGGCCGGGGCCGACCCCCTGGCCGAGGCACTGGCCGGCCCCGCCCGGGTCGGCACGATCACGCTGGACCCGGCCGGCCGGCGCCGGATGCGGCTCAACGGCCGCTCCGTCCCGGACGGCCGGGGCGGACTGCGGGTGCACGCCGACGAGGTGGTCGCCAACTGCCCGAAGTACATCCAGCGCCGCACCCCGACGGACCGCCCGGCCGCCGGCCCGCCCCGTACGGTCGCCGCCGGACCGGTGCTGACCACCGCCCAGCGGCTGGCGGCGGCCACCGCGGACACCTTCTTCATCGCCAGCACCGGCCCGGACGGCAGCGTGGACGCCTCCCACCGCGGCGGCTTCCCCGGCTTCCTGGAACCGGTGGCGCCGAACCGACTGCGCTGGCCCGAGTACCCGGGCAACAGCATGTTCCTGACGCTCGGGAACCTGGAGCTGGACCCGCGGGCCGGCCTGCTGCTGCCCGACTGGGAGACCGGCGGGGCGCTGCTCGTCACCGGCGAGGCCCGCACCGACTGGTCCGAGGAGGCCCGGCAGGGCGTCCCGGGCGCCGAGCGGATGGTCGAACTGACCGTCACCGGCGTGCTCGAACTGGCCGACGCCACCCCGCTGACCTGGACCGACCCGGAGTACTCGCCCGCCATCCCGCGCTGACCCCGCCTCACCTCTCCTAAGCCCTCCCACCGACCCACGCCACGCCCGGGAGCCGAACGGGTCTCACCCGTTCGGCCTAACCCACCGTGACTCATCGCGCCCGCTTTGGGACTTTGGTCCGGATAACACGCGGAATAGTCCGGGAAAGAGGCGGAGCATGACCCTGACCGACCCCCTGTCCCCGCTCATCGAGTTCGACGACGTCGAACCGGCGGAGGACTGCATATGCGGGGGCTGCAACGCCCGCCGACGAGCACGGCTGCACGCCGCGCCCGTCCACGAGGGCGGACACGCCTCCGCCCGCAGCGTCCGCCGCCGGGCCGCCGTCCTGATGGCCGCCGTGGGCACCGCGCTGGGCGGCGGAGCGGCCGCCGCCGGCACCGCCACCGCGGCCCCCGCGCCCGGCCCCACCCCGGGCGGCAACAGCAGCAGCCAGTCCCAGACCCCCCAGGGCGAGGTCAGCGGCCTCTACGGCCAGGCCCCCGGCGCCCGTACCTTCGCCGCGCCGCGCGCCGCCGCGGCGCCGCTCACCCGGGCCCAGATCATCCAGCGCGCCCAGACCTGGGTCGACCAGGGCGTGCCGTACAGCATGAGCCGCTACTGGTCGGACGGCTACCGCCAGGACTGCTCCGGCTTCGTCTCGATGGCCTGGGGCCTGGGCAGCAGTCAGACCACCTGGACACTGCCCAACTTCGCCGAACGGATCGGCAAGAACGACCTCCAGCCCGGCGACGTCCTCATCTACAACAACCCGGCCAACCCCCAGGCCGGCTCGCACGTCACGATCTTCGGCGGCTGGGCCGACTCCTCCCGCACCAAGTACGTCGCCTACGAGCAGACCGGCCCATCCGCCAAGAAGCGCTCCACCCCGTACGCGTACTGGAACAACTCCGGCTCCTACGTCCCGTACCGCTACACCGGCCTGTCCTCCGGCAGCAACGACGGCGGCGGCACCTCCTCCACCGCCTTCCCCGGGGCCGACAAGTTCGGCCCCGGCGCCAACAACGCGTCCGTCACCAGGCTCGGCCAACTGCTGGTGCAGCGCGGCGGCGCCGGGTTCTACTCCGAGGGCCCCGGCCCGCGCTGGGGCGAGGCCGACCGCAAGGCCACCCAGGCCTTCCAGCAGGCCCAGGGCTGGCGCGGCGCCGAGGCCGACGGCATCCCCGGCAAGGACACCTGGGACTACCTGGTCAACGGCAAGGGCCGCAACATCGGCGGCGGGGGAGGCACCCCGCTGCCGCCTCCGCCGCCGCCCGTCACCGGGGGCTCCGCCTTCCCCGGCGCGCAGTACTTCGGGCCCGGCCAGAGCAACGACCACATCCGGCAGCTCGGCGAGCAGCTGGTCCGCAAGGGCTTCGGCGGCTCGTACAGCGTCGGCCCGGGACCGCGCTGGACGGAGAGCGACCGCCGGGCCGTCCAGGCCTTCCAGCAGGCCCAGGGCTGGCGCGGCAGCGAGGCCGACGGCTACCCGGGCCCCGACACCTGGCGCCGGCTCTTCTCCTGACGCCCCCTCCGAGGCGCGGTGCCCACCCGGGCGCCGCGCCTCAGCGCTTCCCCGACATCCAGTGGAACAGGCCCATCCCGACGCTGGTCGCCAGGTTGAAGCTGGACACCCCGGGCCGCATCGGCACCGCCACCAACCGGTCGGCGCGGTCCTTGAGTTCCGCCGACACACCGTGCCGCTCCGTCCCGAAGGCGAGCAGCGCGTCGTCCGGGAACGGCACGTCCCGGATGTCCGCGCCCTCCGGGTCCAGCACGTACAGCGGCCCGTCCGGCAGCTCCGGCAGGGCCAGCCGCTCCACTGCGGTCGCGAAGTGCAGCCCGGCGCTCCCCCGCAGCACGTTCGGGTGCCACGGATCCAGGTCCCCGGTGGTCACCACCCCGGTGGCACCGAAGCCCGCCGCGAGCCGGATCACCGCCCCGACGTTCCCCAGGTTGCGCGGGTTCTCCAACAGCACCACCGGCGCCCGGCGCGGCAGCCGGCCCAGCACCGCCCGGTTCGCCTCGACCCCGGGCCGCACCGCCAGCGCGACCACCCCGGTCGGGTGCAGCCGCGGCACCAGCCCCCGCAGCGCCGCCTCCGGCAGCTCCACCGCGAGCCCCTCCAGCGCCGGAACGACGTCCGGCGCCAACTCACCCGCCAGCGCCAGCAGCGCGCCCCGGTCCGCGGTCAGCACCCGCCGCACCTCGCCGCCGAACCGCAGCGCGTGCTTCAGCGCGTGGAAGCCGTCCAGCAGCACCGCCCCCGGCTCCCGCTCGGCCGCCCGCCACGCCCGCACCAGCCCGTCCTCGTCCGTCCTGTTCACTCCGCCATCGTCTCCCCCGGGCGCCCCGCCGCGGCGATCACCTCGTCGAAACCGAGCGCCCGCCCCGGCGGGCCGTCCGTCGTGGCGGCCAGGCCGGCCAGCGCGAGGTCCAGGTGCCGGTGGACCAGCGAGCCGTCCGCGTCCAGCGCCGCCAGGGCGCCCGGCAGCGGACGGGACACCCGGACGCAGAGCAGCACCAGGTCCCCCATCCCGACGTCGGGGCGCAGCCGCCCGGCCTCCCGCGCGGCGCGCAGCAGATCCTCGACGGCCTCCACGGTGCCCCGCCGGACCGCCAGCAGCTCCTCGTCCACCACCAGGCGCTCCAGCAGCACCACGATCGCCGCCCCCATCCGCAGATCGGCGGCGGCGTGCACGAAGCGGCGCAGCGCCTGCCAAGGGTCCGCCTCGACGCGCCGCGCCTCCTGCGCGGCCTCGCCGAGCCGGGCCAGCAGGTCGGTGACCAGCGCTCGGACCAGCGCCTCCCGGTCCGGGAAGCGCCGGTAGAGCGTGCCCGGGCCGACCCCGGCCCGCCGCACCACCGCGTCCAACGGGGCGTCCGGGCCCCGCTCCAGGAACACCTCGCAGGCGGCGTCCAGGATCCTGCGCCGGCTGCGTTCCGCGTCGGCCCTCATCCACAACTCCCTAACCGGAGAAAATCTCTCCCCCTATGCTAGCGTCACCAGAAGCGGAGAAAAACTCTCCGCCTCTCCCGGAGGAGCGCCACCATGCCGACCAGCCTCACCATCCGCACCGAGATCGACGGCACCCCCCACCCCCGCGAGGCCGTCCTCGCCTGGGAACTCGACCGCGCCCGCGCCGCCCTGCACCTCCTCAAGCAGCGCCTCGGCGACACCCGCACCCGCGAACTCCTCACCCCCGACACCACCGCCGCCGACACCGCCCTGACCACCTGGGCCCAGGCCTCCGCCGGCCACTGGAGCACCGCCGTCACCGAACTCACCGCCACCGGCATCGACGCCCGGACCTTCCTCACCTGGTGGCAGACCCGCCTCCACTCCGGCGACCGCACCGCCCTCCTCGCCGCCAACCCCGAGCACTACCTCGCCGACTCCACCGGCGACCGGGTCGAGATCATCGAAACCCTCGGCACCACCCCGACCCGCTTCTTCCTCCATTTCCACGACACCCCCGGCAACGCCACCTTCCCCGTCCGCATCGGCGGCACCGGCACCCTCGCCGACGGCACCGAAGTCCTCCACGTCATGCACGAGTTCGCCGACACCCCCGACGGCCTCCGCATCCGCCTCACCGTCCAGTTCCCCGAAGCCGCCCCCGACCTCCTCCCCATCGGCCACCAGTGGCACTTCGCCTGCGAGTTCACCAACTGGCTCCAAGCCGCCCACGCCGCCTGACAGCCCCACTCCCCTCAACACCCACCCCCTCAGCCCCCCACCTCCCGCACCAGGGCCACCTCCCGCACCCCCACCCGCCCCGCCCCTCCCCTCTGGCGAGAGGGACGCGCTGCGGGAGGGGGTGGCGCAGGGGGTGGCCGCGGAGAGGGGCGTGACGGGTGATTTTCAGACTGCCAACGGTCTGAACGCCCCACCTCCAGGGTTGGCAGTCTGAAAATCACCCAGCCCCCGGAGCGGCCACCCCCGGAGCCGCCCCCGGCCCCCCACCCTCCCGAGAGCCCTCCCCCACAGAAGACCCCCGCAGAGCCCGCTCCAAGTCCCGCAGGGCCTGCCCCACCAACCGAACCCCCGCCCGCACCACATCCCGCTGCACCCCCGCCGGCGCCCCCGCCAACCCCTCCTCCAACCGCGCCTGCGCATCCCGCACCGCCCCGAACTCCACCGCCTGCCCCGTCAGCAGCGCCGCCGCCGCGAGCGCCGTCGCCAGCCGCAGCTCCTCCGCGTACTCCCCGGTCCCCGGCACGGGTTCCGCGTCCGCCGCCGGCAGGTGGGCCTCCAGCAGGACGGCCGCCCGCCCGAGGGCCCCGACCGCCGCCCGGGCCCGGTCGATCTGGCGCCGGCTGACCCCGGCCAGCCCGGTCTCGTGCCGTCCCGGTTCGGCGTCGGCCCGCTGCATCGCCTGGATCAGTTCGGACCGCGCCTCCCGCGAGTCCAGCAGCGCGCTCCGCACGACCCGCCCGCGCGGCGCCGCCGGCTTCTCGTAGCAGGCGATCACCGCTCCCGCGTACCGTCCGGCGGCCGCCAGCCACTCGGCGAGCCGTTCGCCGAGCCGGGCGGTCTGCCAGGTCGGGAACAGCGCGTACGTGACGAGCGCGATCGACCCGCCGAGCAGGGTGAGCCCGACCCGTTCGAAGGCCGTCACCAGCGGGTTGCCCTCCTGCAGCCCGAGCAGGAACACCACGTACGTGGAGATCCCGACGGTGGTGAGCGCGTACCCGGTGCGGAACGCGAGGTACGCCCCGCCGATGCAGACCACCGCCAGCGCGGCCAGCACCCATTCCCCGGGGTGGAGCAGCTGCACCACGAGCGTCGAGACGGCGACTCCGACCACCGTCCCGGCCAGCCGGGCGACGCCCCGGCTGTAGGTCTGCGCGAAGTCCGGCCGCATCACCATCGCGGCGGTCATCGGCGCCCAGTACCCGTGGTGGAACCCGACGAGCCGGGCCAGCAGGTAGGCGACGGTGACCACCCCGGCGAGCCGGACGGCGTGCTGGAAGATCGCCGAGCGCGGGTGCAGCTGCCGCCGGACGGCCCGCGCCGCGACCGGCAGCATCCGGGCGATGGTGGGCTTGCGCAGCGCCCCGCCGGCCCCGACCACGGGCGTGGTGATGGTGTCCTCGTCGTTGCGGTCCAGGGTGTCCGCGGCCTTGCGCAGCAGCCCGCCGAGCCGCCGGGCCGAGCGCCGGGCCGCGCCCTGGAGCCGCGGCCCGTCGTCGGAGCCGACCAGGGTGAGCGAGGGCGCGGAGCGGGGGAGCCGGACCGGGTCGCCGGTGCGGATCGCCCGGGCGAGGGCGTCCATGACCTCGGCGGCGGCCGCCAGCACCTCCCGGGCCCGGTCCCGTTCGGGCCCCTCCTCGGGGGCGCCCACCTTGGGGTCGGCGAGTGCGGCGAGGGTGGGCCGGATGCGCTCGGCGATGCCGCGCAGGCCGCGCAGCTCGGGCGGCCGGTGGCGGTCCTGCCAGGGGGTGAGGGCGGCCGCGTGGCGGGCCGTCATGAACGGTTCCGGGTCCACGTGCGCGGTCGGGTCCTGCCGCAACCGCCGGGCGTAGTCGGCGAGTTCGGCGTAGGTGTCGGCGAGGGCCTGCCGCTGGGCGGTCCAGCTGCCGATCGGCCAGACGGTGATGACGGTGGCCTGGACGACCCCGCCGAGGGCGGCGACCAGCCCGTGGCTGAGCGCGGTGACGGTGCTGACGGGGAGCTGGACGACGATCAGCATCACCGAGACGGTGTTGGTGGCGACCACCCCGGCGGTGGGCCCGATCGCCCAGGCCAGCCCGGCGCCGAAGGCCCAGACCGCGAGCAGTACCGGGAACAGTCCGGGGACGCCGGCGGCCAGGTAGCCGAGGAAGGTGCTGATGCCGAGTCCGGCCCCGGCCGCGACGGCGAGGCTGGCCCGGGGCCGGAAGCTGCGCTGGAAGGTCGCCGAGCCGGCGATGAACGCGCCCATCGCGGCCGAGGTGGCGAGCGCGACCCCGCCGAGCGCGAGGGTCGGGAAGAGCACCAGCGCCACCGCGACCGCCCCGCGCACCGCCCGCTTGGGGTCGGTGAGCGCCCGGTCCAGGGTGAGCCCGGTCCGCGCGGTGTCACGAAGTGCGGCGAACCAGGACATAGCGCCATCCTAGGGCGTGATCTCCGGGGCCGGGCCCGACCTCCGGCGGAGCCGCGCCGCCACCCACAGCAGGGCCCCGGTCGGCAGGAAGACCGCGTCCGCCGCGATCATCGCGAGCGAGAACACCGGCAGCCCGAGCACCACCGCGATCCCCGCGTGCTCCAGCACCATGACGGCCAGCAGGACGTTCTTGACCCGCCGGTTGACCAGCGTGAACGGGAACGCCACCTGGAGGACCACGGTGCCGTACGAGACCAGGAAGACCGGCAGCAGCGCCGAGCCGACCAGCGTGGACAGCCCCGGCCAGGGGGCGAAGTAGTCCAGGTGCAGCGGGTAGTACAGCGCGGTGCCGTCCTGCCAGCGCGAGCCCTGCACCTTGTACCAGCCGGCCGTGGCGTAGATCAGCACCACCTCGACGGCGATCACCAGCATCGCGCAGTTGTGCACCATGGTCGCCAGTGCGTCGAGCACCGCCCGCGGCTCGCCGTCCGGCCGCAGCCGGCCGAGCGTCCACCAGAGCCCGGCCACCGCCCAGAGCCCCCAGAACAGCGGCGACCAGCCGAGGTACGGGAAGGCCCGGTCGGTCCAGGTCAGGGTGTCGCCCGCGAAGCCGCCGAACTGACAGGCCGCCAGGACGGCCCCGAGCACCGCCCAGAGCACCACCCCGGTCCGCCCCGGCCGGGGCCTTCGGGCGTCCAGCGACCAGACCTCGGCGCAGCGGGTGAAGACCAGGTAGACCGCCATCAGGTGGACGACGTTGTCGCCGCCGTCGCCGAGGAAGACGTCGCGGTTCTGCAGGGACAGCACGGTGACCAGGAACAGCACCGTGCTCGCCCTGGTCCGCCAGCCCAGCAGCACGGCCAGGGCGGCCAGCACCGCCAGGTGGTAGACCAGCTCGAACCAGAGCCGCCCGCCGAACCAGGGCAGCACGGTGAGCGCCCCGTTGTCGGCCAGCAGCCGCTGGGCCAGCTCCGTCGACCAGGGGGACCGGTCGCCGTACAGCACCCGCCGGTGGGGCCACTCGCGCAGCAGGTAGGCCAGCCAGACCAGCCCGAAGCCGATCCGCACCACCGCGGCCTGGTGGCGGCCGAGCACCCGTCCGGTGAAGGCCTCCGCCGCCCGCCCGAGCGGCGCCCGCGGCCCGCGCGCCTGCCGCGCCTCCCGCGCCGCACCGGGCTCCGCCGGCCGCCCGGCCCCGGCCTGCCGCGGCACACCGCCGGACGGCACCGCCGCACCCGGCGGCAGCGCCCCGTCGGCCCGTACCGTCGCCTCGTTCATCCGAGCAGCCCCCGGTAGTCCTCGTCCGCCACCGGCCACCACGGCAGCTCACGCACCCGGGGCGCCGCCGGCGCGGGCTCGCCGCTCCAGGACGGCGGCGGGACGGTGACCGCGGTCGAGCGGAACTGGATCTCCAGGACCCGTTCGCCGTCCGCCTCCCGGCCGATCCGCTGCAGGGCGATCCGCTTGAGGTACTGCTCGGCGAGCCGGCCGCGCGGGGAGGCCGGGCTCTCGTCCTGAGGGTTGTGCGTGCCGTCGTAGAAGTCCCAGGCCCGGCGCAGCAGGTTCTGGTCGACGTGGCTGGGCGCCGGGTTGCCCCGTATCGCGGCGATGTCCTGCGCGGTCAGCCCGATCCAGTCCCCGGTACGGGTGGCCCCGGCGGGCGCGGCGGTGCGGACCCGGGCGTCCACGCTCACGTTCTGCTGGAGCGGGTTGGGCGCGAACAGCTTCCAGTTCTGCTCGAACTCCGGGTACACCAGGCCGTCGACCTCGTCCCGGTACTGCCGGGACACCGAGTTGGCGGGCGCGACGTGCAGGAAGACCGCGGCGAGGAACAGCCCGGTGCCGCCGGCCAGCACCGCCCCGGCGAAGCCGAGGACCAGCTGCGCGGGCCTGGACCAGGCCCGTCCGGCAGCCGGCCGGTCCGTCGTCTCGGTCATGGCCTCCCCCGACCGGTCGGCGGGCACCGCCGGCCCGGTGCCGGCGCGCTCGCGCGCGCCCATCCTGCCCTAAGGGCCGTGGGGCGGGGGCCGTCAGAGGACGAAGGCCTCCTGGCCGGTGCTGCTCACCATCGGACGGCCCGCGCCCTGCCAGGCGTACATCCCGCCGTCCACGTTCACGGCCTCCCGGCCCTGCTGCACCAGGTACTGGACGACCTGCGCGGAGCGGCCGCCGACCCGGCAGAGCACGTACAGCTTCTCGTCCGGCAGCTCGCCGAGCCGGGCGATCACCTCGCCGATCGGGATGTGCAGGGCGCCGTCCACGTGGCCGGCGTCCCACTCGTCCTGCTCGCGCACGTCCAGCAGGGCGGCGTCGGCGGGCACGGCGGCGGCGTCGGCGGAGGGGATCTGCGGGAACATCGTGTGGCTCTCCTGGGATTGGGTCGGGTGCGTGCCATTGTCGCCCACCGGCGCCGTGTCGTGGGCGCCGGAGGACGGGCCGTCCGCCGGGGCCGGGCCGCCGAGCAGCCGCGCCAGCTCGGCCTGCTGCCCGGCGGCCTTGGCCAGCAGCTCCTCGGCGAGCTGTTCCAGCAGCCGGTCCGGGTCCTGCGGGGCGAGGGCGAGCAGCTGCCCCATCGGGGTCTGCTCCAGCCGGACCTGCTCGGCGGCGGTCTCGGCGATCTTGGCGGTCAGCCAGTCCAGCCGGCGGCGCAGCCAGTCCGAGCGGTCGGGGGAGTCGACGGCCGGCGCGGCCTCCGGCGCGGTGGACCACTCGGCGGCCAGGGCCCCCAGCGCGCCCGCGTCCCCGTACGCGTAGGCCTCGTTGACCCGGACCAGGAAGGCGGCCCGGCGCTGCTGCTCGCCCGGGTCGGTGGTCAGGTCGGGGTGGGCGCGGCGGACCAGCTCGCGGTAGATCCGCTGGGCCTCCTTGCCGGGCCGCACCCGCTCCGGCGCGGCGGGCGGCGGCGGGGCCGGCTCGCCGTCCTGGCCGGTCTGCTCCCGCACCGAGTCGAACAGCGCGTCCAGGTCGGGCAGTTCGTCGACCTGCCGGCGCGCCTCGGCGGCCCGGCGCAGGTCCTCCGGCAGGCCGGTGCGGGCCGCCACGGCCTCGGCGACCAGCGCGTCCAGCTCGTCCAGCCGGGCGTAGAGCGGGCCGAGCAGCTGGTGGTGGATCAGCGCGAAGTTGTCGATCTCGACCCGCAGCGTCTGGACGTCCACGTCCATGCTGAGCCAGGCCAGCTCGGCGGCGGCGACCCGCTCCTCCAGTGCCTGCTGCTCCGGGTCGGTCCAGCGGGCGGGGCTCTGCGCGCTCAACTTCTCGCCTCTGTCTCGTCCGGCCGGCGGCGTCCTGCGGACCACTCGTACGGGCGGTCCGGCCTGCCACCCTACCGCCGTGATCGCGGGCCCCGTCCGGGTGAACCGGGGGTACGGACCGGCGTGCGGCGCGCGACACGCAACCGATCCTGAGGAATCTCCCCGTTTCGGTGTCGAGCCCGGCCCGGTCCGTGCTTCGCTGGTATCCGCACAGCGTGCCTTCCTCCGGAGAGACGGCCGCCCCGGGCGCGGCGGCCAGGCGGGAGCAGAGCGAATCCATGGTGGCCGAGTCCAACTCCACACCGCGGCCGGCGGGCGACGGAACCGCGCCGGGCGACCACCCGACGGGGGTGGCCGCCCTGGTCCGGCTCGCCCCCGTCCTGGTCGACCGGTCCGGCCGGATCGCGCGGTGGGGGCGAGCCGCCGAGGAGCTCTTCGGCCACCGCGCCGACGTCGCCCACGACCGCCCGGCCTCCGGCCTGCTGCCCGCCCTGGAGTCGCGGGTGCTCGAACGCTGCTCCGTCCGCCGCCCCTGCGACGCGTTCGACACCCTCGCCGAGCGGACCGCCGACGGCTGCCCCTGGATCGGAAGGCTGACCGTCACCGACCGCGAGGAGCACCAGCGCGACGTGCTCTGGTGGGCGTACCCGCTGCCCGGCCCGGTCGGCGGGCTGCTGGCGCTGGCCGCCGACGCCCGCCCGCTGCGCGCCACCGGGCCGCGGCTCGCGCTCGGCGAGCGGCTACTCCCCTTCGCCGCCGCGCCCGGCGTCCGGGGCGGCTTCCACGCCCTGGCCGCGGCGCTCACCCCGGCCGGCCTGCCGGTGCCCGAGCCGCTGGTCCGGCTGCTGCCCGCCGCCCACCGCGCGGCGCTGCTGGCCGCGCTGGAACGGGGCGGACTGCCCGCCCTGCGGCTGGACCCGGCCACCGTGCTGCCGGTGCTGCCCGCCGACGCCCAAACCGGCAGGGCGCAGGCGGCCGCCGGCCTCGGCCGCCGCTACCCGACGCCCCAGCAGCGGGTCGCCCGGGTCGGCCCGCCGCCGCAGCCCGAGCAGGGCGCGCCCGGCCGCCGTCCGCCCGGCCCGCTGCCCGTCCAGCGTGAGACCCCGGACCGCCCCGCCGCCCAGCCCGCGGCCCCCTCCGCCGTCCGGCCGGTGGCCGCCGTCGGCGGCGGCTCGGCGGGCGCCGGCCCGTCCGTCCCTCCCCCCGCCTCCGGCCGGGAGGTGCCCCCGCCCACCGCAGGAGCCGCAGCCATCGAGCACGCCACCGTCGAGCCGTCCGCCACCGGCCGTCCGCCGCTGCGCACCGACCAGGCCCCGCCCGCCGCCGTCCCGGTCCCTGCCCCCGCGGGCGGCGAGGGCCCGACCGGCGGCCGGCTCGGCCCGTTCCTCACCAACGGGCAGGCCGGCGAGCAGCTGGCCCTGCTGAACGAGGTCGGCGGCAAGGTCGGCACCACGCTGGACCTCGGCTTCACCGCCCACGAGCTCTGCCAGGTGCTGGTCCCCCGGGTCGCCGACTTCGCCTGCGTGGACCTGGTGGACGGGCTGATCTCGGACTCCGAGCTGCCGGCCGCCCGCCCGGACGACGACACCATGCTGCGCCGGGTCGCCCTGGTCTACAACGAGACCGGCGGCGTCTGGGACCACGTGCTCTCCGAGGGCTCGCTGGTCAGCATGCCCCGCCGCACCCCGCCCGGGATGGCCCTCCAGCTGAACCAGCCGGTGCTGGTCCCGGTGGTCAGCCCGGACGTCGCGGTCGACTACGCGATCGCGCTCGGCGACGCCCGGCTGACCCCGGTGGTCACCGGCCGCTCGATGCTGGTCGTCCCGCTCTCCGCCCGCGGCACCGTGCTGGGCATCCTCAAGCTGCTCCGGCTGCCGGACCGCGCGCCCTTCGACGAGAGCGACGCCGCGACGCTCAAGGAGCTGGCCGTCCGCGCCGCGCTGTCGCTGGACAACGCCCGGCTGCACCGCGCCGAGGCCAGGGTCGCCACCACCCTGCAGCGCTCGATGATCCCGACCCGCCCGCCGCAGATCCCCGGCGTGCAGATCGCCCACCGCTACCTGCCCGGCGACCCCAAGGCCGAGGTCGGCGGCGACTGGTTCGACGCGATCCAGCTGCCCGGCAGCCGGGTCGCCCTGGTGGTCGGCGACGTGATGGGCCACGGCATCCACTCCGCCGCCGCGATGGGCCGCTTCCGCACCGCGATGCAGACCCTCGCCGCCCTGGACCTGCCGCCCGGCCAGCTGCTGCGCCACCTGGACAACCTGGCCCACAAGCTCGGCGACGACCACCTCGCGACCTGCCTGTACGCGGTCTACGACCCGATCAACCGGACCTGCGAGCTGGCCAGCGCCGGCCACGTCCCGCCCGTCCTGGTGCACCCGGACGGCACCGGCGAGCTGCTGGAGATCCCGGCCGGCGCCCCGATCGGCGTCGGCGGGGTGCCGTTCGTCGCCAAGACCATCGACGTCTCGGACGGCTCGATGCTGGTGCTCTGCACCGACGGCCTGGTCGAGGTCCGGGGCGGGGACATAGGAGCCGGCCTGGCCGCGCTCTGCGGCAACCTGATCGACCCCCGGGAGAGCCCCGAGCAGGCCTGCGACGTGGTGCTGCGCCGACTGCACTCGGACGACCGCAAGGACGACGTCGCCCTGCTGGTGGCCCGCTTCGACGGGGTCGCCCCGTCCGAGGTGGCCACCTGGGACCTCACCGTGGACCACCGCGAGGTCGGCCGGGCCCGCTCGCTGGTCCGCGAGCAGCTGGCCGGCTGGCACCTGGAGGCGCTCAGCGACACCACCGAGCTACTGGTCAGCGAGCTGGTGACGAACGCCGTCCGGGTCGCCCGGGACACCGTGAAGCTCCAGCTGATCCGGGTGGACAAACTGCTGGTCGAGGTCAGCGACGACAACCACAACCTGCCCTCGCTGGAGCCGGCCGAGCAGCTCGGCGAGACCGGCCGCGGCCTCACCCTGGTCACCAAGCTCGCCGAGCGCTGGGGCACCGCCCGCAAGGCGGTGGGCAAGGTCGTCTGGTTCGAGCTCCCGCTCCCGCACGCCTGACGGCCGCACCGAGGGGCCCCGGACGCCGAACGGCCGCGTACGGGCACCCGTACGCGGCCGGCTTGAGCGCGGTCGGCGCCCGTCAGGGGATGACGGCCCCCGCCGAGGTGCGCCGCCGGGCCTCCACCGCGACCTCCCGCGAGGCGGCCGCGGCCACCGAGGCGGCGGCGCCGACCCCGGCCAGCACCCGCGGCCAGAAGTCCCCGAAGACCTCGACCGAGACGGCGATCAGCAGCGCGGTGATCACCGCGACCACGTGCTCCAGACCGGCCAGGTTCGGCAGCACGACCGCCTCGCCGATCATCACCGCCACCACCAGGCCGGCGGTGAGCCAGGCCCGGCAGCGGAACGCGATGCAGATCGCCAGCGCCACCACCGCGGCCGAGGGCCCGGTGTCCCGCACGTAGGCGACCCACTTCGGGAAGCCGAACAGGTGGTGCGGCCCGATCGCCACGCCGACCCGGGCGAACAGCGTGCCCGCCAGGGTGCAGGTGTAGGCGACCACCAGGGTCATCCGCCGGCCGAGCACGATCTCGGCGATCGAGAAGACCACGAACACCTGGGCCAGCGCCCCCCAGACCGGAAGGTCCAGCGCCGGCACGTACAGGGAGAGCGGCGTCCGCAGCAGCGAGACGTCCAGCGGCAGCGCCGCCCGCACCACCCCGATGTTGTTCACGAAACGCTCGCCGCCCGGCAGGTGCTGGACGACGCTGAACAGCAGGATCAGAAACGTCGCGACGGTGGCCAGGGGAACGGCGGCGAACTTCTTTCGCACCACCGCGTCCCGGACCGTCGCGAACAGCGTTCCCCACTCGGCGACAGCGGCCGCTCCGGCGATTGCCAGCGGCCCCTTTCGCACGCCCCCCGCGTGGGTCCTGTGCATCACAACAGTTTCTCCGAATCCCCGAACGCTCTACTACTCCAACATTAGAAGCCAGTTAACAAAGCCACATCGGCACGGATGGGGAGTCGGGTCATCCTCTGGGGGGAGGCAATCCCCCCATCAGCCCCCCAATTCGACCGGCCGGTCCCCTCCGCCCCCCGACGGAGGGCTACCCCTTCCCGTCCCGGGCCGCCACCGGGACCCGCGGCGCCACCACGGCGGCCCGGGCGTGCCGGCGGCGGAACAGGGCGGGCAGGCTCGGCGCGACGATGAAACCCTCGGCGCGCGCGCTCGCGATACCGATCCGCGGAATCTCGCTGCTCTTCTCGAAGAGCAGGTAACGCGGTTCCCAGATCGGGCGGTACTTGGCATTGGCGCGGTACAGCGACTCGATCTGCCACCAGCGAGAGAAGAATCCCAGGATCGAGCGCCACAGCCGCAGCACCGGGCCGGCGCCGAGGCGCGAACCGCGCTCGAAGACGGAACGGAACATCGCGAAGTTCAGCGACACCCGCTTCAGCCCGACCTCGTCGGCGCGCTGCAGCAGCTCGATGACCATGAACTCCATCAGGCCGTTCTCGGTGTCCCGGGCCCGGCGCATCAGGTCCAGCGAGAGCCCGTCCGGGCCCCACGGCACGAAGCTCAGCAGCGCCTTGAGCTCGCCGTCCCCGTCGTGGCACTCCAGCATCACGCAGCGGCCGTCGCCCGGGTCGCCGAGCCGGCCGAGCGCCATCGAGAAGCCGCGCTCGGTCGCCCCGTCGCGCCACTCGTCGGCCTTGGCCACCAGCTCGGCCATCTCCGCCTCGGAGATGTCCTCGTGCCGGCGGATCCGCACCGTGTACCCGGCCCGCTTGACCCGGTTGTAGGCCTGCCGGACCACCCGCATCGCGCGGCCGTCCAGCGAGAACTCGTCCAGCTCGACGATCGCCTCGTCGCCCAGCTCCAGCGCGTCCAGCCCGTGCCGGGCGTAGATCACCCCGGCCTCCTCGGAGGCGCCCATCACGGCCGGCGCCCAGGCGTGCTCGCGGGCCTCGGACAGCCAGGCGTCGATCGCGCCCGGCCAGGCCTCCGGGTCCCCGATCGGGTCGCCCGAGGCGAGCGAGACGCCGCCGATGACCCGGTAGGTGACCGCCGCCTTGCCGCTGGGGGAGAAGACCACCGCCTTGTCCCGGCGCAGCGCGAAGTAGCCGAGCGAGTCCCGCTCGCCCTGCTTCTCCAGCAGGCCGCGCAGCCTGGCCTCGTCCTCGGCGGTGAGCAGCTCCTTGCCGCGCGGGCTGCGGAAGGCGACGTACAGCACCAGCAGGAAGAGCACCGCGCCCATCGCGTTGATCGCGGCGTTCACCCAGGTCGGCGCGGCGATCACCGAGCGCAGGTGCTCGGTCGGGGTGATCGTGATCATCCGGCCGACCGAGTACCGGAACAGGTCCCAGAAGCCGGCGCCGGAGAGCTCGTTGGTCATCCAGACCAGCAGCGCGCCGACCCCGCCGCCGAACGCCAGCCCGCCGACGAAGGTGGCCGCCGCGGTCTTCGGGTTGGAGCTGTCGCCCTTGGACGTGAACTCCTTCCGCCCGACCAGCAGCGCCAGGACGAACAGGCAGGTCAGGACGGTGGAGAAGTAGTTGAGCGGGTGCCTGTTGAAGCGCTCGTCCGGCACCAGCATGAACGCCAGGTAGAGCAGCGCGAAGAGACCGCCGAGCGCCGTGTTGAAGATCCACGCGGCCCGCTTGCGCCGCCGCATCGCGATCGCGAGGAAGACCGACAGCACCGCGCTGGCCAGCCCGGAGGTCATCAGGTACGGGGTGAAGTACTCACCCTCGTTGTGCTCGCTGACCTGGTTCCGGAAGGGCACCAGCAGGACCGTCGCCACGTTCAGCAGCGCGATCAGCCGCAGGTACCAGACGGAGGCCGCGGCGGCCCTCGGACGCCAGCGACCGGGCTCGTCGACGGGCCGGGGCCCGGGGGACGTGGCGGACGGCTCCGACTTCACAGTGGACGACACAGCTCAATTCCAAACGATCAGATGGTGGGGCGCATCCGCGAACGGCCCGGCGCCGGGCGCCCGCTCGGGCCCGACGGACTGACCGGCGACCTCGCCCGGCCGACCGCCCGAAATGGAGAAGCGGCCGGAAAAGAGTCAGCCAACTCCATGTTTCCCCACCCAGCCTGAGAATTGCGTGAACCGGGTAGCGGATTCCCACCCCCGCCGAACGGCGGGGGTGACCGCCCGCCGCACGTTCGGCACCCCGCCCCGCCTACCCCTACCCTCGAAACGACCCACGCGGACCGCCCCGACCCGGCCGCCCGAACCGAGGAGGCACCATCACCACCACCCGCGTGCTGATCGTCGACGACGAGATCCTGGTCCGCTCCGGCCTGGGGCTGATCGTCGGCTCCGCCGCCGACCTGGAGGTGGTCGGCGACTGCTCCGGCGGGCAGGCCGAGGAGCACGTCCAGCGGCTGCGCCCGCACGTGGTGCTGCTCGACATCCGGATGCCCGACCTCGACGGCATCTCGGTGCTGCGCCGCCTGCGCGCCCTGCCCGACCCGCCCGCCGTGGCGATGCTCACCACCTTCGACACCGACGAGTACATCGGCACCGCGCTGCGGGCCGGCGCGGCCGGCTTCCTGCTCAAGGACACCGCCCCCGACCAGCTGGTGCACGCCGTCCGGGTGCTCGCGGCCGGCGGCAACATCCTCTCCCCGACCGTCACCCGCACCGTGATCGGCGGCTACGTGGACGGCGGCGGCCCGGACGCCGAGGCCACCGCGCTCGCCCGCACCCTCACCGGCCGCGAGCTGGACGTGCTCTCGCTGCTCGGCGAGGGCCTGTCCAACGCCGAGATCGCCGACCGGCTGTTCCTCGGCACCGGCACGGTCAAGGACCACATCAGCGCGATCCTCGGCAAGCTCGGCGCCGCCAACCGGGTCCAGGCCGCCGTCCTGGCCCACCGGGCCGGTCTGGTCCGGCCCAAGCCCGGCGACGGGGCATGACGACCGCCGACCAACTGCCGTCCCGACGGCTGCCGGCCTGGTGCACCGCCCCCTGGCTGATGCTGCTGCTGCCCGTCCTGTACGCCCTGCTGGACGCCGCCCTGGTGGCCCGGGAGGCCGCCTGGTGGCAGGTGGCGCTGTCCACGCTGGCCGCCGTCGCCCTGTTCTGGCGCCGCCGCTTCCCGGTGGTGGCACTGCTCCTCACCATGCCGGGCAGCTGGGTGGACGAGATCTGGCTGGCCCCGATCACGGCCGTCTACTCGGTGGCCGCCGAGCGCCCCCGCCCCCGGGTCGTGATCCCCTGCGGCGTCCTGTTCGCGCTGGTCGAGTTCTTCCACTGGCCGCTGCCCCAGGACGTCCTCGACCTCAGCCGCGCCACCGCACTGGACGCCATCCAGGCCGTGATGCTGGCGGCCGGCCCGGCCGCCACCGGTCTGCTCGCCCGCACCCGGCGGGAGCTGGCCGCCCGGCTGGACGAGCTGACCCGTGGCCAGGAGCGGGAGAGCCGGCTGCTGGCCGAGCGGGTGCTGATCAGCGAGCGCGGCCGGCTGGCCCGGGAGATGCACGACGTGGTCTCGCACCAGGTCAGCCTGATCAGCATCCAGGCGGGCGCGCTCCAGGTGAGCAGCCCCGACCCGGCCGCCGTGACCGCCGCCCGCACCATCCGGGAACTGTCCGTACGGACCCTGGACGAGCTGCGGCAGATGGTCGGGGTGCTGCGCGGCACCGGCGGACTGCCGGACGCCCCGCTCGCCCCGCAGCCCCGGCTGGCCGACCTGCCCCGGCTGATCGAGCAGAGCGGCCTGGCCGCGGACACCGAGCTGGTCCCCGGCGACCGCCCGTGGCCGGAGGCGGTCGAGCGGGCCGCCTACCGCACCGTCCAGGAGGCGCTCACCAACATCACCAAGTACGCCCCGGAGGCGGCGGTGCACGTCCGGGTCCGGGCGAAGGGCCGCCGGCTGCGCGTCGAGGTCCGCAACGAGGCCCCGCCGGTGCGTCCGGCCGAGACCCTGCCGGGCGGCGGCCACGGCCTGGTCGGCCTGCGCGAGCGCGCCCAGCTGCTGGGCGGCACCCTCACCGCCGGGCCGACCCAGGACGGCGGCTTCGAGGTCCGCGCCGAACTCCCGGCCAGCCGCGGCTGATCCCGCCCGCCCCCGAAATCCACGCCACCGGGGAGCGGACGACAAAAAAGCCCCGCAGATCCGTAGATCTGCGGGGCTTCGCTGTGCGCGAGGGGGGAGTTGAACCCCCACGCCCTTTCGGGCACTGGAACCTGAATCCAGCGCGTCTGCCTATTCCGCCACCCGCGCATGGGTGTTGTCCTCGTTGCCGACCGGTCTTCCGAACCACTCGGTACCATCGGTACTTCGCGCTTCCTGGACCGGCCTCCCTTTCGGGCGGCCCTTCCGACGTGGAAAACATTAGCACGACCTGGGGGGCTGCTCCGAATCCGTTGTCCGGGGAGGCCCACGGCACCCGAACCGATGCCCGACGCACGCCCGTGCGACTGCCGGAAGGGTGCTCCGACGGGCACACCTGGCGTGCCGTACCCGACATGCGTCACCCTGTGTGTCCGAGCCCACCCCCGGGCACCACACGGTCCGGGAACCGTACGGAAGGGCCCGGCGTGGATACGATCAGTACGGAAGTACCGCAAGTAGGAGGCGCGACCGGGTCCCGGGCGGGATCCGGCCGGCAGGCAGGCGAACGAACCCTGGAAGGGGGTGCCCCATGGGAGTGCTGAAGAAGTTCGAGCAGCGGCTCGAGGGTCTCGTCAACGGCACCTTCGCCAAGGTGTTCAAGTCCGAGGTCCAGCCCGTGGAGATCGCCGGAGCGCTGCAGCGCGAGTGCGACAACAACGCGAGCATCTGGAACCGCGACCGCACCGTCGTGCCGAACGACTTCATCGTCGAGCTGAGCCCGCACGACCACGAGCGGCTGAGCCCCTACTCCGGGCAGCTCGGCACCGAACTGGCCGGCATGGTCCGCGAGTACGCGGAGGCCCAGCGGTACACCTTCATGGGCCCGCTCCAGGTGAACCTGGAGAAGGCCGACGACCTGGACACCGGGCTGTACCGGGTGCGCAGCCGCACCCTCGCCGCCGAGGAGCCCCCGCAGCAGCAGCAGTACGCGCCGCCGCAGCCCGGCTACGACCGTGCGCCGGCCGCCCCGGCCCCCGGCGCACCGTGGCAGCAGCCCGGCGCCGGCCAGTACAACGCGCCCCCGCCGCCGGCCGCGCCCCCCGCGATGCCCCCCGGTCAGCCGGCGCCCGCGGGCGGCAACGTCCGGGCGTTCCCCGGCGCGGGCCACGGCGGCGCCGGGACGCGCCGCTGGATCGAGGTGAACGGCGCCCGCCACCAGATCACCGGCTCGGCCTGCGTGCTCGGCCGCTCGACCGAGGCGGACGTGCGGATCGACGACCCCGGGGTCTCCCGCAAGCACGCCGAGATCCGGCCCGGCACCCCTTCGATGGTGCTCGACCTGGGGTCCACCAACGGCATCGTGGTGGACGGACAGCACACCCAGCGCGCTACGCTCCGCGACGGCTCGCGAATCGTCGTGGGCTCCACCACCATCGTCTACCGGCAGGTCGAAGGGTAGTGTCCGAATTGTTCGCGCGCCTCGCTCACCGACTGGCGGGACGGTCATGTCAGAACTGACCCTCACGGTCATGCGGCTGGGCTTCCTGGCCGTGTTGTGGCTGTTCGTCATCGTCGCGATCCAGGTGATCCGCAGCGACCTGTTCGGCACCAAGGTGAACCCGCGCTCCTCCCGTCGGGGCGCGAGCGCCACGACCGGCGGCGGCGCGGCCACCTCGACCGCCGCACGCGCCGCGGCGCCGACCCAGGCCGGCCCCGCGGCGGCCCAGACCCAGGGCGGCGGCGGGCGCCGCCGCGGCGGTCCGACCCAGCTCGTCGTGGTGCAGGGCTCGCTGGCCGGCACCACGGTGGCGCTCCAGGGCCAGACCATCACGCTCGGCCGCGCGCACGACTCCACCATCGTGCTGGACGACGACTACGCGTCCTCCCGGCATGCCAGGATCTATCCGGATCAGACTGGGCAGTGGACGGTCGAGGATCTAGGCTCCACCAACGGCACCTATCTGGACCGGCAGCGCCTGACCGCGCCCACTCCGCTCCAGCCGGGCATGCCGATCCGTATCGGCAGGACCGTCATCGAACTGCGGAAGTAGTAGCGCATGAGGGACAGCATCCCGTCCATGACCCAGAGGGGGGCACAGGTCGCATGACCCTGGTGCTGCGCTTCGCCGCCGGCTCCCACAAGGGACTGATCCGGGAGGGGAACGAGGACTCCGGCTACGCCGGGCCGCGGCTGCTGGCCGTGGCCGACGGCATGGGCGGCGCCGCGGCCGGCGAGGTCGCTTCCTCCGAGGTGCTCGGCTCGATCGTCCGGCTGGACGAGGACGTGCCCGGCCCCGACCTGCTGACCCTGCTGGGCGACGCCGTCCAGGGCGCCAACGACCGGCTCCGGCAGATGGTCGAGGAGGACCCGCAGCTGGAGGGCATGGGCTGCACGCTCACCGCCATGCTGTGGACGGGCCAGCGGATGGGCATGGTGCACGTCGGCGACTCCCGCGCCTACCTGCTGCGCGACGGTTCCCTGGTGCAGATCACCCAGGACCACACCTGGGTGCAGCGCCTGGTCGACGAGGGCCGGATCACGCCCGAGGAGGCCGAGACCCACCCGCAGCGCTCGCTGCTGATGCGGGCGCTGGACGGCCGCGGCCAGGTCGAGCCCGACCTGTCGATCCGCGAGGTCCGGGCCGGCGACCGCTACCTGATCTGCTCCGACGGCCTCTCCGGCCCGGTCAGCCACCAGACCCTCCAGGACACCCTCGGCAGCTACTACGCGCCCGAGCAGACCGTGCAGGAGCTGATCCAGCTCGCGCTGCGCGGCGGCGGTCCGGACAACATCACCTGCATCGTGGCGGACGTCATCGACGTCGGCGCCACGGACACCATGAGCGGCCAGTTCAACGACGTCCCGGTGGTGGTCGGCGCGGTCGCCGACGCCCCGCCGTCCTCGGCCGCCGCCGACCGCTCGATCGCGGACACCCCGGCCGGCCGCGCCGCCGGTCTCGGCCGCGGCCCGCAGGGCGCCTTCGGCCCGGCCGAGGGCTACGCGGAGGGCTTCGGCCCCGCGCAGAACGGTTTCGGTCCCGCCGAGGGCTACGAGGGCGAGTACGGCCCCGGCTCCGGCGAGCCCTCGGTGTACGGCACCGAGGACTTCGACGAGGAGCGGCCCTCGAGGCGCAAGCGCAAGGGCCTGACGGTCTCGCTGGCCGCCCTGGTCACGCTGGGCCTGCTCGGCGGCGCCGGCTACTTCGGCTACCAGTGGACCCAGGACCAGTACTACGTCGGCACCCAGGACGACCACGTCGCGATCTACCAGGGCATCAACCAGAACCTGGCCGGGGTGAGCCTGTCCTCGGTGCACTCCTCGTACAGCAGGATCCAGCTGAAGTGGCTGCCCGAGGACCAGCAGGTCCACGTGAAGAAGACCATCTCGGTCGGCAGCATGAAGGACGCCCAGTCGACGGTCAACGAGCTCGACGGCTGGGTCCAGCTCTGCCAGAAGGCCGCCAGGGCGACCGCCCCGGCCGTACCGCCCGCCACCCAGGCGACGCAGGCCGCGTACCTGGCCAGCACGCCCACCCCGACCGAGAAGAACCGCGGTCCGGCCGCCACCACGCCGACCACCGCGCCCCCGGCCTCGCCGACCGCCCCGACGGCACCCGCCCCGGCGCCGAACGCGACCCCTCCGGCCACCGGCGCGCAGGGCGACCAGGCCCCCCCACTGACCGAAGAGGAACTCAGCCGGGCCAACTCCTGCCCGAAGCAGTGACGTCCGTGATCCGACATAGGACCGCCCCGAGCGGGTTTGCCGGCCGTCAGGGAGCGGTCACCACGTGAGCAGCTACGACCTGAGCCAGGAAACCACCCGGTCCGGCCGACGCCGGGCGGCGGCCGAACGCACGATCCCCCGTCGGCGGGGCAACACCACGATCTCCCCGCAGGAGGCGCCGAACCGGCGCAACACCGAGCTGGCCCTGCTGGTCTTCGCGGTGCTGCTGCCGGTCCTCGCGTACGCCAACGTCGGCCTCGCGATGGACGCCAAGCTGCCCGCGGGCATGCTCGGCTACGGGCTCGGCATGGGCGCCCTGGCACTGGTCGCGCACCTGCTGGTGCGCCGCTTCGCGCCGTACGCGGACCCGCTGATGCTGCCGATCGCCACCCTGCTCAACGGCCTCGGGGTGGTGATGATCTGGCGGCTGGACAAGGCGGGCAAGCTGCTCCGGGGCAACTACCCGGCGGCCGAGAACCAGCTGATGTGGTCGGCCCTCGGGATCGCCGGCTTCATCGGGGTGATGGTGCTGCTGAAGGACCACCGGGTGCTCCAGCGCTACACCTACATCTCGATGGTGGTGGCCCTGGTCCTGCTCGCGGCGCCGGCCTTCTTCCCGTCCCGGGCGGAGGACTTCGGCGCCAAGATCTGGATCCGGATGGGCAGCTTCTCCATCCAGCCGGGCGAGTTCGCCAAGATCGTCCTGACCGTGTTCTTCGCCGGCTACCTGATGGTCAAGCGGGACGCCCTGGCGCTGGCCAGCCGCCGGTTCATGGGCCTGTACCTGCCGCGCGGCCGCGACCTCGGCCCGATCATCGTGATCTGGCTGCTCAGCCTGCTGATCCTGATCTTCGAGAACGACCTGGGCACGTCCTTCCTGTTCTTCGGCCTGTTCGTGGTGATGCTCTACGTCGCCACCGAGCGGACCAGCTGGATCCTGTTCGGCCTGCTGATGTCGGTCGGCGGCGCGGTCGCGGTCGCCTCGACCGCGAGCCACGTGAAGGTCCGCATCGACGCCTGGCTCGACCCGATGGCCGCCTTCGGCGCCAACCCGCCGAAGGGCGCCACCGAGCAGATCGGCCAGTCGCTGATGGCGCTCGGCTCCGGCGGGGTCACCGGCTCCGGCCTGGGCCAGGGCCGCTCCTGGCTGATCGCCTTCGCCGCCAAGAGCGACTTCATCCTGGGCTCGTTCGGCGAGGAGCTCGGGCTGACCGGCCTGATGGCGATCTTCCTGCTGTACGCCCTGCTGGTGCAGCGCGGCCTGCGCACCGCGCTCGCCGCCCGCGACCCGTTCGGCAAGCTGTTCGCCGTCGGCCTCTCCTCGGCGATGGCGATCCAGGTGTTCGTCGTGGCCGGCGGTGTCACCGGGCTGATCCCGCTCACCGGTATGACCATGCCGTTCCTCGCGCAGGGCGGTTCGTCCGTGGTCGCCAACTGGGCGCTGGTCGCGATCCTGCTGAAGATCAGCGACAGCGCCCGCCGACCGGGGGCCGAACCGGCCCCGCCCACCGAGGGCCAGGAGGGACCAGCCCGATGAACAAGCCGATCCGCCGGGTCTCGATCTTCTGCCTCGTCCTGATCCTGGCCCTGATGGTGCGCACCAACTGGGTGCAGGGCGTCCAGGCCGAGTCCTGGGCCACCAACAAGAACAACAAGCGCCAGCTGTACGACCGGTACGCCCACCCGCGCGGCAACATCATCGTCAGCGGCCAGCCGGTCACGAAGTCCGACTTCGTCAACGGCCTGCGCTACAAGTACAAGCGGTCCTGGGTCGACGGCCCGATGTACGCCCCGGTGACCGGCTACTCCTCCCAGGCCTACGGCTCCAGCCAGCTGGAGAACCTGGAGGACGGCATCCTCTCCGGCACCGACGACCGGCTGTTCTTCCGCAACACCCTGGACATGCTGACGGGCGAGCAGAAGCGCGGCGGCGACGTCGTCACCACCATCAACGCCAAGGTGCAGAAGGCCGCCTTCGACGCGATGGGCAACAAGAAGGGCGCGGTGGTCGCCCTCGACCCGAAGACCGGCGCGATCCTGGGCCTGGTCTCCACCCCGTCCTACGACCCCGGCACCTTCGCCGGCGGCGAGGCCGCCGACACCAAGGCCTGGACGGACCTCAACGCGGACCCGAACAAGCCGATGCTCAACCGGGCGCTGAAGGAGACCTATCCGCCCGGCTCGACCTTCAAGCTGGTCACCGCGACCGCGGCGTTCGAGAACGGCCGCTACCAGAGCATCGACGACGCCACGGACACCCCGGACCCGTGGGTCCTGCCCGGCACGACCACCCAGCTGAAGAACGAGAGCCCGAACGAGCGCTGCGAGAACGCCACCGTCAAGTCCGGGATGGACCAGTCCTGCAACACGGTCTTCGCCAAGATGGGCGCGGACCTGGGCAAGGAGCGGATGCGGGCGCAGGCCGAGAAGTTCGGCTTCAACAGCACGATCGACACCCCGGTCCGCTCCGAGAAGAGCGTCTTCCCGGACAGCTCGAGCCCGGACGGCACCGCCCAGGACTCGATCGGCCAGCACGACACCCGCGCCACCCCGCTCCAGATGGCCATGGTCTCCGCCGCGATCGCCAACAACGGCAGCCTGATGCAGCCGTACCTGGTCGACCAGGAGCGCTCGGCCACGCTGACCACCGTCTCCAAGCACACCGAGAAGCAGTTCTCCCAGGCGATGAGCCCGGCCACCGCGCAGAAGATGCAGGACCTGATGGTCTCGGTGGTCGAGAACGGCACCGGCACCAACGCCAAGATCCCCGGCCTGCAGGTCGGCGGCAAGACCGGCACCGCGCAGCACGGCGAGGACAACGCCGGGCTCCCGTTCGCCTGGTTCACCTCCTGGGCCAAGACCCCGGACGGCCAGTCGGTCGCGGTCGCGGTGGTGGTCGAGGACGGCTCCCAGAACCGCGACGGCATCAGCGGCGGCCGCCTCGCCGCCCCGATCGCCAAGGCGGTGATGCAGGCCGCACTCGGCAAGTAGGAGCGCGGGTCCGGGGTGAGGGGAATGTCACGATGGGCAGCCCCGTCCGGATACCGGTCTGGTATCGGCCGACGGCTGACTCCGGTCCGCTGCGGTCCGACCGGTAGCGTATCCGCCAGCAGCGGGTGTGCCCGTTGCCGCCCGCGAGGCACCGCACGGCCCGGCCGGAGAACCGGTCGCGGACCGCGCGGCGTCACCCAGAGCGTGCGGGGACACCTACGTCACAACCTCACCGGCGGGTGAGGGAGAGGGTCGGAACTATGGAAGAGCCTCGTCGCCTCGGCGGCAGGTACGAGCTCGGCGGCGTCCTCGGACGCGGCGGCATGGCCGAGGTGTACCTCGCCCATGACACCCGACTCGGCCGCTCCGTCGCTGTGAAGACGCTCCGGGCCGACATGGCCCGGGATCCGTCGTTCCAGGCCCGGTTCCGCCGCGAGGCGCAGTCGGCGGCGTCCCTGAACCACCCCGCCATCGTCGCCGTGTACGACACCGGCGAGGACTACATCGACGGCATCTCCATCCCGTACATCGTGATGGAGTACGTCGAGGGGTCCACGCTGCGCGAGCTGCTGCACTCCGGCCGCCGGCTGCTGCCCGAGCGCGCGCTGGAGATGACCATCGGCATCCTCCAGGCCCTGGAGTACTCGCACCGGGCCGGCATCGTGCACCGCGACATCAAGCCGGCCAACGTGATGCTGACCCGGCAGGGCAACGTCAAGGTCATGGACTTCGGCATCGCCCGTGCGATGGGTGACGCCGGGATGACCATGACGCAGACCTCGGCCGTCATCGGCACCGCCCAGTACCTCTCCCCCGAGCAGGCCAAGGGCGAGCAGGTCGACGCCCGCTCCGACCTCTACTCCACCGGCTGCCTGCTCTACGAGCTGCTGACCGTGCGCCCGCCGTTCGTCGGCGACTCGCCCGTCGCGGTGGCCTACCAGCACGTCCGGGAGGAGCCGCAGCCGCCGTCGGTCTTCGACCCCGAGGTGCGCCCCGAGGTCGACGCGATCGTGCTGAAGGCGCTCGCCAAGGACCGCGACTACCGCTACCAGAGCGCCGACGAGATGCGCGACGACATCGAGCGCTTCCTCGACGGCCTGCCGGTGGCCGCCGCCCAGCAGGCCGCGTACGGCATGGGCCCGGGCGGCTACGGCTACGACCAGAACGGCTACCCGCAGCAGCACGACCCGTACGGCCAGACCAACGTGCTGCCGCAACAGCCCGGCGGCCCGACCACCGTCCTGCCGCAGGCCTCCGGGCAGCCCGGCTACGGGCAGCAGGGCGGCTACCAGGACGACGGCTACGGCCAGACCTACGCCGGCCAGGCGGGCGGCAACGACGGCTACGACGACGGCTACGGCCGCGGCGGGGGCCGACGGGGCGAGGACCCGCCGAAGAAGAGCAACACCTCCTGGATCGTGCTGGCGGTGGCCGCCGTGCTGGTCCTGGTCGGCACCTTCTTCGTCGCCCAGGCGATGTTCGCCGACAAGGGCACCAAGGAGACCGCGAAGGTCACCGCGCCGAACCTGGTCGGCAAGACCCTGGCGGAGGCCAAGACGGCCGCCGCCGCGGCCGGTGCCAAGCTCGTGGTGACCGAGGGCGACAAGATCGCCTGCCCGGACACCAACATCAAGAAGGACCAGGTCTGCACCCAGACCCCGCAGTCCGGCACCCAGGTCGCCGAGACCTCCACCATCACGGTGCAGGTCTCCTCGGGCCCGGCCAAGGCGCAGGTCCCCGGTGTGGTCGGCAAGCCCAAGGACCAGGCCACCAAGGCGCTCGCCGACCTCGGCTTCACCAACGTGACCACCGAGTACAAGGACGACGACACCGCCGCGCAGGACACCGTCACCGCCCAGGACCCGGCGCCCAACGCGGCCGTCGACCCGAGCGCCCCGATCAAGCTGACCGTGTCGCAGGGCAAGGCCAAGGTGACCGTCCCGAACGTGGCCGGGGCCCAGAAGGAGGACGCGCAGGCGACCCTCCAGGGCCTCGGCTTCCAGGTGGACGTCTCGAAGACCGCCCCGGCCCCCGACCCGAGCAAGGTCAACACCGTCGCCTCGCAGTCGGTCCCGGCCAACACCAAGGCCCCGGCCAACAGCAAGATCTCGCTGACGATCTTCAAGGCGCAGGACAAGCCCCAGGTCCCGCCGCTGGCGAACGTCAAGCTGGGCGCCGCCGCGGACCAGCTGAAGGCGCTCGGCCTGACCTACGTCGTGGTCAGCGGTCCCCCGGACCCGAACGCGACGATCCTCCAGAGCAACCCGCCGGCCGGCACCCAGGTCGACCCGAACACCCAGATCCAGCTGTACACCAAGGCGGCCGAGCCCCCGAAAGGGAGCGACCCCACCACCACACCCCCCAAAGGGGACCACTAGGCCTCCGGTATTCCCCTGGTTCGGCTGAGCCGGGGAACGAGCAGCACGGAGCACGCCCGAGGGCCCGCCGCGTTCGTCGCGGCGGGCCCTCGGGCGTTCCGTACGGGCTCCAGGAGGCCCCTGGGCGGCTTCAGGAGTGCCGCAGCTCCGGCGGCGGGGTGCGCTTGGCGTCCATGTCGTCCACCCGCACCAGGCTCCCCCAGACGGCCATCCGGTAGCGCGAGGTGTACACCGGCGTGCAGGTGGTCAGGGTGATGTAGCGGCCGGGGCCCTCGTAGCCGGAGCGGGCCGGGACGGGCGCCACGATGCCGGTGTCGTACTTGGACGTCTCCGCCAGGGTGCTGTCGACCTTGTAGACGTACCACTTGTCCCGGGTCTCGACCACGACGGCGTCGCCCCGGTGGACGGCGTCCAGGTCGTGGAACTTGGCGCCGTGGCCGTCCCGGTGGGCGGCCAGCGCGAAGTTGCCCTGCTGGTCCCACGGCATCGCGGCCCGGTACGGCTGCTCGTAGACGCCCGCGACGCCGTCGTCCAGGACCTCGGTGGAGGTGCCCATCCGGATCAGCACCTGGTAGTCCCGGCCCATCGCCGGGACGTGCAGGAAGCCGACGTCGTCCCCGGCCGCGAACTGCTTCGGCACGGACCCGGGCTCGGCACCGGGGCCGCCGGGAGCAGCGGACGCGCCGGGGGCCGGGGCGGCGCCGGGCGTCGCCCCGGGGCCGGGGCGCGGGCCCGCGGCCCAGCTGCCGCGCAGCCGGTCGGCGGCCGCCGAGGCCGAGCGGTCCGCCTGCACGTTGGTCCACCAGAGCGAGTAGCCCACGAACAGGCCGAGCACCAGGCCCATGGTGATCAGCAGCTCGCCGAAGACCCCGAGCGCGGCCAGCGCCCGGCTCCGGCCCCGCCCGGCCCGCGGCTCGGGCGGGGCGAAGGCCTCCTGCGCCGGTTCGGCCGATCGCGCGCTCTCGTCCTGCATCTGCGGTGCTCCCCCTCCGGGCCGGGCGGCCGGGCGGCTACCCGCCCGTGATCGCGGCCGGCTTGCCCTGGGCACGCGGCCGTTCCTCGATCATCTTGCCAAAGACGATGAGGCGGAACTTGGAGGTGAACTCCGGCGTGCAGGTGGTCAGGGTGATGTAGCGGCCCGGACCGGCGTACCCCGCGCCGTTCGGCACCGGCTTGATCACGCTCACGTTGTTGGGGGAGGTCTCCGGGATGCCCCCGGTGACCTCGTAGGTGTAGTAGCCGGCCGCGGTCTCCACCACGATCTTGTCGCCCTTGCCGAGCTGGTTGATGTACCGGAACGGCTCGCCGTGGGTGTTGCGGTGGGCGGCCAGCGCGAAGTTGCCCGCCTTGTCGCCCGGCATCCCGGTTCCCGTGTAGTGGCCGACCAGGCCGTTGTCGAGCACCCCCGACTTGGAGGTGCCCTCGGCGATCGGGAACTTCAGCCCCAGCTTGGGCAGGTAGATGATGGCGAAGCCCTTGCCGGGCTCGAACACCTCGGGCTTGTCCGGCGCCGGGGCCGGCTGCCCCGGCTGGACGGGCGCGACGGCCGCGTTGAACTGCTGCTCCAGCTGGTTGCGGGCCCCGTCGGCGGCAGCGTCGGCCTGCACGTTGGTCCACCAGAGCTGGTACGCGACGAAGAGCAGCATCACCACGCCGAGCGTGATGCACAGCTCGCCGACGCTCCGGGCGGCCACCACGAGCACGGACTCCCGGGGGCGCACCCGCCCGGCGCCGCGGCCGTTCGACCGGCGCCGGCCGCTGCCGGAGCGCAGCGAGGTGCGGCCCTGGGCGGCGCGGCGGCGCTCGGCCCGGCCACCGGTGGGGGCCGGTTCGGCGGCCGGCGCGCCGAGGTCCAGGGGCAGCCGCAGCTGGAGGGTCTGGTCGGGCAGCCAGGGGTACTCGGGCCCGTCCACGATGGGCTCCTGGGCCTGCTCGTACACGCCCCAGGCGTCCTCGGGCACGGTCTGCACCGGGATCCCCTGCCGGTACGGCGCACCGCCGGTGCCGTCGTCCTGGCCCGGGTACCGGGGCCCGCCGTACTGCTGCGCGGTGCCGTACGGGTCCGCCTCCGGCTGGAAACGCCCCTCCGGACGCAGCGAGGTCACGCCGGTCAGCCCCGGCCGATCACCGGGGCGAGCCCGGCCGACCGGTCGACCGCCTGCGGGAAGCCGCACTCCGCGAGCCAGTTGGCGAGCATCCGGTGCCCGCCCTCGGTGAGCACCGACTCGGGGTGGAACTGCACGCCCTCGACCGGCAGTTCACGATGCCTGAGCCCCATGATCACGCCGCTCCCGGTACACGCGGTGACCACCAGTTCGGCCGGCACGGTGGCCGGCTCGACCGCGAGCGAGTGGTAGCGGGTCGCGGTCAGCGGCGAGGGCAGGCCCTCGAACACCCCGCCGTCCTCGTGCTCGACCGGCGAGGTCTTGCCGTGCAGCAGCTCGGGCGCCCGGCCGACCACGGCGCCGTACGCGGCCGCGATCGACTGGAGGCCCAGGCAGACGCCGAACACCGGCAGCCCGATCCGCGCGCAGTGGTGCACCATCTCGATGCAGACCCCGGCCTCCTCCGGGGCGCCGGGCCCGGGGGAGAGCAGCACCCCGTCGAAGCCCTCGTCGCCGGAGCGGCGGACGGCGTGCTCGACGGTCACCTCGTCGTTGCGCACCACCTCGCAGGTGGCGCCGAGCTGGTACAGGTACTGGACCAGGTTGAAGACGAAGCTGTCGTAGTTGTCCACCACCAGGATGCGGGGCGGAGTGGTCGGCCGGGTCGTCATGCGCGCGTGGTCTCCGTGGGGTGCGGTGCGGGAAGGGAGTGCCGGGCCCGCCGGCTCAGCCGGTCGCGGCGCCGTCGCCGCCGTCCACTGTGACGTCGCCGAAGGGGAGCAGCGGTTCCGCCCACGGGAAGACGTAGGTGAAGAGGAGGTAGACGATCCCCAGCACGAGGAGCAGCGAAATGACGGCCCGGACCAGGGTGTTCCCCGGGAGGTGACGCCAGATCCAGCCGTACATGGTGCTCCCTCGACGTAGCGGACTGGGTTAAAGAGTAGACCCGCCGTGCGCGCCCGCGGGGCCGGTCCGCTACTGCTGGCCGCCCGCCGAACGCAGCTCGGTGGTGCCGGAGTAGCCGGGCAGGCTCAGCTCGCCGCTCTCCTGGACCTTCCAGCCCAGCCCGTACGCCTGGACGTACTGGAGGTAGTTGCGGACCGTCGGGTCCGCCTCGACGGCCGAGCGCAGGGTGTCCGTCCGCCCGACCGCCCTGACCACGTACGGCGGGGAGTAGACCCGGCCCTGGAGCAGCAGGGTGTTGCCGACGCAGCGGACGGCGCTGGTGGAGATCAGCCGCTGGTCCATCACCTGCACCCCTTCGGCGCCGCCCCGCCACAGCGCGTTGACGACGGCCTGGATGTCCTGCTGGTGGATGACCAGGTCGTTGACGCCGGGCTCGGGCACCCCCGGGATGCGCGCGGTGGCGTTCGGCGGGGCGTCGTTGAGGGTGACGGTCAGGCCGCCGCCCTGGAGCGGCTCCAGGGCCGCGCCGGAGCGCAGGCCGCCCAGCTGCGCGGCGTTGGCGGGGTCGTGGCCCTGCTGCTCGGTGAGCTGCTGGGCGCGGGCCTGGAGGTCGGCGAGCTGGGACTGCGCCTGCTGGTTCTGGGCGCTGCGCTGGCGGACCACGTCGCCGAGGCTGAGCAACGAGTTGTCGGTCCGCAGGTCGGTGCCGCGGGCGGTCTGCGCGCTGATGTAGAAGAGCAGTCCGGCGAGCGCGAAGACGGCGCAGGTCAGGGCACGTCCGACAATTCGGGTGCCGGAACGGCGGGTACGGGCCGGCTCAGGGGGAATCGACAAATTAGTCACCGTACCCTTATCTCCTCTAGACCCGCCGAGCCACTACGCTAACGGACGCCGGTGGCATGTGGCGGAGCGGTCCCCAGGACGTTTCTCCACAGCCGACCGCGGCCGATTCCACCCGCTGCACCCTGCGCGGTCTCACAGCGCATCGACAGGAGAGCTCCTCGTGCCGAAGTCTCGACTCCGCAAGAAGTCCGACTACACCCCGCCGACCACGGCCGCGGTGAAGATCAGTTCGGGCCGTGGTTGGGTCGCGCCGCTGATGCTCGCGCTGTTCCTGATCGGCCTGGTGTGGATCGTCACCTACTACGTGACCAGCGGCACCTACCCGGTCGAGAGCTGGCGCAACTGGAACATCCTGGTCGGCTTCGGCTTCATCGCCGCCGGCTTCGGCGTCTCCACCCAGTGGAAGTGACGCTCCGCCCGTCCTGAGGCTCGGCTTCGAGCCGTTTCCCGCCGCTCCGGATCGCTCGTCCCGGGGCGGCGGTCAGGCATGCCCGGAGCCGGGCGGGAGCGCACCGGAATCCGGTCGGTTATCCCCACCATCGGACTGTCGGGCTTATCCACATGGTTATCCACACTGGGGAAAAGTCCCCCGGGCCTGTGGATAACTTTCCCCGGCGGGCCCGTCCACAGCTGTGCACAACTCCCCGGGAACGGGAGAACCGCACAGCAGGACACGCGTAGAACACCAGTCCGCACCCGGGTGGTCGCACAGCCTGTGCACAACCCCGCACCCGCTGTGGACAAACGTCCGAGGGGTCAGGCCCCGTAGAGGGCCGTCCCGGCCAGCAGCATCCCCGCCTCGACCGCCACCGCGCCCGCCACCGTCAGCCCCTGCACCAGGCCGCGGCGCTCGCGCGGGGCGTACATCAGGCCGACCGCCGTCAGCGAGCCGAGCAGCAGGCCGCCGACGTGCGCCCGCCAGTCGACGCCCGGACGGGAGAAGGTGACCACCAGGTTGAAGACCAGGAACGCCATCGCCGGGCCGAGCGGGCCCCTGTTCCGCAGCTGCAGCACGATCGTGGCGCCGATCAGCCCGAAGACCGCCCCGGAGGCGCCCACCGAGTTCATCCAGCCGCCGGCCACCAGGAAGGCGAAGGTGCTGCCGCCCAGGCCGGAGACCAGGTAGAGGGCCAGGAAGCGGAGCCGGCCGAGCGCCTCCTCCAGCGACGGGCCGAGCCAGTACAGCACCAGCATGTTCATCCCGACGTGCCACCACTCCAGGTGCAGGAAGGTGGCGGTCAGCAGCCGGTACCACTGGTCCGGGCCGTCGGCGATGCCCGCCGGGCCGCCGAGGATGTCCCGCCCGGCGCTGAACAGCGACCAGGTCTGGCCCAGCCGCGGGGTGAGCACGAAGGCGGCCAGCACCCAGACCACGATGTTGAGCCCGATCAGCACCCGGGTGACCAGCCCGCCGTCGGCGGCCAGGGCCCCGCCGAACCGGGTGGTCGCCTGCCGCGACCCGGTGTGGCCGTTGCCGACGCACTCGGGGCACTGGAAGCCCACCGAGGCGGTCACCATGCACTGCGGGCAGATCGGCCGCTCGCAGCGGGTGCAGGAGACCCCGGTGGGGGTCTGCGGGTGCCGGTAGCAGTCGGGCGGTCCGGCCTCCGGGGACCGGTCGACCGACGGCCTCGGCTCGTCCGGGAGCATCAGCGGGTCCCCTTCCCGTACACGACCTCCGAAACCGCCAGCCTACTGCCGCGCCCCCGCCCCCGGACCGGCTCCCCCACAGCCGGACCCGGCTTTCTCCGCCCCGCCGGGGGCCCTGTCCTCACGCCCGCCCCGTCCGGCCCGCCCCGGCAGGGGCCCCGCGTACGGCCCACCCCGACATGCCTCCGGACAAATCAGCATGCATGATCAGCATTCAGGTGGATATGTGCATAAAGGACACCACCCAGGAGGAGAGACTCGTGAGCTTTTCGGATTCGGCCCGTGAGACGGCCACCAGGACCCGGGACACCGCCGCACAGTTCGCGGACGGCGCCAAGCAGCGCCTCGGCCCCGCCTTGGACGCCTTCGGTCCGAAGGCCGCACAGGCCGCCCACCACCTCCGCTGCCAGTACGACCGGCACCTCGCCCCCCAGTTCGGCCAGGCCTTCGCCAACCTGCCGCCGGAGGCCCAGCAGAACACCCTGAAGGCCCTCCACCGGGCCCAGGAGGCCGCTCTGGCGGCCCGCCTGTCCGCCGCCCGGGCCGCGGACCAGGCGCGCGCCACCGTCGGCCCCAGGGTCGCCCAGGCGGTCGAGGAGGCCCGCGCCACCGTCGGCCCGGTCGCCCACGAGGCCCAGGCCCGCGGCGCCGCCGCGCTGACCGCCCTCCAGGGCAACGTCAGCTCGGCCGAGATCAGCGAGCTGGCCGCCCGGAACGCCAGGAAGGAGCAGTGCAACCGCCTGGCCACCGGCCTCGCCGTGGCCGGCCTGCTGGCGATCGGCGGCGGCATCGTGGCCTGGCAGTGGTGGCGCCGGCACAGCAACCCGGAGTGGCTGGTCGAGCCCCCGGCCCCGCAGGAGCCCCGGCCGGCCGGCGCGCACGCCGCCTCCACGCCGGTGAACGGCTCCGGCCCGGAGGCCGTCGCCGAGTCGACGGACGGGTCCCCGACCGCCGGGAAGGACGGCCCCGCCGCCGAGGACGGCCCCGGGTCGCGCTGACCGTACGGGCGAGCGCCCGCAAACGCCGATCGGCCGCCGACCAGGATCCTGGTCGACGGCCGATCGGCTACTGCTGTGGGCTGTGGAGCATAGGAGACTCGAACTCCTGACATCTGCCTTGCAAAGGCAGCGCTCTACCAACTGAGCTAATGCCCCTCGACGGCACCGCGCGCGTGCCAACGGGCACTAGCGTACCGGTTTCCGGCGCGATTCCCAGCGCCGTCCCCCCGGAACGGTGCCGTTCCAAGGGGTCGGCCGGTCCGGTTCGTCGACCGGGCCGGCCGGCCCGGGAGGCGCCGACGGGCGCCTCCGGAGTTCGTCGATCGTCAGATCGCCGGGGGCTCAGCGACCGGCCGGGACCGGGTCGGTGGCCTCGGTCCACAGGTCCTGCTCGGCGCGGTCCGCCTGGACCTGACGGTAGACAAAGAAGCCGCCGAGGGCGACCAGGGCGACCAGGAGAAGCTTCTTCACCGCGGGACCTCGTCCTTCTTGCGTTGGTGGACTCAAGAGCCGGATCCGGCCGGACTGACCGGGCCGACGAGTCCAGTTGTGTTTCGAGCGCGAACGGGCGGCCGGGTGCCAGACTGCCCTTGCGGCCGATGATACACACCGGTGTCCCAATCGTGACCAGCCACCGGTGCGGCCAACCCGGCGGTCCGGTCCCAGGATTGACGCCGCACCTCCTGGCGGGCGGTCCGACCGTGCCCGGACCGTCCCGCGCGCCCGCGGATCAGACCCGGCCCGCCGAGCCGTCCGCGGGTCCGCCCGCCGAGCCGTCCGCGGGTCCGCCCGCCGGGCGGCCCGGTGCCACCACCACGGCGGTGCCGTTCGCCAGGTCCACCCTGGTCCGCGGCGGCGCCCCCTCGCCCTCCTCGTCCCGCAGCATCAGGGTGCTGCGACGTTCGTCCAGCTCGTGCTGCTTGCCCGCGGCGAACTGCGCGTGCAGCTGCTCGAACCCGGTGGCCGAGATCTGCCCCTCCCGGCCCGTCCCCCGCCAGGGCACCCAGCGGGCGCGGCGCGCCCGCAGTGCCAGTTGATCGAGCGCGGCCAGCACCACCAGGGCGCAGACCAGTCCGGGGATGCTCATCGCCCAGAACACCGCCATGCCGTCACCAACCCTCCACCGTCCCTCCCCCGAGAACCGTCGGGAGGGGCGCGCGGTTCCCGGTCCGGCGGCGGGAACGCGGCGGGCACGCGGCGGGAACGCGGCGGGCACGCGGCGGGACGCGCGGAGGCAGCGCGGCGGGAAACGTCGAAGGGCCCGGAGTGGATCACTCCGGGCCCTTCGGGGAGGTGGGCCTAACAGGACTTGAACCTGTGGCCTCTTCCTTATCAGGGAAGCGCTCTAACCGTCTGAGCTATAGGCCCTCACCGATGAGAGATCGTACCGGATGCCGGCCGATCCACGGCCCCGCCCGATCTCAAGAACTGTCGAAGGGCCCGGAGTGGATCACTCCGGGCCCTTCGCGGTGGTGGGCCTAACAGGACTTGAACCTGTGGCCTCTTCCTTATCAGGGAAGCGCTCTAACCGTCTGAGCTATAGGCCCTTGCCGCACTGAAAGATTAGCGGACCGACGGCCGATCTCCCAAATCCGGGTCGGCCGGGGCTGCGGCGGCACCCCCCGCGACCAGCTGCGGCGCACCCACGGAGGGACGCAGCAGCCACTCCTCGCGGGTCGGCGGCAGGCCCGCCGCGCCCTCCTCGGTGCTGCGGACGGCGAGGACCTGGTTGATCCCGATCCGGTTCTGCTCGAAGGCGAGCGCGGAGGCCGCCATGTACAGCCGCCAGACCCGGGCCCGGCCGCGGCCGACCAGCCGGACCGCCTCCGTCCAGTGCGCCTCCAGGTTGGCCACCCACTCGCGCAGGGTCAGCCCGTAGTGCTCGCGCAGCGACTCGACGTCCCGGACCTCGAAGCCGGCCTCCTCCAGCCGGGCCACCGTGGACCCGACTGGGGAGAGCTCGCCGTCCGGGAAGACGTAGCGGTCGATGAAGGGGCTGGTGCGGTGCGGCACCCCGGGGATGTCGGGGCGGCGGGCGATCTGGTGGTTGAGCAGCCGGCCGCCGGGCACCAGCAGCCGGTACAGGCCCTCGGCGTAGACCCGGTACTGCTCGGAGCCGACGTGCTCGGCCATCCCGACGCTGGAGATCGCGTCGAAGGGCCCGTCGGTGATCTCCCGGTAGTCCTGGAGCCGGACCTCGACCCGGTCGGACAGCCCGGCCTCCTCGACCCGGGCGCGGGCCAGCGCGACCTGCTCCGTGGAGATGGAGACGCCGACCGCGGTGACCCCGTAGTGCTTCGCCGCGTGCAGCAGCAGCGAGCCCCAGCCGCAGCCGACGTCCAGCAGGCGCATCCCGGGGCGCAGGCCGAGCTTGCGGCAGATCAGGTCGAGCTTGGCCTCCTGGGCCGCCTCCAGGCTCTTCGCCTCGGGCGCCCAGTAGGCGCACGAGTAGACCATCGAGGAGCCCAGCACGATCCGGTAGAAGTCGTTCCCGACGTCGTAGTGGTGGCTGATGGCCGCGCGGTCGCGGCTGCGGCTGTGCAGCCGCCCGGGGGCCCTGCGGACCTCCTCGCGGGGCGGCTCGGGCTCGAGGCCGACCGCCCCGGCCCGCAGCGCGGCGGCGAGCACCCGGCGGCCCTTGGGGCCGAGCGCCTCGCGCGGCCCGAGGGCCAGGGTGCGGACCTCCGGCCGCTCGGCGAAGCGGGCGACGGCGGAGAGCGTCTCGTACAGGTCGGTGCCGGGGGCGAGTTCCAGGTCCCCCGCGACGTAGGCCCGGGCCAGGCCCAGCTCGCCCGGCTGCCAGACCAGCCGGCGCAGCGCCCGGCGGTTGCGCAGGACCACGGTGGGCGCGCCCGGCGGCCCGGCGGTGCTGCCGTCCCAGGCCTGTACCCGCAGCGGTACCGGGACCCCCAACAGCCCTTCGAGGGCTTCGACCAGTTGACCTGCGAGCTTCGCCACCGCGCGCCTCCGTCCAGTCGTCCTGCGGAACCTCAGCTGACCCGGTCGGGCGGACCGGGGGCGGCCTGCGGCACTCCCAGGCGCGGGACGGGCGGCACCCAGCTTGTCCCACCGCGGCCGCCCGGTTTCCGGGTGGCACGCCGCGGGCGGCCGGCTGTCACCCGAAATGCCGACGGGCCCCACCCGCTGCAACAGCGGGTGGGGCCCGTGCATTCCGTCCGCGGACGGGGAGCTGAGCGAGCGTCAGGATCCGGCCGGGATCAGTCCTCCTCGGCCAGGGTGAGCTCGACGCCGCCGGTGAAGCCGGCCGCCGCGTTGTAGATGAACGCGGAGAGCGTGGACAGGGCGGTCAGCAGGACGACGTCGACCACGGCGATCAGCGTGGTGAAGGTCATCACCTTGCCGAAGCCGACGTAGTCCATCAGGTTGAGGCCGCCGCTGCTGTCCGAGCCGGTGACGTCCTTGAGGGTCTTGGTCAGCGAGTCGAAGACGCCGAGCGAGTCCAGCGTCATCCACAGCACGGCCGCGGCCACGATGATGATGATGCCGACGGCCAGCGACAGCAGGAAGCTGACCTTCATCACCGACCACGGGTCCACCTTGGTCACCCGCAGCCGGGCCTTGCGGGTCCGGCCGAGGCCGGCCCCGCCGGTCGCGGCCGCGGGGGCACCGGCGGGGCGGCGCGCCGCCCCGGTGGGGGTGCCGCCGGCCGGGGTCGCCCCGACCGGGGTCCCGCCCGCCGGGGTGTGGCCCGGGCTCCGGGTGCCCCGGGCCGGGGTCGGCTGCCCCTTGGCGTACGTGGTCGGCTGCGAGAAGCCGGCCTGGCCGCTCGGCGGCGCGGGCGTCTGCCCCCCGTAGGTCGCACCGCTCTGGCCCGCTCCACCGGCCGGCGGCATCAGCGAGGTGGACGCGGCCGAGTGCTCGGTCGGCGGCTGCGGAACGCCGTACGCACCCCCGCCCTGCGCGCCCGGACGGCCGCCGGAGGTTCCTCCCGCAGCACCCGTGGCTCCACTCACCTGGTCCTCCCGCACTTCCCACCAGGACGGCGGCGCCGCCCTGCTTCGTCACTCGTCATCCAGCGCCCGGCGGGATTGCCCGGAACTGGTCGGCGTCCGGTGCCGCCGCATCCATACTCTGGACGCGGCGGCACCGGTCTGCGGTTCGGTTCAGGCCTCGACGTCTCCGTCGACCGCCGTCTCCGCTCCCTCGGCCGTCTCGGTGGACTCGGTACCCGCCACCTCGTCCTCCGCCGTCTCCTCGTCCTCGGCCTCCGCGTTGCGGGCCATGCCCACGACCGCGTCGCGCTTTCCGAGGTTGATCAGTTGGACGCCCATGGTGTCACGTCCGGTTTCACGAACCTCGGAAACCCTCGTGCGGATCACCCCACCCGAGAGGGTGATCGCCATGATCTCGTCGGATTCGTCGACCACGAGCGCGCCGACCAGCGAGCCCCGGCCCTCGACGATCTTCGCCGCCTTGGTGCCGTAGCCGCCGCGTCCCTGGACACGGTACTCGTCCACCCCGGTGCGCTTGGCGTAGCCGCCGTCCGTGGCGGTGAAGACGTAGGTGCCCGGACGGACGACGTTCATCGAGAGCAGTTCGTCGTCCTCGCGGAAGGCCATGCCCTTGACGCCGGAGGTGGCGCGGCCGGTCGGGCGCAGGGCGTCGTCGGTCGCGGTGAAGCGGATCGACTGGGCCTTCTTGGAGACCAGCAGCAGGTCGTCCTCGGCGGAGACCAGCTCGGCGCCGATCAGCTCGTCGTCCTGGCCCTCCTCGTCCTGGCGCAGGTTGATCGCGATCAGGCCGCCGGAGCGCGGCGAGTCGTAGTCCTTGAGCGCGGACTTCTTCACCAGGCCGGCCCGGGTGGCGAGGACCAGGTACGGCTTGTCCTCGTACGTCCGCACGGCCATCACCTGGGCGATGTGCTCGTCCGGCTGGAAGGCCAGCAGGTTGGCGACGTGCTGGCCGCGGGCGTCGCGCCCGGCGTCCGGCAGCTCGTAGCCCTTGGCGCGGTAGACCCGGCCCTTGTTGGTGAAGAACAGGATCCAGTTGTGGGTCGTCGTCACGAAGAAGTGGTCGACGATGTCGTCCTGCTTCAGCTGGGCACCGCGCACGCCCTTGCCGCCGCGCTTCTGCGAGCGGTAGAGGTCGGAGCGGGTCCGCTTGACGTAGCCGCCACGGGTGATCGTGACGACGATGTCCTCCTCGGCGATGAGGTCCTCGATGGAGAGGTCGCCGTCGGAGGGGATGAGGGTGGAGCGCCGCTCGTCGCCGTACTTGTCGACGATCGCGGTGAGCTCCTCGGAGATGATCTCCCGCTGGCGGACCGGCGAGGCCAGGATCGCGTTGTACTCGTCGATCTTGCGCTGGAGCTCGTCGTGCTCGTCCATGATCCGCTGGCGCTCGAGGGCGGCCAGTCGGCGCAGCTGCATCTCCAGGATCGCATTGGCCTGGAGCTCGTCGATGTCGAGCAGGCCCATCAGGCCGGTGCGGGCGGCGTCGGCGCTGGCCGAGGCCCGGATCAGCGCGATGACCTCGTCGATCAGGTCCAGGGCCTTCAGCAGGGCGCGCAGGATGTGCGCGCGCTCCTCGGCCTTGCGCAGCCGGAAGGTGGTGCGCCGGACGATGACCTCGACCTGGTGGTTGACCCAGTGCCGGATGAAGGCGTCGAGCGACAGCGTGCGCGGCACGCCGTCGACCAGGGCCAGCATGTTGGCGCCGAAGTTGGTCTGCAGCTCGGTGTGCTTGTACAGGTTGTTCAGCACGACCTTGGCGACCGCGTCGCGCTTGAGCACGACCACCAGGCGGGTGCCGGTGCGGGACGAGGACTCGTCCCGGACGTCGGCGATGCCGGCGATCTTGCCGTCCTTGACCAGGTCGGCGATCTTCAGCGCGAGGTTGTCCGGGTTGACCTGGTACGGCAGCTCGGTGATCACCAGGCACTGGCGGCCCTGGATCTCCTCGACCTCGACCACGGCCCGCATGGTGACCGAGCCGCGGCCGGTGCGGTAGTAGTCGTCGATCCCGCGGCGGCCGACGATCAGCGCGCCGGTCGGGAAGTCGGGGCCCTTGATCCGCTCGACCAGGGCGTCCAGCAGCTCCTCGGCGGAGGCCTCCGGGTTCTCCAGGTACCAGAGCGCGCCGGAGGCGACCTCGCGGAGGTTGTGCGGCGGGATGTTGGTGGCCATGCCGACCGCGATGCCGGTGGCACCGTTGACCAGCAGGTTGGGGATGCGCGCGGGCAGGACGGTCGGCTCCTGCGAGCGGCCGTCGTAGTTGGGCGCGAAGTCGACGGTCTCCTCGTCGATGTCGCGCATCATCTCCATGGCCAGCGGCATCAGCTTGCACTCGGTGTAGCGCATGGCCGCCGCCGGGTCGTTGCCCGGGGAGCCGAAGTTGCCGTTGCCGTCCACCAGCGGCATCCGCAGCGACCACGGCTGGGCCAGGCGGACCACGGTGTCGTAGATCGAGGTGTCACCGTGCGGGTGGTAGTTGCCCATGACGTCGCCGACGACGCGGGCGCACTTGTAGTAGCCCTTCTCGGGCCGGTACCCGCCGTCGTACATCGCGTAGAGCACGCGGCGGTGCACCGGCTTGAGGCCGTCGCGGACCTCGGGGAGCGCCCGGCTGACGATCACGCTCATCGCGTAGTCGAGGTAGGAGCGCTGCATCTCGGTCTCGAGCTCGACCGGCTCGATCCGCATGGTCACCTGGGCGGTGCCCTCGGCTGCGGGGGTCTCGGGCTGTTCGCCTTCGGGACGGTTGTCGTCGACCACTGGTGGTCAGTTTCCTTTCACGCGGACTGGAACGTGCGGGGCCTGCGGTGCAGGCGTCACACGTCCAGGAAGCGAACGTCCTTGGCGTTGCGCTGGATGAAGGAGCGGCGCGCCTCGACGTCCTCGCCCATCAGCACGGAGAACAGCTCGTCGGCACGGGCGGCGTCCTCCAGGGTGACCTGGAGCAGCAGGCGGTGCTCGGCGTCCATGGTGGTGACCCGGAGCTCCTCGGCGTTCATCTCGCCGAGACCCTTGAAGCGCTGGATCGCGTCGTCCTTGGGCAGCCGGCGCCCGGCCTCCACCCCGGCCGCGATCAGCGCGTCGCGCTCGCGGTCGGAGTAGGCGTACTCGAAGTCGTCCTTGCCCCACTTGATCTTGTACAGCGGCGGCATGGCGAGGTAGACGTACCCGGACTCGACCAGCGGCCGCATGAAGCGGAACAGCAGGGTGAGCAGCAGGGTGCGGATGTGCTGTCCGTCGACGTCGGCGTCGGCCATCAGGACGATCTTGTGGTACCGCAGCTTGGACTCGTCGTAGTCCTCCTGGATGCCGCAGCCGAAGGCCGAGATGAGCGCCTGGACCTCGGTGTTCTGGAGGACCTTGTCGATCCGGGCCTTCTCGACGTTCAGGATCTTGCCGCGGATCGGCAGGATGGCCTGGGTGCGCGGGTCGCGGCCCTGCTTGGCCGAGCCGCCGGCGGAGTCACCCTCGACGATGAAGATCTCGCACTCGGACGGGTCCTTGGACTGGCAGTCCGAGAGCTTGCCCGGCAGCGAGGCGGACTCCAGCAGGCCCTTGCGGCGGGTCAGGTCGCGGGCCTTGCGGGCGGCGACGCGCGCGGTGGCGGCCTGGATGGACTTGCGGATGATGTCCGCGGCCTCGTTGGGGTTGCGGTCCAGCCAGTCGTTGAGGTGCTCGTGGACGACCTTCTGGACGAAGGTCTTGGCCTCGGTGTTGCCGAGCTTGTCCTTGGTCTGGCCCTCGAACTGGGGCTCGCCGAGCTTGACCGAGATGATCGCGGTCAGACCCTCGCGGATGTCCTCGCCGGAGAGGTTGTCGTCCTTCTCGCGGAGCAGCTTCTTGTCCCGCGCGTAGCGGTTGACCAGGCCGGTCAGCGCGGCGCGGAAGCCCTCCTCGTGGGTGCCGCCGCCGTGGGTGTGGATGGTGTTGGCGAAGCTGTAGACCCCCTCGGTGTAGGAGGAGTTCCACTGCATCGCGATCTCCACCGAGATCGCCTTGTCCTTGTCCTCCGCCTCGAAGTCGATCACCGAGGGGTGGACGACCTCGCCCTTGCGGGAGTTGAGGTGGGCGACGAAGTCGGCGATGCCGCCGTCGTACTTGTACGTGACGGTGAGCGGCTTGCCCTCCTCGTCCGCGTGCTCGGGGCGCTCGTCGGTCAGCGAGATCGACAGGCCCTTGTTGAGGAAGGCCATCTCCTGGAAGCGCCGGGAGAGCGTCTCGAAGGAGTAGACGGTGGTCTCGAAGATGTCGCCGTCGGCCCAGAAGGTCACCGTGGTGCCGGTGCGGTCGGTCTCCGCGCCCTTGACCAGGGGGGCGGTCGGCGCGCCCATCTTGTAGTCCTGGGTCCAGATGTGGCCGTCCCGGTGGATCTCCACCGAGAGCCGGGTGGACAGCGCGTTCACCACGGAGACGCCCACGCCGTGCAGACCGCCGGAGACGGCGTAGCCGCCGCCGCCGAACTTGCCGCCGGCGTGCAGGACGGTGAGCACGACCTCGACGGCGGGCTTGTCCTGGCCGGGGACGATGTCCACCGGGATGCCGCGGCCGTTGTCGACGCAGCGGATGGCGCCGTCGGCCATGATCGTGACGTCGATGGTGTCGGCGTGCCCGGCCATCGCCTCGTCGACGGAGTTGTCCACGACCTCCTGCACCAGGTGGTGCAGGCCGCGCTCGCCCGTCGAACCGATGTACATGCCGGGGCGCTTGCGGACGGCGTCGAGGCCTTCCAGCACCTGGATGTTGCTACCGGTGTAGGAAGCCTGCTCGGACTGGTCTGGGGTCTGGCTGGGGTTGCCGGAATCGGCCACGAAGCGCCCTCTCTGGCACAGCACGGGTCGCATGCCCACCCCGTACGGGCGGGCGTGCGACCACAGCGTTTCGACTCGGTTGCCACTAGCAACAGTGTTTGGCTTTCAGTCTACCGGTACGACTGACAGAGATGGGCGTTTGGCAGCCCTTGAGGGCAGATATGCCGCCCTGAATCCCCTCGGGACATGTCCCGATACTCGCCCGGGGGGCCCAGGGCGCCTGGAAGGGCTGTCAGGGGTTCCGGAAGATCGCCATCCGATCCGCGCCCCCGCCGGCCGTCCGAGGTCCCGGTCAGCCCCAGGTGTCGCCCGGCCCCTTGCTCCCGGGCGCGCGCAGCCGGCCGTAGCCGCGGGCGGGCGCCGCGGGGCCGAGCACCTTGATGGTCCGGACCGTCCCGTGGCCCAGCTCGTGGTTCAGACGGGCCACCAACTGCCGTGCCAGCCAGCGTAGTTGGGTGGCCCAGGCGGTGGAGTCGCACTGCACGGTGAGCACCGCGGCGGCCTCGTCGTAGGAGGAGGGGTGGCAGTGCGCGGCGATGTCCGGGCCGACGATCTGCGGCCAGCGGCCCATCACCCCGCCGACGGCGGCCGAGGACTCCCAGCCGCGCTCGGTCAGCAGCCGGTTGAGCGCCGCGCCCAGCGGGACCGGGTCGCGGCCGTCCGAGCGGGCGCCGCTGCGCAGGCCGTGCCGCTTCGCCTCGCGCTTCTCCCGGACCTGCTCGCCGCGCTGACGGGCCTGGGCCCGGGCCGCGCGCAGCGCGGAGCGGGCGAGATCGGCACCGGTCGGCGCCGGGGCACCGGGCTCGGGGGAGTGCTCCGCCGGCTCGCTCACGGCGATCTCCTTTCCCCAGCCTGTGGACAACGGTCGCGGTCGCGCGCCCGCCGAGCCGTCCAGCCTACGGGAGCCGCCGGGCCCCTCGGGCCGGGGCAGGGGCGCGCGGTGCGCGGAAGCGGTCGCGGTCCGGTGACGGCGGTGTGGTGGTGCGGGTGGAGGGGTGTGCAGCGGTGCGGACGCGGGGGCGCGGTCAGGCGTCGACCCGGCGCACCGCGCCGTCGGAGACCGCGAACCGGGCGCCGGCCAGCGCCTTCGGCACGTCCTCGGCGACCGCCGCGGTCACCAGCACCTGCTCGCCGCCGGCCACCAGCTCGGCCAGCCGGTCCCGGCGGGCGGCGTCCAGCTCGGCGAACACGTCGTCCAGGATCAGCACCGGCTCGCCGCCGTCGGCGCGCAGCAGCTCGTACGAGGCCAGCCGCAGCGCCAGCGCGAACGACCAGGACTCGCCGTGGCTGGCGTAGCCCTTGGCGGGCAGCGGGCCGAGCTTGAGCCCCAGCTCGTCGCGGTGCGGGCCGACCAGGGTGACACCGCGCTCGACCTCCTGCTTGCGGACCGCCTGCAGCGCGTTCAGCAGCTGCTCCTCGGCCTGCTCGCGACTGGTCGGCAGCTCGCCCTCGAAGGAGCTGCGGTACTCCAGGGCGGTCTCGCCGCCGCCGGGGGCCAGCTGTCCGTACGCGGCCGCCACCAGGGGCTGCAGGGCGGCCACCAGCTGGATCCGGAAGGCCGTCAACTCGGCGCCGGCGCGGGCCAGATGGCCGTCCCAGACCTCAAGGGTGGACAGGTCGGCGCCCTTGCCGCCGCCGGCCCGGCGGGCCATCGCGGCGGTCTTCAGCAGGGCGTTGCGCTGCTTGAGCACCCGCTCGTAGTCCTGCCGCACCCCGGCCAGCCGGGGTGCCCGGGCGGTCAGCAGCTCGTCCAGGAAGCGCCGCCGCTCACCCGGGTCGCCCTTGACCAGGCTGAGGTCCTCGGGGGCGAACAGCACGGTGCGCAGCAGGCCCAGGACGTCCCGCGGGCGGACGTTGTCGGAGCGGTTGATCCGGGCCCGGTTGGCCTTGCCCGGGGTGAGCTCCAGCTCGATCAGGGTGGACCGGCCGCGGTCCACCACCGAGGTGCGGACCACCGCCCGCTCGGCGCCCAGCCGGATCAGCGGGGCGTCGGTGGCGACCCGGTGGCTGCCCAGGGTGGCCACGTAGCCGATCGCCTCGACCAGGTTGGTCTTGCCCTGGCCGTTGGGCCCCACGAAGGCGGTCACGCCCGGGTCGAGGGGAACCTCGGCCCGGGCGTACGACCGGAAGTCGGCGAGCGACAGGTGCGCGACGTGCATGGCTGTGGACTGCGCCCGCCTTCTTGGGGAGGACCTGCTGGTTACTTGGACTCGACCGCGTGGCCGCCGAACTGGTTGCGCAGCGCGGCGATCATCTTCATCTGCGGCGAGTCCTCCTGGCGGGAGGCGAAGCGGGCGAACAGCGAGGCGGTGATCGCCGGCAGCGGCACGGCGTGGTCGATCGCGGCCTCGACGGTCCAGCGGCCCTCGCCGGAGTCGGCGGCCCAGCCGCGCAGCTTGTCCAGGTGCTCGTCCTCGTCCAGGGCGCGGACGGCCAGGTCCAGCAGCCAGGAGCGGATGACGGTGCCCTCCTGCCAGCTGCGGAAGACGTCGCGCACGTCGGTGACCTCGGGGGCGGCCTCCAGCAGCTCCCAGCCCTCGGCGAAGGCCTGCATCATCGCGTACTCGATGCCGTTGTGGACCATCTTGGCGAAGTGGCCGGCGCCCACCGCGCCCGCGTGCACCGAGCCGAACTCGCCCTCGGGCTTGAGGGCGTCGAAGACCGGCTGGGCCTTCGCGACGTGCTCGGCGTCGCCGCCGTACATCAGCGCGTAGCCGTTCTCCAGGCCCCAGACGCCGCCGGAGACGCCGCAGTCCACGAAGCCGATGCCCTTGGCGGCCAGCGCCTCGGCGTGCTTGACGTCGTCGGTCCAGCGGGAGTTGCCGCCGTCGACCACCACGTCGCCGGGGGAGAGCAGCTCGGCGAGCTCGTCGACGGTCGCCTGGGTGGCGGCGCCCGCCGGGACCATGACCCAGACCACGCGCGGGCCCTGGAGCTTGCTGACGAGCTCCTGGAGGCTCTCGACGTCGGAGATGTCAGGGTTGCGGTCGTAGCCGATGACGGTGTGGCCGGCGCGGCGGATCCGCTCGCGCATGTTGCCGCCCATCTTGCCGAGACCGATGAGGCCGAGCTCCATGACCAAGTCCTTACCTGTGGTGACGTGCCTGCCGGCGGCGCCGTTGCCGCACTCCTTGAGCCTACGCGCTGGAGCGGCCCCGCCCGGCTGCGGTCGGGGCCGGCCGGGGGAGACGGCCACAGGCTGTGCACAGCGGGTGTGCACAGCCTGTGGACGAAGGACGGGCGGGATCAGCCGGAGAGGCGGACCGGCATGATCAGGTACTGGTAGGCCTTGTCCTCCTCGGCGTCCACCGAGACCTTGCCGCTGAGCAGCGCGGGCTTGGTCGGGGTGGTGAAGCTGAGCTGGGCGAAGGGGGAGTCGATGGCCTTGAGGCCCTCCTCCAGGTAGCCCGGGTTGAACGCGATCGAGATGGCGTCGCCCTCCAGGGAGGCCTCGATCCGCTCGGTGGCCTGGGCGTCGTCGCCCGAACCGGCCTCCAGCGTCAGCACGCCCTCCTCGAAGTTGAGGCGGACCGGGGTGTTGCGCTCGGCGACCAGCGAGACGCGCTTGAGCGCCTCCAGGAAGGGCTGGGTCTGGATCGCGGCGATCGCGTTGAACTCGGTCGGGAAGAGGCTGCGGAACTTGGGGAACTCGCCCTCCAGCAGCCGGGTGGTCGTCCGGCGGCCGGCGCCCTCGAAGCCGATCAGGCCCTCGCCCGCGCCGCCCGAGGAGAGCGCGATGGAGACGTTGTCGCCGCTGCCCAGGGACTTGGCGATGTCCTGGAGGGTCTTGGCCGGGACCAGCGCGACGGCGGAGATGTCCGACTGCTCGGGCTTCCACAGCAGCTCGCGGACGGCGAAGCGGTAGCGGTCGGTGGCGGCCAGGGTGATCCGGTCGCCCTCGATCTCGACCCGGACACCGGTGAGCACCGGGAGGGTGTCGTCCCGGCCGGCGGCGACCGCGGCCTGGCTGACGGCCGAGGCGAAGACGTCGCCGGAGACGGTGCCGGTGGCGGTCGGCATCTGGGGCAGCGCCGGGTACTCGTCCACCGGGAGGGTGGGGAGGGTGAACCGGGAGCTGCCGCAGACCACGCTGACCCGCTGGCCGTCGGTGGAGATCTCCACCGGCCGGTTGGGGAGGTTGCGGGAGATGTCGTTCAGCAGCCGGCCGGAGACCAGGACGGTGCCGGCCTCCTCGACGTCCGCCTCCAGCTCGACCCGGGCCGAGACCTCGTAGTCGAAGCCGGACAGCGCCAGGCTGCCCTCCTGCGCGGTCAGCAGCAGGCCGGCCAGCACCGGCACCGGCGGCCGTGCCGGGAGGCTGCGGGCAGCCCAGGCCACCGCCTCCGCGAGGACGTCACGCTCCACCCGGAACTTCACCGGTAACCGCCTCCTGGATCGAGCGCTCCCGCTCGCACTCTGGTTCGTCTGATCTTGATCGTCGGTTCGGCTGTCCACCGAGCTCGGTCACTCCGCTTCCAGTCGCAAGGACAGTCTGACGTACTCCGCCGACAGACGGGGCAGACGGGCGGAAGCGACCCGAACTGTTGTCGGGGCCCGGTTGTCCACAGATTCGGGGCCCACCCACTTTGAAAGCAAGTCCGGGGTCTAAATGTGTAGTGGTAGTAGTAGGGCCTGTGGAAACCGTGGATAACCCTGTTTCCGCAGGTCAGAGCCCGAATTTTGTCCACAGCGGGTGTGGACGGCGGCTGTGGACGGGCAGGCCGCGCTGTGGACAGCCGAGCGTTACCCACAGGGCACGCAGGGTATCCACAGGTTATCCCCAGGGCTGTCCCCAGATCCGGGCCCGGTTATCCACGGGCGCCGGTCAACTTTACGTGACGCCTTTCACACCAGGGTATGAACGCCAGCCCACGGTTGTCGAACTGTGGACGCCGCTGTGGACAACCTGGGGATAACCGGCCCTCCCCTGGGGACAACCGGTGGATAACCCGGACGGCCCACTGTGGACCCGTCAATTGTCCACACCCTGTGGATAACCGTTGTGCACAAGTCCACAGGCACCTGACCTGCGCGGAAGAGCGTAGCGGCGACGGGCCTGTGGACGAATTCTGGATAACTCCGCACTCCCCACCCTGTGGACGGCGGCGGAGGGGCCCGTCCTGTGGACAACGGCCTTGCGCGCCCCCGGGTTTCGAATCACCGGTCAGTTGTTCGGCGCGGGCTGTGGACTGGCGGACCGTCCGTCGAGGGCATCCCTGCCCAGCCCGCGCGCGACGCACACCTGTGGACACGAGAAAGGGCGTCAGGATTCGCTCCTGACGCCCTTGGGGCCCGTCTTCGGACCCGGGGCCCGCCGTGCCTGCTCCGGCTAGCTCTTGATGCGGTTGGTGAGTTCGGTGACCTGGTTGTAGATCGAGCGCCGCTCGGCCATCAGCGAGCGGATCTTGCGGTCCGCGTGCATCACCGTGGTGTGGTCGCGGCCGCCGAACTGCGCGCCGATCTTCGGCAGCGAGAGGTCGGTGAGCTCGCGGCAGAGGTACATCGCGATCTGCCGGGCCGTCACCAGCACCCGGCTGCGCGAGGACCCGCAGAGGTCGTCCACGCCCAGGCCGAAGTAGGCGGCGGTCTGCTGCATGATGACCTGCGCGGTGATCTCCGGCCCGGCGTCCTCGTCCCCGCCCGGGATCAGGTCCTTGAGGACGATCCCGGCCAACTCCAGGTCCACCGGGGCCCGGTTGAGGTTGGCGAAGGCGGTCACCCGGATCAGCGCGCCCTCCAACTCCCGGATGTTGCGGGTGATCCGGGAGGCGATGAACTCCAACACGTCGGCGGGAGCGTTGAGTTGCTCCTGGATCGCCTTCTTGCGCAGGATCGCGATCCGGGTCTCCAGCTCCGGCGGGGTGACGTCGGTGATCAGACCCCACTCGAAGCGGTTGCGCAGCCGGTCCTCCAGCGTGGTCAGCAGCTTGGGCGGCCGGTCCGAGGAGAGGACGATCTGCTTGTTCGCGTTGTGCAGGGTGTTGAAGGTGTGGAAGAACTCCTCCTGCGTGGACTCCTTGCTCGCGAGGAACTGGATGTCGTCCACGAGCAGGATGTCCATGTCCCGGTAGCGGCGGCGGAAGGTGTCCGCCTTGCCGTCCCGGATCGAGTTGATGAACTCGTTGGTGAACTCCTCCGAGGACACGTAGCGCACCCGGGTGCCCGGGAAGAGACTGCGCGAGTAGTGCCCGATGGCGTGCAGCAGGTGGGTCTTGCCCAGCCCGGACTCGCCGTAGATGAAGAGCGGGTTGTACGCCTTGGCCGGAGCCTCGGCGACCGCCACCGCCGCCGCGTGCGCGAAGCGGTTGCTGGCGCCGATGACGAAGGTGTCGAACAGGTACTTGGGGTTCAGCCGGGCGGCCGGCTCGTCCTTGCGGGAGCCGCCGGCCGGGGGAGCGCCGGGCGGGGCGGGCACGCCGGGGACGCCGGGACGCTCGGCGGAGCGCTCCGGGGCGGCCTTCTCGGCCGGGCGGCCGCCGGTGGGGCGGGAGCCGCCGGCCCGACGGCCGGCGCCGGTGCGGGGCTGCTCGTTCGGGCCGGGGCCGTAGGCGCCGCCGAAGAGGTCGCCCTGGGTGGTCGCGGGCGGGCCGGGGACGGGCCGCGGCGCCGGACGGGACGCGGGCTCCTCCGCGTCGCGGTAGCCGGGCGGCTGCTCCTGGTAGCCCTGCCAGCCGGGCCCGCCGCCGGGGCCGCCGTACGGGGCCTGGCGCTGCTCGTAGCCGCCGGTGTCGTAGCGGGGGCGCTCGTAGTCCTGCTCGTACCCCTGGCCCTGCTCGTACGGCTGCGGCTGCTCGTAGGGCTGGCCGTGCTCGTACGGCTGCTGGTAGCCCTGGCCGCCGTAGCCGGGGGCGTCGTCCTCGGCCGGGCCCGGGTAGGGCTCGGCGGGGGCCTGGGGGGCGGGCGCGGGGGTGGTCGGCACCGCGTTGGCGTCGACCATCACGGCGATCCGGACCGGGCGGCTGAGCTCACGGCTGAGGGCCTCGGTCAGCTGCGGCAGCAGCCGGCCCTCCAGCACCTGCTTGGCCCGCTCGTTCGGGGTCGCCAGCAGGGCGGTGTCGTGCATCATCCACATCGGCTGGGTGCGCTGCACCCACTGTTTGTCCATCTCCCCGACATCGGGGTCGGCGACCAGCCGCTCGACGACCCTGGCCCAGACCGGGACGAGGTCGCTGTTGACATCAGCCACTGGTGCACGCTTTCCAAGAACAAACCAGACAAGTTCTGCAACGGTAGTCAGCGAACAGGGACGGATCAAGTCGTTGTCCACAGGCTGTGGGTAAGACGGGCGGGAGACGGCTGGTTTGACCCCCGTGCCCCGTCCCGCGTACCGTAACCAGGTCGAGTTGTCGATGGCCGCTGCCGCATGTCCGCGGGTCCACCCGCTCCATAAGGCGCGCAGCACGGGCGCCGTGGATTGCCTCAAACCCCAGCCGAACTGGGGCGATGGGCCGGATTTCCGAATCAGGGGAGATCACGCGGACGCACGGTGACGGCCAAGCGATTCCCCGTCATCCTACGATTCACCTCAGGAGCCCCCGAGTGAGCAAGCGCACCTTCCAGCCGAACAACCGTCGTCGCGCGAAGACCCACGGCTTCCGGCTGCGTATGCGTACCCGCGCCGGCCGCGCCATCCTGGCCGCCCGCCGTGGCAAGGGCCGCAGCAGCCTGTCCGCCTGATCCGCGCCAGAGTCTGTTGTGCTGCCCTCCGAGAATCGGCTGCGGCGGCGCCAGGACTTCGCGACCGCGGTGAAACGCGGTCGCCGGGCCGGCCGGCCCCTTCTGGTCGTCCATCTCAGCAGAGACGGTGACCCGCAGGGGCAGACCGACCGGACCAGCGACTCCCGCCCGCACGTCGCCGAGGGGACTCCTTCGGCGCGTGCGGGTTTCGTCGTGAGCAAGGCCGTTGGCCCGGCGGTCGTTCGCAACCTGGTCAAGCGCCGGTTGCGCCATCTCGTTCGTGATCGTCTCTCCAGGCTGCCCGCCGGTAGCCTGATAGTGGTGCGTGCGCTGCCCCAGGCCGCGACCGCCTCGTACCAGGACCTCGAACGTGACCTGGACGCGGCACTGAAGCGGTTGCTGAGGACGGAGCCCGCCGCCACGGCGCCGACGGGAGCAGGTCGATGAAGTACCTGCTGATGGGTCTGATCAGGGTCTACCAGTGGACCATCAGCCCACTGCTCGGTCCGGTCTGCCGTTACTACCCCTCCTGCTCGCACTACGGCTACGAGGCCGTGAAGGTGCACGGAGCGGTCAAGGGCGGCGGGCTGACCGTGTGGCGCATCCTGCGCTGCAATCCGTGGACGCCCGGTGGGGTCGATCATGTCCCGCCGCGCAAGCATCCGGTGTGGCACCGGCGGTTGCGAGACTGGCTGAAGAGCCGGTCCGCCACCGGAGACCCGGTGACCGCCACCCCCGCCGGTCCGGACCCCGAGGGCCCGGCGACCATTGGCCCCGTGCGGCCAATCCACCTGTCCAAGGAGCCTGACCGGTGACCTTCTCCTTCCTGAATCCCCTGTACACAGCGGTGTCCTGGATCATCGTCCAGTTCCACTCGCTGTACAGCCACATCTTCAACCCGGACGGTGGCTGGGCCTGGGGTCTTGCCATCGCCTCGATGGTGGTCGTCATCCGGATCTGCCTGATCCCGCTCTTCGTGAAGCAGATCAAGGCGACCCGGGCCATGCAGGCGATCCAGCCGAAGATGAAGGCCATCCAGGAGCGCTACAAGAACGACCGGCAGCGCCAGTCCGAAGAGATGATGAAGCTGTACAAGGAGGCGGGTACCAACCCGTTCTCCAGCTGCCTTCCCATCATCGTGCAGGCGCCGTTCTTCACCGCGCTCTACGGGGTGCTCGCCAAGGTCGCCAAGGGCCAGGACATCGGCGTCATCCACGGTGACCTGCTGGTGAGCGCCGGCAAGGCGCACATCTTCGGTGCCCCGCTCTCCGCGACCTTCGTGGGCAGCCCCGAGACCAGCGTCAAGATCGTCACCGCCGTGATGATCATCCTGATGTCGCTGTCGCAGTTCGTCACCCAGCGCCAGCTGATGACCAAGAACGTCGACCTCTCGGTGAAGACGCCGTTCATGCAGCAGCAGAAGATGCTGATGTACGTCTTCCCGATCATGTTCGCCGTGATGGGCATCAACTTCCCGGTCGGTGTCCTGGTCTACTGGCTGACCACCAACGTCTGGTCGATGGGCCAGCAGCTGGTCGTGATCCACAACAACCCGACCCCGGGCAGCAAGGCCTTCGAGGAGCGTCAGGCCCGTCTGAAGAAGGCCGGCCGGCTGCGTCCGGACGGTACGGAGATCAAGGGCGCGCTCTGGGGCATGCTGCCCCCGTCCAAGGCGGCCGTCAGCGAGGCGGCCAGCGCCGCCGCGGTGGTCGAGGAGTCGGTGCAGGTGCGCCGCCAGCAGCCCCGTCGGCAGAGCAAGGCCCAGCGCCAGCAGGCCGGTGTCGGACAGCCGACCGGCGAGCCGGACAAGGACAGCCAGGCGGAGGAAGCCGCCGACACGGCTCCGTCCGACAGCGTGCCGTCCGACTCCGGTGCCAAGCCGGCGGCCGCCAAGCAGGCCGCGGCGAAGCCCGCCGGTACCAAGCAGGGCACCCGGCAGCAGCCGAAGCGCGGTGGCGGCCAGCGGCCGAAGAAGAAGTCCTGACCGGTCCCGAGCCCGTTGTGACCGCCGCGAAGAGCTTCGTCCCCGGCCCGACAGACGGGCCCATCTCCGAAGGAGTCCATCAGTGACGGAAGGCACCACCTCCGCCGTCGAGGCCGAGGCCGCCGCCAGCGCCGACGAGAGCCTCATCTCCCGCCTGGAGCAGGAGGGCGACATCGCGGCGGACTACCTGGAGGGTCTGCTCGACATCGCGGACCTCGACGGTGACATCGACATGGACGTCGAGGGCGACCGCGCCCTGGTCTCCATCGTCAGCGACGGCAACGACCGTGCGCTGCAGCGCCTGGTCGGCCAGGACGGCGAGGTGCTGGAGGCCCTCCAGGAGCTGACCCGGTTGGCTGTCCACCGGGAGACCGGCGAGCGCAGCCGCCTCATGCTGGACATTGCCGGCTTCCGGGCCCGCAAGCGCGAGGAGCTGGCGGTGCTCGGCGCCCAGGCCGCCGAGCAGGCCAAGAGCAGTGGCGAGCAGGTCAAGCTGCGGCCGATGACTCCCTTCGAGCGCAAGGTCGTCCACGACGCGGTCGCCGCGGCCGGCCTGCGCAGCGAGTCCGAGGGCGAAGAGCCCCAGCGGTTCGTGGTCGTGCTGCCGGTCTGAGGCCGACAGGTCGACGACCGGCCGCCGCGGCGGCCGGAGAGCTTCACCGGACGCGACCCCGTCCGCCTCGTGCGGGCGGGGTCGTCGTCCCTTCTGGGATGTTTCACGTGAAACAGTGCGTTGAGCGGGTCGGTGGATCCGGGGATCGGAGAGGTCGAGATGGACACGGAGAACGCGGCTGCCGGCCGGCCGGGGGCGGACGTGGACCCGGCCGCTGAGGGGCCGGCCACCGAGCTGGAGCACCCTGGCGAGGCACCGGCTGCCGCCCGGGAGGTCTTCGGGGAGCGCTACGACGCCGCGGTCCGCTACACCGAGCTGCTGGCCACCGCGGGCGTGCAGCGCGGGCTGATCGGGCCCCGCGAGGTGCCCCGGCTCTGGGACCGCCACGTGCTGAACTGCGCGGTGCTGGCCGAGCTGCTGCCCTCCGGCATCACCCTGTGCGACGTCGGCTCCGGGGCCGGCCTGCCGGGCATCCCGGTGGCGCTGGCCCGTCCGGACGTCTCGGTGACGCTGCTGGAGCCGCTGCTGCGCCGGACCACCTTCCTGGAGGAGGTCGTCCGGGAGCTGGGGCTGGACAACGTCACGGTGCTGCGCGGCCGCGCCGAGGAGATGGTCGGCAAGCTCGCGGTGGACGTGGTGACCGCCCGGGCGGTGGCGCCGCTGGAGCGGCTGGCCGGCTGGGGCATGCCGCTGCTGCGCCCGCACGGGCAGATGCTGGCGCTCAAGGGGGACAGCGCGGAGCAGGAGCTGGCCGACTCGCGGGCCGGGCTGGCCAAGCTGGGTGCGGTCGAGTGGAGCGTCATCGCCGTCGGCGAGGGCACCCTGGAGACCTCGACCCGGGTGGTCCAGGTGAAGGCGGGGGAGAGCCCCGGCGGGGTGAAGGCGGCCACCCGGCGCGCCAAGGCGGCCCGGGCGGGCCGCACCGCGAGCGTCCGGAACGGCGAGCGCGGCCGGGGCGGACGGCGCCGCGGACGCTGATCGGGCGTGACGTCGGGCACCTGACGACCACGGGCGGACGGTCCTCCTGCGAGGGGGGAACGTCCGCCCGTCGTCGTTCAGGTGTCGGTGGGGTCGACGGCTGGACACCGGAGTGTCGCAACGTCAGATTTCCGGCATAGCGGGCATGGTGTTTCCCGTGAAACGTCGCTCCTTGCTCTCGGGCATCCTCCGCCGTGACCGGGCGGCGACTGTTGCCGCTCCGGTTTCACGTGAAACACTGACCCCCATGCAGGACTCGGAGACCGTCGACCAGATCGATGACACGCCCATCGCGCGGGCCGCCCAGGCCGCGGTCCGGGCGATCGGCCGAGCGGGTGAGGGACTGCCCCGGCCGGCCGCCACCCGGGTGATCGTGGTCGCCAACCAGAAGGGTGGGGTGGGCAAGACCACCACCACCGTGAACATGGCCGCCTCCCTCGCCATGCACGGCCTGCGCGTCCTGGTCGTCGACCTCGACCCGCAGGGCAACGCCTCCACGGCGCTCGGCATCGACCACCACGCCGAAGTGCCGTCCATCTACGACGTCCTGGTGGAGGGCAAGCCGCTGGCCGACGTGGTGCAGCCGGTGCACGACGTCGAGGGGCTGTTCTGCGTCCCCGCCACCATCGACCTGGCCGGCGCCGAGATCGAGCTGGTCTCCCTGGTGGCCCGGGAGAGCCGGCTCCAGCGCGCCATCACCGCCTACGAGCAGCCGCTCGACTACATCCTGATCGACTGTCCGCCCTCGCTGGGCCTGTTGACGGTCAACGCCATGGTCGCCGGCCAGGAGGTGATGATCCCGATCCAGTGCGAGTACTACGCGTTGGAGGGCCTCGGCCAACTGCTGCGCAACGTCGAGCTGGTGCGCGCGCACCTCAACCCCGCACTGCACGTGTCGACCATCCTGCTCACCATGTACGACGCCCGGACGAGGCTGGCCGCCCAGGTCGCCGAGGAGGTCCGGACCCACTTCCACCAAGAGGTGCTGAGCACGGCGATCCCGCGGTCGGTGCGCATCTCGGAGGCGCCCAGTTACGGGCAGACGGTGCTCACCTACGACCCGGGGTCGACCGGGGCGCTCTCCTACCTGGAGGCCGCCCGCGAGCTCGCGCAGCGTGCGGTGGGCCCGGGCGGCTCACTGGTGGGTCAGCAGCGGGACGGCCAGCAGGGGCACGGCGCCCCGGTGGCACAGCACGGTACGACGGAGGGTCATCAGTGAGTGCTCGCAGGGTTGGTCTGGGTCGAGGGCTGGAGGCGCTGATCCGCCCCGCCGCGCCGGTGGACGGCGGGGTGGAGGCGAAGACTGCGGCAGCCGTGCCCGTACCGGCCCCGGTGACGCCGCTGCCGAGTGTCCGCGGCACGGTGGCGGCCAGGGCGGCCGCCGAGAAGCGGGCCGAGCAGGCGCAGCCGGCCGGCGCGTACTTCGCCGAGCTGCCGCTGGACGCGATCACCCCCAATCCGCGCCAGCCGCGTGAGGTCTTCGACGAGGACAAGCTGGCCGAGCTGGTCACCTCCATCAAGGAGGTCGGTCTGCTCCAGCCGATCGTGGTCCGCCAGGTCGGCGTGGACAGCTTCGAGCTGATCATGGGCGAGCGCCGCTGGCGCGCCTCCCGGGAGGCCGGGCTGGAGCGGATCCCGGCGATCGTCCGGGCCACCGAGGACGACAAGCTGCTGCTGGACGCCCTCCTGGAGAACCTGCACCGCGCCGAGCTGAACCCGGTGGAGGAGGCCGCCGCCTACGACCAGCTGCTGCGGGACTTCTCCTGCACCCACGAGGAGCTGGCCGATCGGATCGGCCGCTCGCGGACGCACGTCTCCAACACCCTGCGGCTGATGAAGCTCCCGCCCTCCGTCCAGACCCGGCTGGTGGCCGGGACGCTGATGGCCGGGCACGCCCGGGCGCTGCTCGGCCTGTCGGACCCGGAGCAGCAGGAGCGGCTGGCCGCGCGGGTGATCGCCGAGGGCCTCACGGTGCGCAACGTCGAGGAGCTCGTCGTGCTGATGCGCTCGGAGGAGCCGGAGCAGCCCAGGCGCCAGGCGCCGAAGGCGGGCAAGCTGAACTCCCCGGCCTTCAACGACCTGGCGAGCCGGCTGTCCGACCGCTTCGACACCCGGGTCAAGGTCGAGGTGTCGCAGCGCGGCGGCAGGCTGGGCAAGGGCAAGGTGGTGCTGGAGTTCGGCTCGGTCGAGGACCTGAACCGGATCCTGGACAGCATGGCCCCGGGGGAGGACGGTCTGCGGCTGTCGCAGGGCTGAGCCGGCCCGGCCGGCCGAGGGCGACGACCCGATGGGTGCGTGTTCCACGTGAGCGCTGTTTCACGTGAAACATGCACCCATCGGCGTTCGTGGGGGAATGCTCGACCGTGAGAGGGAGGAGGAGGTGCGGCCATGGGACGGCGGATCGTTCCGCTGACGCTGGACAACCTCGGGGACCTGCCGGCCGGCTGCCGCTCCTGCGTGTTCTGGGAGCTGGACCCGGTCAGTGCGAAGGAAGCGGTGGAGTCGGGCAAGCCGGAGCTGGAGAAGGAGGGGTGGATCTCCACGGTGCTGCTGGAGTGGGGCTCCTGCGGCCGGATCGTCTACGTGGACGACCGGCCCGCCGGGTTCGTGCTGTACGCGCCGCCCGCCTACGTCCCCCGCTCGCAGTCCTTCCCGACCAGCCCGGTCTCGCCCGACGCCGTTCAGCTGATGGTCAGCCGGGTGCTGCCGGGATACCAGCGCCAGGGGATCGGCCGGGTGCTGGTGCAGACCGTGGCCAAGGACCTGATCGGGCGCGGGGTGCGGGCGATCGAGGCCTTCGGCTCCTCCGGGCGGGCGCCGACCAGTTGCGTGCTGCCGGCCGACCACCTGCTCGCGGTCGGCTTCAGGACCGTCCGCCCGCACTCGCGCTACCCGCGGCTGCGGCTGGAGGCGCGGACCACGCTCTCCTGGCGGGGCGACGTGGAGGGGGCGCTGGAGCGGCTGCTGGGCGGCGGGCGCAAGGAGCCGGTGCTGCCCTTCTAGGGCCCGGAGACGCCCTTCTAGGGCCCGGAGACGCCCTTCAAGGGGCCGGAGACGTCCTTCGAGGGGCCGGGAACGACGGAGGCGGGGCTCCCCCCGAGGGGAGCCCCGCCTCCGCGTGGTCGACGACCGGAAGACCTAGATGAAGTCGGCCAGCTCGCGCAGCAGCGCGGCCTTCGGACGGGCACCGGTGATGGACTTCACCGGCTCGCCGCCCTGGTAGACGATCAGGGTCGGGATCGAGATGACGCCGTACTTGGCGGCGGTCGCCTGGTTGGCGTCCACGTCGAGCTTGGCGATGGTCAGCTTGTCGCCGTGCTCGGCCGCGATGTCCTCCAGGACCGGGGCGACCTGGCGGCACGGGCCGCACCAGGTGGCCCAGAAGTCGACCAGTACGGGCTTCTCGCTCTCGAGGACGTCCTTCTCGAACGTCGCGTCGGTGACTGTGGTGGTGGCGCCGGCCACGGGAACTCCTCGGGGTTCGGACGGAGGGGGCTGCTGCCAGGAGAACAACGGGTGGGCCCGTTCTGTTTCTGCCCGGCCGGGGCGGGGGTGTTTCACGTGGAACACCCCCGCGGGTGGAGCGGGAAGGGCTCAGACCGCGACGGCGGCGGCCTTGGCCTCCAGGTCGTCCAGCGCGGCCAGGTAGCGCTCGGCGTCCAGGGCGGAGGAGCAGCCGGTGCCGGCGGCCGTGATGGCCTGGCGGTAGCTGTGGTCGACGACGTCGCCGGCGCCGAACACGCCCGGGATGTTGGTCCGGGTCGAGGGGGCGTCGACCTTGAGGTAGCCCTCGGCGTCGAGGTCCAGCTGGCCCTTGAAGAGCTCGGTGCGCGGGTCGTGGCCGATCGCGATGAACAGGCCGGTGACGGCCAGCTCACGGGTCTCGCCGGTGGTGGTGTCGCGCAGGGTGACGCCGGTCAGCTTCGGGTCGCCGTGGATGGCCTCGACCGCGCTGTCCCACTCGAAGCGGATCTTCGGGTCGGCGAAGGCGCGCTCCTGCATCGCCTTGGAGGCGCGCAGGGAGTCCCGGCGGTGGATGATCGTGACGCTCTTGGCGAAGCGGGAGAGGAAGGTCGCCTCCTCCAGCGCGGTGTCGCCGCCGCCGACCACCGCGATGTCCTGGTCGCGGAAGAAGAAGCCGTCGCAGGTCGCGCACCAGGAGACGCCGCGGCCGGAGAGCTTGTCCTCGTTCGGCAGGCCGAGCTTGCGGTGCTGGGAGCCGGTGGTGACGATCACGGCGCGTGCCTTGTGCACGTTGCCCTCGGAGTCGGTGACGGTCTTGACGTCACCGGTGAGGTCGACCGCGACGATGTCGTCGGGGATCAGCTCGGCGCCGAACTTCTCGGCCTGGGCGCGCATGTTGTCCATCAGCTCGGGGCCCATGACGCCGTCCCGGAAGCCCGGGAAGTTCTCGACCTCGGTGGTGTTCATGAGCGCGCCACCGGCGGTGACGGCCCCCTCGAAGACCAGCGGCTTGAGGGAGGCACGGGCCGTGTAGAGCGCGGCCGTGTACCCGGCCGGGCCGGAACCGATGATGATCACGTTACGGACGTCGCTCACTGCTTCTCCTGGTTCGCATCGCGACCCGCGTTTGCTGCGGGGAGGGCGGTCCTGCTCCGCCGCCCGGGACAACGACTGACCAGTGTCTCGCATTCCCAGGCGGATCAGTACCAGCCGCCCGAAGTCCGGAAGCGGCGTGGCGGAGTTGGCGTGGATCGCATGGAAACCGCCGGTCAGTGGCTGGGAACGGCCTGGTGCAGGACGGTTGGGCCGCAGTCGGGGGAGCGCAGGTAGACGTCGACGAAACCGGGCCGGCCGGGCAGCAGGTAGACCAGGACGTCCACCGGGGCGCCCTGGAAGGTGCCCCGGTCGGTGGCCAGCGGGGTGCCGGAGGCCGGGGCCGGGCAGCCCGGCGCGGTGGGGGAGCCGGTGGGGGAGCCCGCGGGGGAGGGCGGGTCGGACTCCGGCCGGCCGCCGGCGGCGGGCAGGGCGCCTTCGGACATGGCGGGCCCGGTGGCCCGCAGCCCCGGGACGTTCTCCGAGCGGGCCAGCAACCGCTGGACCTGGGTGGCGAGTTCGTCCTCGCGGTAGTCGGTGCCGGCGGCCGTGTGCGGGGCCCGGGCGTCGTGGCTGTCGGCGGTGGCGGTCGGGGCGCCGCCCGCGCTGGCCGTCACCGTGCCGGACCGGTCGTCGGGCTGCAGCAGCAGCGCCCCGCCGAGTCCGAGGGCGGCCAGGGCGGCGGCCGTGCCGATCAGCAGGGCGAACCGCCGCCGCCGGGGGCGGCCGGGGCCGGTGGCCGGGCCGGACCGGCCGGCGGGACGCCCCGCGGGCCTGGAGGGCGGGGCGGAGGACGGCGTGAGGGGCGCCGTGGCGGTGCGTACGGGCCGGGCCGGGGCGTCGGGTCGACGGTCGGCCGCGGGGGCCTCCTGCGGCCGCTCGACGGCCTCGTCGGCGCTCCCGGCGGCTTCGGTGGCTTCGGTGGCTTCGGCGACAGCCGCGGCGAGGGCCGCGTCCAGCCGGGCGGCGACGTCGGCCGGCATCGGCGGGGTCTCGACGTCGCCGAGCAGGGCCCGGACCTCGGCGAGCGCGTCGACGGTCTCCCGGCACTCGGCGCAGCCGTCCAGGTGCCGCCGCAGCGCCTCGACGGTGGAAGGGGAGTCGACCAGCCCCTCGGCGAGGTCGGCCAGCTGCTCGACCGGGGGGTGGTCGTCGGCGGGGTCGGGGAAGGAGGGATGGGCGTTCATCGGGTGCTCACGTCTCCTTCCAGCATCGTCCGACCGGTGCTCTGCCCCGTCCCTGTGCCGGTGCTCGGCCCCGTCCCTGTGACGGAGCCGGGGCGCTTCGGGTTCCCGGGGGCGTCCCGGCGTGGCGGGGCCGAGCCGGGGGCGGGCGGTGTTTCACGTGAAACATCGGGCTCGCGCAGGTGCCGGACCAGGGGGAGGAGCCGGGCCCGGCCACGCGCGCAGCGGCTCTTCACCGTGCCCACCGGGACGCCCAGCAGCTCGGCGGCCTCGGCCACCGGGTAGCCCTGCATGTCGACCAGCACCAGGGCGGCCCGCTGTTCGGCGGGCAGTTCGGCGAGCGCCGCGGTCAGCTCCCGGTGCAGCTCGGCCCGGACCACCGGGGAGTCGGCCGGCTCGGCGGCGCCGACCAGGGTGTCCAGCCGCTGCGGGTCATCGTCGAGCGGGGTGGTGCGCCGGGTGGCGCTGCGCCGGGCGCGGTCCAGGCAGGCGTTGACCACGATCCGGTGCAGCCAGGTGGTGACCGCCGAGCGGCCCTGGAAGCCGGCGGCGGCGCGGAAGGCGGACACCAAGGCGTCCTGGAGGGCGTCGGCGGCCTCCTCGCGGTCGCCCAGGGTGCGCAGGGCGACCGCCCAGAGCCGGTCGCGGTGGCGGTCCACCAGCAGGCCGAAGGCCGCCCGGTCGCCGGCGACGTGCCGGGCGAGCAGCGCCGCGTCGTCGTCCGCCACCGTCACCCCCCTCTGCCGTCGTGCCGTCGTGCCGGGGCCGTCCGCCCCGGGTCAGCCGGAGACCTTGACCTCGGCGACGTGGCCCCGGTACTTGCCGTCGGCATCCTTCGCCAGACCGGTCAGCCAGATCAAGAGGTACCGCGTGGTGGTCGGGGAGTCGAGGGCGTACTCGACATTGGTCCCGGTCTTCTTGCCCACGACGGTGAAGGCGTCCGGCTTGGCCTGCAGCGGGTTGCCGGCGGCGGCCGCGGTGGGCACCCGCAGCTCCGCGGACTGCTCGCCGCCGGAGAACAGGACGCTCACCGAGGAGACCGGTTGCGGTGAGCCGAGGTCGATCAGCAGACCGGTGCCGGACTTGAGCGCGGGCGGCTTGGGCCCGAGCTGGTCGACGTACCAGCCGGTGGTCCAGGAGGTGTTCGCGTCGTTGTCGATCGCCTTCCCGATGCTCTCGGTGCCCTCGGGCCCGTCGCCCAGCGGGTTGTACGACTGCGCCTCCTTGATGGCGATCGACACCGGGTTGTGGGTGCTCGCCTGGGGGCTCGGCGCGGTGCTGCTGGCCGAGGTCAGCGGGGACGCGGTGGCCGCCCCGGTGTGGCGCAGGCTGTCGACGAACTGCCAGGAGGCGACGCCGATCGCGCCCAGCGCGACCGTCCACGCGGTGGCCTTGACCACCCGGCGCAGCCGCCGCCGGGTGCGGGTGCGCCGGGAGGGGGCCGGGCGGGAGGAGGCCGGCAGCGGGGAGACGGTGGTGTCGGCGACCCGGGTCGGGTTGGGCGCGGTGGGCAGCGCGTGGGTGTTGTGCCGGGGCGGGGCCGGGAAGGCGGGCAGCTCCGGCGCGGGCTGGCGGATCTTGGGCAGCTTGGCGATCGCCCGGACCAGTTCCTCCGGGGTGGTGATCGGCTGGGCATGGTGCGGCGGCTGGTCGAACAGGGCCCGCGCGGCGAGCTCGGACAGGCCCTTGTGGACCCCGGCGCGGACCTGGTCCGGCGCGGCGTTCTGGAGGCCCTTGGGCAGGCCCTGGAGGTCGTAGCGGTCCTCCGGGTACGGCCAGCGGTGGGTGAGCGCGGCGAACAGCAGTGCGCCGATCGCGCGGGTGTCGGCCCGCTGGGCGTCCTCGGCGTCCTCGGCGGGCAGCCCGCGCAGGGCGGCGTCCACCGCGATGCCGTTGATCCGGTACTGGCCGCTGTCGGTGCGCAGCACGCAGCGCGGGGTGAGCCGCAGGTGGGCCTGGCCGCGCCGGTGGGCGGCCGCGACGGCGTCGGCGACCTGGCGGACCATCTGGTACGCCTCGTGCGGCTCCATCGGGCCGTTGGCGAGCAGCCTGGCCAGGTCGGAGGAGTGCGGCAGCCACTCCCGCACGACGTAGACCAGCTCGCCCTCGTGGACGGCGTCCAGCACCTGGACGAAGCGCGGGTCGCCGAGCAGCGCGGCGGACTTGGCCGCGGCCAGCACCTTGCGGGCCCGCTGGTGGCCGGAGGCCATCAGGTGGACGCCGACCGCCCGGCGCAGCTTCTCGTCGACGGCGCGCCAGCTGCTGAAGGTCTCGGTCTGGGAGATGCACTCCTCCAGCCGGTACCGGTGGCCGATCATGTCCCCGCTGCGGCGCTGCGGGGCGGGGAGGGTGCGCGGGAGGGTGGCGGTGTCGCGCGGGTCGACCGTGGGCTGCGGGTCGGTGGGGCGGCGCGCGGGGCGGGTGGGCTCGGGGGCGGGCTTCTTCCGGGGGGACCCGGCGGCCAGTTCGGCGCGCAGCTCCTGGACCGAGAGCGGGGCGGTGATCTCCGAGGTCTCCTCGCCGGCGGCGGGCTCCGGGCCCGCGGCCGGCACGTCGTCGCGGTCCCGCTCCTCGCCCCGGCCCTTCTCCCCGTCCTGGTCGGTGTTCTCGTCCGCGTCGGGGCGCCCGGGGGCGGCGGCAGCGGTGGGGGCGGCGGGGGCGCCCTCGCGGGCGTCCGCGGAGGTGCTCTCGCCGGCGTCGTCCGAGCCCGCGAGCTCGTCGATCGCCGCGGCCAGCGCGGCCTCGTCCGTCGCCGCGTCAGCTGCTGACGTGTCGACGACCGCCTTGGTGCCATCAGCCACCGTGGTCCTGCCTCCCCTTGTGTCGCCGCGGCTTGAGAGAGTCGCTGGAGCCCTAGGGTCGGCGGCCCTGTGCTCCAGGACAATTGTGCCCACTCTTCTCCACCGGGTACGACCGCTGAGACGTCCGCTCGGTTGCATACGGGTGGAGAGATGTGGTGCAGATCCGACACCTGGTCGCCATCCGGCGGTCGGGCGGACCCGAACCAACCGGTGGCCCAGCACTCGGCCGGACGAGCGGAGGAGCCTTCTGCTCCGGTTGACGCCCGGTCAGGGCGCCCGCTCGTCCGGCCGGTGGTCGGGCGGTCAGCGGCCCAGTCGGCCGCGGACCATGCCCAGCATGGAGTTCAGCTCCTCGATCCGCAGGCGCTTCGCGATGAGCACGAAGACCGCCAGCTGGAGGCCGCCGGCCACGACCAGGGCCGCCACGCTGCCCGGCCAGCCGCCGAGCACCTGCTGGACGCCCAGGCTGGCGCCGAGGCCGACCAGGGCGGCCGGGACGCAGGCGGCGGCCAGCCGGCTGTACGTCCGGCCGATCCGCTTGGTGTCCAGCCCGCCGATCCGCTTCTTCAGCTTCGGCATCGCGACCATCACCCCGATGGCGTAGGCCAGGCCGTAGCCGAAGGCGAGGCCGGTCACCGTCCACTCGGAGGGCAGCACCAGCCAGCACAGCAGCGCGAAGCCGGCCTGGCAGGCGGCGACCCAGACGGTGTTGTAGAACGGCGTCCGGGTGTCCTCGTAGGCGTAGAAGCCGCGCAGCATCACGTACTGGGCGGAGTACGGGATCAGGCCCAGCGCGAACGCGGAGAGCATCAGACCGACGTTGGTGGCGTCGTTCAGGACGGTGTCGTTGCCGCCGATCGCGTAGATCGCCCGGCCGACCACCGGGCCGAGCGACAGGAACAGGAAGGCCGCCGGGACGACCGCCACCGCGGTGGTGCGCAGACCGTAGGAGATGTCGTCGCGTACGGCACCGGCGTCCTCGTCGGCCGCCGCCCGGGAGAGCCGGGGGAGCACCGCGCTCATGATCGAGACGGTGATCACGGCCTGCGGGAGCTGCCAGATCAGCAGCGCGTTGGAGAACGCGGCCAGGCCGACGCCGTTGTGGCCGGCCGCCGCCGCGGCGGCGCCCGCCTTGGTGGACAGCTGGGTGATCACCAGGTAGCCGGCCTGGTTGGCGAGCACGAAGAAGAACGTCCACTTGGCCAGCCGGGCGGCCTTGCCCAGGCCGTGGCCGCGCCAGTCGAAGCGGGGCCGGAAGCGGAACCCGGCGGCCCGCAGGTACGGGATCATCGCCAGCGACTGGACGCCCAGACCGATCAGGGTGCCGAGGCCGAGCAGCCGCACGCCCTCGGGGGAGATGCCCTCCGGGGTGACCTGGGTGGTGCCGAACCCGCCGTAGACCCAGATGTAGGCGGAGAAGGTGAAGATCACCACGATGTTGTTCAGGACCGGCGTCCACATCATCGCGCCGAAGCGGCCGCGGGCGTTGAGGATCTGGCCCATCACCACGTGGATGCCCATGAAGAAGATGGTCGGCAGGCAGTAGCGGGCCATCGCCACCGTGGTCTCGGCGCGCTCCGGGTTGGCCATCATCGGCTGGGCGATCAGCCGCACCAGCACGGGCGCCCCGAGCACCGCCAGGAAGACCACGCCGCCGAGCCCGACCATCACCAGGGTGAGCAGCCGGTTGGCGTACGCGGTGCCGCCGTCCTCGTCGTTCTTCATGCTGCGCACCAGCTGCGGCACGAAGACCGCGTTCAGCGCGCCGCCGCCGATCAGGATGTACAGCAGGGTCGGCAGGGTGTTCGCGGCGTTGTACGAGTCACCCATGATGCCGACGCCGATGGCCGCGGTGATCACCATGGTCCGGACGAAGCCGGTGCCGCGGGAGACCAGCGTGCCGGCCGCCATGATCGCGCTGGAGTTCAGCAGGTTGGAGACCTTGCCGCCGCCGGCCGCCTTGCCGGGCTCGGCGGCGGGGGCGGGCGCCTGCTCGGCGGCCCGCTCCTCGGCGACGATGTCCGCCAGCGGCTCGACCGCCGGGGGCACCGCGACGGCGGCCACCTGCATGGTGGCCTCCGCCTCGGAGAGCGGCGGGTCGAACTCGATCGGCGGCACGAAGTGCTGCTGCCCGCCCGGAGCGGCGCCGTACGGGGGCTGTCCCGGGTGGCCGCCCATCGGCGGGTACGGCGCGGGGCCGGGCGGCGGGCCGGGCTGGGGGGCCGGGGCGGGCTGCGGGACCGGCGGCTGGACCGCGGCCTGCGCCTCGCGGCCGCCGAACAGGCCGTCCACCCCGACGTACTCGGTGGTCTCGGTGTCCCAGGCGGAGTGCGCCGGGCCGGGCTGCCACTGCTGCCGGGGCTGCTCGACGCCGCCCCAGTGGCCGCCGGCGGCCTGCGCCGGGGCCGGCTCCTGCGGCCAGGCGGGCTGCACCGGGGTGTCCCAGCCGGGCTGCACCGGCGGCACCGGGGCCCCGAAGTGCTCCGGGGCCTGGTACGGGGTCGGCGGCACCGGCGTCGGGTAGCCGACGCCCTGCGGCGGCAGCTGCGGCGGCACGTCGTACGCGGCGGCCGGCGGCTGGGGCGCGGCGGGCCGACCGGCCCGCAGACCGTACGGGTCCTGGCCGTCCTGGGGGTTCCCGTACGCGTCCACCGCGTACGGGTCCTGGGCGTAGGTGTCGGCCACGTACCAGTCGCCGGACGGCGACTCGGCGCCCGGCCGGCTCTCACCGCGGCCCGACGGCCGCTCCTCGCTGCGCCCGGTCATGTCACCTCTTCGCTGTCGTGGGGGGAGGCCGGCCCGGCAAGGCAGGGGGTCGGCGGTATCAAGGACCAACCTTCTCATCACCGGCGGCCCGATCCCGGCCATCCGGGCTGCTGCCACGCGGTGTCTGCGCGGGACCGTCACCAGGGGTGTCGTCCGTCCCGTCGGTCCCGTCCGCCGCCGGGGCCCCCTCCGCGGTGTCCTCCGCCGGGGCCCGCGGGGCGGGCTCCGCCGCCGCGGCGCCGCCCGCGGCCGGGGCGTCCCCGAGCGGGGCGTCGCCGACCGGCTGGTCGCCGTCCTCGTGCGGCTGCCCGCCGAGGCGCTTGCGCTGGCGCACGAAGCGCAGCGCGGCCAGCAGCAGCAGGACGCCGGCGCCCGCGAAGACGTACAGCACGCCGTTGGTCACCGAGGTGACCTCCACCGTGAACTTCTGCGCCTCGCCGTACGGCCGGGAGTCGGGGCCGGTGGTCCACAGCTGGGCGGTCATCGCGACCGGCCCGTTGTTGTGCGCCTCGGCGTTGAAGCGCAGGGTCACGCTCTGCGAGGCCGGGAGGACCAGCTCCTCCTCCTTGCTCACCCGCAGCCTGTTCGGCTGGGCCGAGGTGAGCACCAGCTTCAGGTTGGTGACCGTCTGGGTCAGGTCGTTGCGGACGCTGACCTGGAGCAGGCCGGACTCGCCGGCCAGGGTGACCACGTTCTTCCTCGGCACCTGGACGGCCTTGGTCAGCTCCTTCAGGTACCCCGTGACGCCGGCCCGGTAGGTGCTCCCGGCCGGCGGCTGGCTGCGCCACTCGGTGGACAGCGAGCGGACCATCGCGGCGCTGAACGGGCCGCGCACCCGCTGCGGCAGGGTGAGCACCCGCATCAGGGTGTCCAGGTCGTGCTGGATGTCGTCGGTGCGGCTCAGGTCGGCCGCCGGCAGCTCCGAGGCGCGGATCTGGGTCGGGTAGTCGGTGGGCGCCGGGACGGCGGTGTTGGCCTTCGGGTCGGCCGCGGACTGGGCCACCGCGTCCAGCTTGACCGAGGAGATCCACTTGCCGTCCGCCGTCTGGAGGGCGTTCGCCAGCGCCTTGGCGCCGGCGGTGCTCAGCTCGCGGGGCGGCAGGACGAGCAGCCCGCGCTGGTTCTGCGGCTGCTCGTGGGTGATCGCGAAGGTCTCGGCGAGGAAGCGCTGGGTGGCGTCGGTCTGCGCCTGCGGGCTGCTCAGGTCCTTGTCGAAGAGCGCGGAGACGGTCTCGTCGGCCACCACGGCGCTCTGCCCGCCGCCGATCGGGCGGACCGCGGTCGGGGTGTAGGTGAGCGAGTCCGGCTCCGGCATGCTCGCGCCGTCGACCAGCACCAGCCCGTTGCCGGACTGCTGGGCGAGGGCGGCGATCTGCTGGTCGAGGTAGCCCCGGTACGGCCAGGCGACGTCCGAGCGGGTGTCCACGGAGAGCCGGCCCTCGACGGTCAGCCGGCCGGCGGTGGACGCCTTGCTCAGCGCGGTGGTCATCCCGGCCAGGTCGGAGCCGTTGTGGGCGATCGAGGCGAGGTCCGGGTCGGCGTACGGCAGCGAGACCACCTGGCTGCCCGGCTTGGCGACGGCGGCCCGCAGCTTGTCCAGCCAGGCGACGGCGGCGGCCGAGGCGGGCACCTGGACGGTGTTGTCGTCCTTGGCGGACTTGCCCGCGGCCTCGGTGCCCGGCTTCTGCACCCGGTAGGGCTTGGTCATCGCGAGCGCGGCGTCCAGCAGGTCCGGGTCGATCACCCAGGTCAGGCCGTTCAGCTTCGCGCCGGTGTCGACCAGCTCGTACAGCCGGCCGCCCGGGGCGAACTCGCCGGCCAGGCTGTCGTCGCGCAGCACCGGGGTCGGCTGGTCGCTGTTGTCGGCGGTGGTCTGGGCGGCCAGCACCGGCGCGTGCACCAGCGGCCAGATCGTGGCGACCTTCGTCGGCTGCGCCTCGGCGCCGCCCGGGTTGTACGGCAGGAAGGTCCGGGCGATGCCCAGGGCGCGGTCGCGCGGGTTGTCGCCGGTCCCGCCCCAGGCGTCCACCGCGAGCTCGTACGCGCCGCTCGCGGAGAAGCCGAGGTCGCTCACCGCGACGCTCAGGGTGTACGGCTGGCTCTGCCCCGGGTTCAGCTCCGGCAGGGCGTACTGCGGGCTGTCCAGCTCCACGCCGTCCTTGCTGTCCGGCGTGGAGCGGTCGGCCACGTTGGCCAGGTCGCTGCGCCGGTCCAGCGGTTTGCCGGAGTACGGCTTGCGGACGGCCGCGTGGGCGCCCTTGATCGCCGACTTGCCGGCGTTGGTGACCTGGCCGGTGATCGTCACGATCCCGCCCGGGGCGGCCACCTGCGGGTTCAGCGTGTCGATGGTCATCACCACCGGGTACTCGGCCGTGGCGGTGGAGTCGCCGGCCGGCCGGACGTTGCCGCCGGCGGGCAGCGCACCGGCCGGGGAAGCCGTGAAGAGGGTCAGGGCGGCCGCGCAGGCGGCGGCCAGGCGCCGGCCCGCACGGCGCGCCCGGCGGGCCGGATGGCGCCCCCCGGCGGGGCGCTCGGCCCGTCCAGGCTGTCGGTGCGCCCCCAGGCCCGAGTGCCGTGCCGGCTCACTCACTCGCTTCGCCCTCGCCGTTCTCGATCGTTCGCTGCTGATGCTGTCCGTCCGGCGCGGTCCGCCCGACGGTCTTCGCTTGACTCTGGTGGAGCTCTTCGCCCGACGCCGTCGCCGCACCGCTGCCACGGGGATCCCGCGGACGGCGGCGGCGCGCGGCACCGCATCCCCTGTCCGGTGCCCGAGACTCGTCCACCGGCATGGTAACGATGCAGCCCGCGGCGCAGTGTTGCGGGCTGTGGGGTGAGACGCCCAGAACGCGCGGGCGGTTGACCTGTCGGGGCACGTACCCTTGTGAGCCGTGTCCACTGCCAATGAGCCCACCGCGCGCACCGACCGTTCCAGCACCGACGTCCAGGTCGTCCCAGGGCTGAGCGAGGCCCAGACGCTCGGCCTCCAAGAGCTGCTGCGGGTGTCGCCGGTCGCCGACGAGATCGCCAGCCGGTTCCAGGCGGCCGGTCACCGGCTGGCGCTGGTCGGCGGGTCCGTCCGGGACGCGCTGCTCGGCCGGCTCGGCAACGACCTGGACTTCACCACCGACGCCCGTCCGCAGCAGGTGCTCAAGCTGGTCAAGGGCTGGGCGGACGCGGTCTGGGACGTCGGCATCGCCTTCGGCACGGTCGGCGCCCGCAAGGACACCCCCGAGGGCTCCTTCCTGATCGAGATCACCACCTACCGCTCCGAGGCGTACGACCGCACCTCGCGCAAGCCCGAGGTCAGCTACGGCGACACCATCGGGGAGGACCTGGTCCGCCGGGACTTCACGGTCAACGCGATGGCCGTCGACCTGCCCGGCCGCGGCTTCGTCGACCCGCACCACGGCCTGGAGGACCTGGAGGCCCGGGTGCTGCGCACCCCCGCCACCCCCGAGGAGTCCTTCTCCGACGACCCGCTGCGGATGATGCGGGCCGCCCGCTTCGCCGCCCAGCTGGACTTCGACCCGGCGCCCGAGGTGGTCGCCGCGATGACCGCGATGGCCGAGCGGCTCACCATCGTCTCCGCCGAGCGGATCCAGGCCGAGCTGAACAAGCTGCTGCTGGCCAAGCACCCGGTGAAGGGCCTGCGGCTGCTGGTCGACACCGGCCTGGCCGGGTACGTGCTGCCCGAGCTGCCCGCGCTGCGGCTGGAGCGGGACGAGCACCACCGGCACAAGGACGTCTACGAGCACTCGCTGACCGTCCTGGAGCAGGCCATCGACCTGGAGCAGGACGGCCCGGACCTCACCCTGCGGCTGGCCGCGCTGCTGCACGACATCGGCAAGCCGCGCACCCGCCGCTTCGAGTCGGACGGCCGGGTCTCCTTCCACCACCACGAGGTGGTCGGCGCCAAGATGACCCGCAAGCGGATGCGCGAGCTCAAGTACTCCAAGGAGCTCACCGAGGACGTCTCGCGCCTGGTCGAGCTGCACCTGCGCTTCCACGGCTACGGCGGCGGCGAGTGGACCGACTCCGCGGTGCGCCGCTACATCACCGACGCCGGGCCGCTGCTGGAGCGCCTGCACAAGCTGACCCGCTCCGACTGCACCACCCGCAACAAGAAGAAGGCGGCCGCGCTCTCCCGCACCTACGACGGCCTGGAGACCCGGATCGGCGAGCTGAAGGAGCAGGAGCAGCTGGACGCCGTCCGCCCGGCGCTGGACGGCAACCAGATCATGGAGCTGCTCGGCCTCAAGCCCGGCCCGCAGGTCGGCAAGGCGTACAAGCACATGCTCGAACTCCGGCTGGAGCACGGCCCGATGGAGCACGACGAGGCGGTCGGGGCGCTGCGGGCCTGGTGGGCCGAGCAGCAGGGCTGAGCCCGGCTCCAGACGGCGCGACGGCGCCACGGGAGCTCCGGGCACGACGAGAGGGGTGGCCCCGGCCGAGCGCCGGGGCCACCCCTCGTCCGTACCGGGCTACTTGATCTGCTTCATGCAGAGCACGTAGTCCAGGGCCGGGAAGCTCGGGTGCTTGCTGGTGTACCAGCTGTCCGACTTCGGCTGCTTCTCGCAGGACTTCTCGTCGGAGGTGGCGAGGTACTTGTAGACGACCTTGTACTGCGCCTTGGCGTCGGTGCAGGGCACCACGGTGATCTTCGGGTGGGTGTCGTTGGTCTGGTTGGTGCCGTTCGCGTTGTACAGGCAGTCGCCGACCCCGGCCGCGTCCACCTTGCTGTCAGAGTCGGTCGGGGTGCTGACCGGCGGGAGGGTGAGCGTCGGTGCCGGCAGCGTGTAGGTCGGCGAGGGGATGACCGGCGGCGGCGTGGGCGAGAGGGTCAGCCGGGTGGGGGTCGGCGTCGGGTCGGCGGCCGGGTCGGTCTTCCCGGGGCCGAGCACGCCGGTGGCGGCCAGGGTCACCGCGGCCACCAGCGAGACCGGCACCAGCAGCATCGCGATGTGCGGCCGGCTGGTCAGCGGGACGCCCGGGTTCAGCTGCGGGCCGTGGCTGCCCGGGACGGGCGGCTGCAGCCGCTTGAACTTGTTGTGCGGGCCGAGGTTCAGCAGCAGCGTGATCGGGGTCAGCAGCCAGGACACCAGGCTCCACCAGCCCTGGACCAGCGTCCGGGCCGACATGTCGCGCACCGTCGCCGTTCCGCAGGTGCGGCAGAACGGGCCGGTCATCCGCAGCATCCGGTAGGCGATGATCAGGCCCTGGTGGCCGCGGACGGTGGCGTTGACCGCGGGGTAGCCGCCGCAGAACCGGCAGGTGGTCCCGTCCATCGGGGGCGGCGGCGGGTACCCGTAGCCGTAACCGCCCGGCGGGGGCTGGACGCCGTACGGCTGCTCGGGCGGCGGCGGCGCGCTCGGGTAGCCGTACCCGGGCGGCGGCGGGGGCGGCGGCGGGGCGCCGTAGGAACCGCCGGAGGCGTACGGGTTGCCGTCGCCCGGTGGCGGGCCGTACGGCATCTGGGGCGGAGGCGGAACGGACAAGGGGTCCCCCGGGAAAGGAAGAGCGGAAGAGTTCAGGACTTCTTCACCGGCGGGACGCCGGTGGTGGCGGGCGCCAGCGGGCCGAGGCAGAGCACGTACCGCTTCTTGTTCCAGCGGCGGCCGCTCTTGCCCGAGACGGCGGTCGTGGTCTGCGGCGTCTGCTGGCAGCGGGTCACGTCGGTGGTGCCCTCGAACTTCGACAGCACCCGGTAATTCGCTTTGGTGTCAGTGCACTTGACGATCTCGACGTCTCGGGAGCCGCTGGCGTGCACACAGTCGCCGGCCTTGGCGCTGCTGACGCTCGGCCCGGCCACGAAGTAGCCCACCGCCAGCGCCAGGCAGCCGCCGACCACCCCGACGATCCGCAGCTTGGAGCGGATGCCGCGCTTGGCGGCCGGCGCGGGCTGCACCGGCGGCGCGGGCTGCGGGTAGCCGTACGGCCCGGGGGGCGGCTGCTGCCCGTACGGCCCGGGGGCCGGCTGCCCGTACGGCTGCTGCCCGTACGGCGGTTGGCCGTTCGGCTGCTGCCCGTAGGCGGGCGGCGGGCCGAAGCCGGGCGGGGGCGGCGGCGTGGGCTGTCCGTAGGCCGGCGGCGGCCCGTACGGCGCGGCCGGCGGGGGGACGGGTGCCCCGTACGGCGGTGCTGCGGGCCGGCCCACCGGGGCCGACGAGGGCGGCCCGTACGGATTGGGCGGTGTGCTCATCAGTTCGTCCCCCGAGACAGAGTTCTGTCGCTACGACAGGTTCGAGTACCTTAGCGAGTCGGTCGGACGCCGTCGGCCCCGAGTCCCGCGGGTTTCCAGGAGGCCTGGTCAGCGGGGGAGGGGACTCCGGCGGGCGGAGCGCAGGTAGAGGACCGCCGTCAGCGCGTATACCCCGGCGACCCCGAGCACCACCGCGACCGAGCGGCCGGACAGCGGCAGCACCATCGCGGTGACCAGGGCGGCGGCCACGAAGGCGACGTTGAACAGCACGTCGTAGATGGCGAAGACCCGGCCGCGGTACTCGTCCTCGACCGACTCCTGGACCGCCGTGTCGGCGCAGATCTTGGTGCCCTGGGTGACCACCCCGAGCAGCAGGGCGGCGAGCAGGCAGGGCACCAGGGTGAAGCTCAGGCCCAGCGCCGGGACGAAGACCACCGGGGCGACCAGGCAGGCCGTCATCCACCCGGCCAGGCCCAGCCGGCGGGTGCACCAGGGGCTGACCAGCGCGGCGACGAAGAACCCGGCGGCGGACAGGCCGACCGCCTGGCCGAGGGTGACCAGCCCGGCCGCGCTGTCGGTCGGGTCGTTGAAGGTGTACCGGGCGAGCATCACCACCACCACGATCAGCACGCCGTAGCAGAACCGGGCCGCGGTGACGGCGGCCAGCGCGTGCACGGCGGGCCGGCAGTCCCGGACCAGGTGGCGCACCGCGGCGCCGAGTTCGACGGCGGCCCGGACCAGTGCCTGGCCGAGCCCCGGGCGGTCCCGGTGCTGCTCCGGGCCGAGCAGGTCGCGGTCCATCCGCCGGGCGGCCAGCGCGGCCGACAGGTAGAGCAGCGCGGCCACCGTGACCAGGGCGGCGTCGGCCTTCGGCCCGGGGGCCATCAGCTGGTGCAGCGCGAAGCCGATGCCCCCGCCGGAGGCGGCGGCGACCGTCCCGAGGGTGGGGGAGAGGGCGTTGGCGGTGACCAGCTGGTCCTGCTCCACCACCCGGGGCAGGGCGGCGGACAGGCCGGCCAGGATGAACCGGTTGAGCGCGGTGACCAGCAGGGCCGAGGCGAAGAACAGCCAGGTCGGGGCCTGTGCCAGCAGCAGCGCGCCGGTGCCCAGGCCCAGTCCGAAGCGGGCCAGGTTGCCGAAGTAGAGCACCTGGCGGCGGCGCCAGCGGTCCAGCAGCACACCGGCGAACGGGCCGATCACCGAGAACGGCAGCAGCATCACGGCCAGCACCGAGGCGATGTCGGCGGGGGAGGACTGCTTCTCGGGGGAGAAGACCACGTACGCGGCGAGCGAGACCTGGAAGACGCCGTCCGAGAGCTGGGAGAGCACCCGGGCGGTCAGCAGCCGCCGGAAGTCGCGGCCCTTCATCAGGTCGAGGAGCGTGGCGCGGTGCGCGGACTGGTGGGTGCTGCCGTTCTCGGTGATCGCCACCCGCCCAGAGTGCCATGGAACCGGCCGCTGTTTCACGTGAAACATTGGCCGCGAGAACGTGAAGGGCCCGCGATCCGGAGACCACGGGCCCTTCCTGCGAGCTGGCGGCGCTCAGCGCTCAGCGCTGAACAGTCGCGAACTTCGCTGCGCTCAGCGCTCAGCGCTCAACAGTCGCGAACTTCGCTGCGCTCAGCGCTCGACCTCGCCGCGGATGAACTTCTCGACGTTCTCGCGGGCCTCGTCGTCGAAGTACTGCACCGGCGGGGACTTCATGAAGTACGAGGAGGCCGACAGGATCGGGCCGCCGATGCCGCGGTCCTTGGCGATCTTCGCGGCGCGCACGGCGTCGATGATGACACCGGCGGAGTTCGGGGAGTCCCAGACCTCGAGCTTGTACTCCAGGTTCAGCGGGACGTCGCCGAACGCGCGACCCTCGAGGCGGACGTACGCCCACTTGCGGTCGTCCAGCCAGGCCACGTAGTCCGAGGGACCGATGTGGACGTTCTTGGCGCCCAGCTCGCGGTCGCGGATCTGCGAGGTGACGGCCTGGGTCTTGGAGATCTTCTTGGACTCCAGGCGCTCGCGCTCGAGCATGTTCTTGAAGTCCATGTTGCCGCCGACGTTCAGCTGCATGGTGCGCTCGAGGATGACACCGCGGTCCTCGAACAGCTTGGCCATCACGCGGTGCGTGATGGTCGCGCCGACCTGGGACTTGATGTCGTCACCGACGATCGGCACGCCGGCCTCGGTGAACTTGTCCGCCCACTCCTTGGTGCCCGCGATGAACACCGGCAGGGCGTTCACGAAGGCGACCTTGGCGTCGATGGCGCACTGGGCGTAGAACTTGGCCGCGTCCTCGGAACCGACGGGCAGGTAGCAGACGAGGACGTCGACCTGCTGGTCCTTGAGGACCTGGACGACGTCGACCGGCGCCTCGTCCGACTCCTCGATGGTCTCCAGGTAGTACTTGCCCAGGCCGTCGAGGGTGTGGCCGCGCTGGACGGTCACGCCGGTCGGCGGCACGTCGCAGATCTTGATGGTGTTGTTCTCGCTGTTGCCGATGGCGTCGGCCAGGTCGAAGCCGACCTTCTTGGCGTCGACGTCGAAGGCGGCGACGAACTCCACGTCGCGGACGTGGTACTCACCGAACTGGACGTGCATCAGCCCGGGGACCTTGCCGGCCGGGTCGGCGTCCTTGTAGTACTCGACACCCTGCACCAGCGACGCGGCGCAGTTGCCCACGCCCACGATGGCTACGCGAACCGAACCCATTCCGGTTGCTCCCTGTGATCTCATGAGGCCCGCCGGGGTAGGCGGAACTCGTCCTGCTTCTTCGATGACTGCGTGCACGGGCGCGAGGCGCCCATTCCTGCCGCGCGGCACAGGGCTGGCGCGGTGTCAGCGCTCCTGGGCGGAGCGCCCCGGGCGGTCGTACGGTGGCCCGGACGGGTCCGGGGACCCGGTCTCCTGGCCACGGCCGTCCGAAGTCTTGCGGGGTCCGGCGGCGCTGCCGCCGGCGTCGGGGCCGGTCTTTCCGGTGCGGTTGGACCGCTCGGTCTCGATCAGCTCGTTGAGCCAGCGGACCTCGCGCTCCACCGACTCCAGTCCGTGCCGCTGGAGTTCGACGGTGTAGTCGTCGAACCGCTCGCGGGCGCGGGCCAGCGAGTTGCGCATCCGCTCCAGCCGCTCCTCCAGCCGGCTGCGGCGCCCCTCCAGGACGCGCATCCGCACGGCCCGGTCGGTCTGGCCGAAGAAGGCGAAGTGCACGCCGAAGTGCTCGTCCTCCCAGGCGTCCGGGCCGGAGTCGGCGAGCAGCTCCTCGAAGCGCTGCTTCCCCTCGGCGGAGAGCCGGTAGACGATCTTGGACCGCTTGCCGTTGAGCGCGGTGGCCGGGACGTACTCGACGTCGGGGTTGTCCTCGACCAGGAAGCCCTGGGCGACCAGGCTCTTCAGGCAGGGGTAGAGCGTCCCGTAGGAGAGCGCCCGGAACGTCCCGAGCAGGATGTTCAGCCGCTTGCGCAGCTCGTAGCCGTGCATCGGGGCGTCGTGGAGCAGCCCGAGGACGGCGAACTCCAGCACTCCTGAGCGCCTGCCCACTGTCGCCGCCCTCCTCCCGCTCGGTGTCCGATCGGCCGCTGCATCCGGCGGTATACCGCTTCGATGTATCGGCTCGATATATCGAGAACAGTAAACCCGACCCCCGGAACGGGCAAGAGGGGCGCGCGTGAATGTGATCACAAGCCGACGCGCGGCTGGTGTTGGCAACGGGCTTGTAATGATCTGTTGCCGTTTTGCGGGCATTGGCAACTGATGTCCGATTAGTTGTATATCCGTGCTGCGTACGCTGTCGCGTGTGCACGAGGACCACCTCCGGGATCAGGGCGGTTGGCGGGCATCGGACGTGAACCCTGCCTTCAGGCTGGAAACGCCTGGCGAGGAGTGGCTGGAAGATGAGCGAGCGACGGCGAAGGACGCCCAACCCGGGCGGTGAGGGGCAGCAGCCCCCGGGAGGCGGTGGCCGTCAGGGCGAGGGGCCGGGACCCGACGAGCTGCGCTCGGACGGCGCCGGTCGGCGACGCCCCTCGGGGGTCAGGGAGACCGCACAGCAGCCCCGGATGACCCGTGCGGAGATGCGCAAGGCCGCCCAGAAGAAGGGCGCCAAGGGGGGTGGCCGGCGCGGTGACGCCGCGGCCGCCTCCGCCGCCGCGGCCGCCGGCCCCGGCAAGAAGCGCTTCATCGACTACCCGCGGTTCGGCAAGACCGGCGTCCGGCGCTGGCTGCCGTCCTGGAAGCAGTGGCTGAGCGCCTTCGTACTGGTCTTCGGCTGCTTCGTGGGCCTGGTGTTCTACCTGTACCAGACCACCGAGGTCCCCAAGCTGAACGATCTGGTGAAGGACCAGAACACGATCTACTACTGGGCCGACAACACGGAGATGACCCGCAAGGGCCAGACCAACCGTCAGATCGTCGAGCTCAAGGACATCAGTCCGCACCTCCAGGACGCCGTCATCGCCGCGGAGAACAAGAGCTTCAAGACCGACAGCGGCATCGACCCCAAGGGCATGCTCCGCGCGGTCTGGAACATGGCGAAGGGCGGTGAGACCCAGGGCGCCTCGACGATCACCCAGCAGTACGTGAAGAACGCCTACCTGAGCCAGGAGCAGACCCTCAGCCGCAAGGTGAGGGAGTTCTTCATCACGCTGAAGATCAACCAGGAGAAGGAGAAGCCGGAGATCCTCACCGGCTACCTGAACACCAGCTGGTTCGGCCGCGGTGCGAACGGTGCCCAGGCGGCCGCCCAGGCGTACTACGGGGTGGACGCCAAGGACCTCAACGTCTGTCAGAGCGCCATGCTGGCCGGTCTGCTCAAGGGTGCGGCGTACTACGACCCCACCAACCCGGCCAACAAGGACCGGGCCCAGGGCCGGTGGAACTGGATCCTGGACCAGATGGTGGACACCAAGGCCATCACCCCGGAGGAGCGCGCCAAGTGCACCGCGTTCCCGGACCCGATCACGCAGAAGCCCAACTCCAACATGAACGGTGAGATCAGCTACCTGGTCGACACCGCCAACAAGTACGTGATGGCCACCGACAAGACGATCACCCAGCAGATGATCGACCGGGGCGGCCTGAAGATCTACACCACCTTCGAGAAGGACAAGGTCGACGCGCTGAAGAGCGCCGTCGACGCCGTCAAGGCGGAGAACCTCAACCCGCAGAAGCGGCCGGACAACGACACCAACATCCAGTTCGGCTCCGCCAGCATCCGCCCCGGCGACGGCGCGATCGTCGCCCTCTACGGCGGCGACGGCGTGGAGAACGGCCACTTCGACAACAACGCCGACGCCACCGGCGTCCAGGTCGGCTCGACCTTCAAGCCCTTCGTGCTGGCCACCGCGATGCAGACCGGCGTGCAGACCGCGAAGGACGACAAGGGCAAGCCGAAGCGGATCAACGCCGACAGCCGCTACCTGGCCGACGACATGTCCGAGATCCGCAAGGCGGACGGCTCGCTGGTGATCGGCGACGACGGCAAGCCCTACCGGCAGAAGAACGAGGACGCCGGCAAGCGCGGCTACGTCTCGCTGCGGATGGCCATGCAGTACTCGTACAACGTGCCCTTCGTCCAGCTGAACCAGGACGTCGGCGGCCAGAACGTGGCCGACATCGCGGTGCAGATGGGCATCAAGAAGGAGAGCCTCGCCGACCCGAAGACGGCGACCTTCCCGCTCGGCACCTCCACCATCAGCCCGATCCGGATGGCCACCGCCTACGGCACCCTGGCGGCCAGCGGCAAGGAGGCCGAGCCGTACTCGGTCACCAAGGTCGAGGTGAGCGGCGTGGAGCGGCCGGGCTTCGGCAAGAAGGAGCCCAAGGTCGCGCTGGAGCCGGCCGTCGCCGACAACGTCACCGACACGCTGGTGAACGTGGCGGTGAACGGTACCGGTAAGAAGACGAAGGACCTGGGCCGCCCGGTGGCCGGCAAGACCGGTACCACCGACCAGAACAAGTCGGCCTGGTGGGTCGGCTACACCCCGCAGCTGGCGACCAGCGTCGCGATGTGGCGCGAGGACCCGACCAAGCACGAGCGGCAGTCGCTCAACGGCACCGGCGGCAAGGAGTCCATCCACGGTGGTGACATCCCGACCGATGTCTTCACCCGGTACATGAAGGCCGCACTGGCCAACGAGAAGAAGATGGACTTCCCGACCCCGCAGCCGGTCGGCACCGAGGTCGACTCCTCCGGCGCGCCGTCCACGGCCAGCGCGGCGGCGACCCCGACCACGACCGACAGCCCGACGGCCCCGCCGGCCGCCCAGACGCAGGCGCCGCAGCCGCCCGTGCAGCCGCAGCCCACCCAGACCTGCGTGCCCGGCGTGGACTGCCCCGGCGACCAGCCGACCCCCTCGCACACCAGGCCGAACCCGGGCAACAGCTGCCTGCCGGTGATCGGCTGCCAGACGCAGCCGCCGGGACCGACGGACACCACGCCGCCGGGCGGCGGCAACGGTGGCGGTGGCGGACGCCCGACCGGCGGCGGCAAGCCGACGCCGAGCAGCACGGGCGGTCTCCAGGGCGGCGGGGCGGCCGGGCAGTAGCCCCGGCCGGGCGGAACCCGGAACCCGGAACCACGGCGGTGGCGGTCCTCCTCGGAGGGCCGCCACCGCCGTTTCCGTCGCGCCCGCCGCGCCCGCCCGCGGCGAAGAGGTACAGACCGTTGCGGGGTCCTCCTCGTCCCGGCGGGACGGGTGCGGCAGGATGTCCGGCATGACGTCGAGCGATCGTGACGAAACCGCCGGGCCGGACGGGTCCGGCGCCGCCGCAGGGCCCCTCCCGGCAGCCGTCGCCACGGCCGCGCCGCCGGCCAACACCGTGGTCGTGCCGGCCGACGAGGACCCGGTGGCGGCGGCCGGCAGCGAGGTGTTCGGCGGGCCCCCGGGCCGCCGGGCGCTGCTCGGCGTCTCCTGGTGGGTCCCGGCGCGCTTCCTGGCGCTCGCGGTGATCGTGGTGTCGGTGCTCGGGATGGTGCAGAAGCTGCCCTGCTACGAGCAGGCCTGGTTCCAGCCGGGCTCGCCGCAGTACATCCACGCCTGCTACAGCGACATCCCGCACCTGTTCTCCGGACGCGGCTTCGCGGCCGGGCTGCACCCGTACGTGGACCGCGTCCCGGGCTCCTCGGGGGACCTCCAGTACCTGGAGTACCCGGTGCTGACCGGCCTGTTCATGCAGGTCGCGGCCTGGCTGACGCCGGGCGGCGGGGACCAGCAGAGCCAGGAGCAGTGGTTCTGGGCGATCAACGCCGGGATGCTGATGGCCTGCGCGGTGGTCGCCGCGGTGGCGCTCTCCCGCACCCACCGGCGCCGTCCATGGGACGCGCTGCTGTTCGCGCTCGCCCCCGTCCTGCTGCTCAACGGCACCGTCAACTGGGACCTGCTCGCGGTCGCCCTGGCCGCCGTGGCGATGGCCTGGTGGAGCGGTGCCCGCCCGGGCTGGGCCGGTGTCTTCATCGGCCTGGCCACCGCGGCCAAGCTCTACCCGCTGCTGCTGATCGGCCCGCTGCTGGTGCTCTGCTGGCGGGCCGGCCGGTGGCGCGAGTTCCGGGTGATGCTGGGCGGCGCGGTCGGCTCCTGGCTGGTGGTCAACCTGCCGATCATGCTGGCCAACTGGCGGGGCTGGTCGACCTTCTACGTGTTCAGCAAGCACCGCGGCGAGGACTACGGCTCGTTCTGGCTGATCCTGATGCAGCGCCGGGGCGCCGGGCTGGCCGACCTCGACGTCTACATCGGCGTGCTGATGGTGCTGGGCTGCCTGGCCATAGCGTGGCTCGGCTTCTCGGCCCCGCGCCGGCCGCGCTTCGCCCAGCTGGCCTTCCTGGTGGTCGCGCTGTTCGTGCTGGTCAACAAGGTGTACTCGCCGCAGTACGCGCTCTGGCTGCTGCCGCTCGCGGTGCTGGCCCGGCCGCGCTGGCGGGACTTCCTGGTCTGGCAGGCCTGCGAGGTGCTCTACACCCTGGGCATCTGGTCCCACCTGGGCCTGGTCACCGGCTCCAAGCAGCACGGGATCGGCGAGGGCTGGTACCACTTCGCGATCGGGCTGCACCTGCTGGGCACGCTGTACCTGGTCGCCCTGGTGGTCCGCGACGTCCTCCACCCGGACCGCGACCCGGTCCGCTGGGACGGCAGCGACGACCCCTCCGGCGGGGTGCTGGACCACGCCCCGGACGTGTCCGTGCTGGGCACCGCCCGCCGGCTGCGCGAGGAGGAGAGCTACGCCGGGTACGCGCCGGCCGGCCCCGAGCAGTGGCTCAACGAGCCCGAGCTGCCGGAGCCGGCCGAAAAGGCCTAGCCGGTCGGAAAGGCCTGGCGGGTCGGAAAGGCCTGGCGGGTCAGCGGTCCACCACGCGGTCGAAGTGCGTGGTGGTGTGCCGGACCTGGAGACCGAGCTCCTCGCCGATCGCCGGGGGCTTGGTCTCCCCGTCCAGGAAGAGCAGCGAGACCTGCATGTGCGGCGGCTCGGCGAACCACAGCTGCTTGCCGGCCCAGTGGAACGGCGACTTGGTCTTGTTGACGGTCGCCAGGCCGGCCCGGGCGATGCCCTTGGCCCGCGCCCCCATGCTCTGGAGGTACTTGGGCGCCTCCAGGCCGATGCCGTGCGCGGTGCCGCCGGCGACCACCAGGATGTGGCCGTCGGAGGGCGCCGGGTGCTGGCGGTAGCCGTAGCGGTCGCCCTTCTGCAGCGGGGTGACGTCCAGGACGGTGGCCCGGACCTCCAGCGCGGCGTGGTCGCCGAGCCAGAGCCGGGTGCCGATCCGGGCGCGGAAGACCGTCTCCGGGTAGCGCTGGGCCAGCTGGTCCATGCCGGCCGCGCCGAGGTGGCTGACGAACACGGTGTGCACCGGGATGCCGGCCGCCCGGGCGGTGTCCACCCAGTACGCGACCTCCTCGATCGGGCTGGAGCCGTCCGGCCGGTCCATCGGCAGGTGCAGCGCCAGGCCCTCGAAGGCGACGCCCTCCAGCTCGTTGGCGACGGTGCGCAGGTCGGCCGCGCTCACGCCGTGCCGGCGCATGGTGGTCATGCACTCCAGCACCACCCGGGCGCCGTGCAGCGAGCGCAGCGCCTCCACGCTGGCCACCGTCCGGATCACCCGGGCGTGCGGCAGCGGGAGCACCTCCTCGCCGACCCGGTACGGGGTGAGCACCAGCAGCTCGCCGCCGTACCACTCGGCGGCGTCGGCCGCCTCGTACGCGGTACCGACGGCGAGCACCCCGGTGCCCAGCAGCGTCGCCTCCTCGGCCAGCCGGTGGTTGCCCAGGCCGTAGCCGTTCCCCTTGGCGACGGGCACCAGGCCGGGGAACTCGGCGAGGACGGAGCGCTGGTGGGTGCGCCAGCGTTCGGTCTCGAGGTAGAGCGACAGCGTCATCGGGTCAGCCTCCTCAGCGGCGGGACATGTAGAGGTCGAGGGCCTTGTGCAGCAGCTTGTTGAGCGGGAAGTCCCACTCGCCGAGGTACTCGGCCGCCTGGCCGCCGGTGCCGACCTTGAACTGGATCAGGCCGAACAGGTGGTCGTTCTCGTCCAGGGTGTCACTGATGCCGCGCAGGTCGTACACCCCGCCGCCGAGGGCGTAGGAGTCGCGCATCATCCGCCACTGGATGGCGTTGGACGGCTTGACCTCGCGCTTGTGGTTGGCCGAGGCGCCGTAGGAGTACCAGACGTGCTCGCCGACCACCAGCATCGTGGTGGCGGCCAGCGGCTCGCCCTCGTGGTAGGCGATGTAGAGCCGCATGCGGTTCGGGTCCTCGGCCACCAGGGCCTTCCACATCCGCTGGAAGTAGGCCAGCGGGCGCGGGGTGAACTTGTCGCGCTCGGCGGTGACCAGGTAGAGCTGGTGGAAGATCGGCAGGTCGTCGTAGCCGCCCTGGTAGACCTCGACGCCGCTCTTCTCGGCCTTCTTGATGTTGCGGCGCCAGAGCTGGTTGAAGTTCTTGTGGATGTCGTCCAGCGAGCGGTTGGCCAGCGGCACCTGGAAGACGTAGCGGGGCTGGACGTCGCCGAAGCCGGCGCCGCCGTCCTCGCCCTGCAGCCAGCCGGCCTTGCGCAGCCGGTCGGCCACCTCGAAGGCGCGGGCCTCGTACCAGTCGGCCTCGACGTCGCGCAGGCGCTTGGCCTGCTTGCCGGCGATGGCCTCCTTGATGGTGGGGGCGTTCCAGCGGCGGATGACGATCGGCGGGCCCATCTTCACCGAGAACGCGCCCTGCGACTTGAGGTGCGCCAGCATCGGGGAGAGCCAGCGGTCGAGGTCGCGGTCGAACCAGTCGATGACCGGTCCCTCGGGCAGGTAGGCGAGGTAGCGCTTGAGCTTGGGCAGCTGGCGGTAGAGGACCAGGCCGGCGCCGACGAGCTGGTCGGTCTCGTCGAACCAGCCGATCGACTCGGAGCGCCACTCGGCCTTCACGTCGCCCCACGACGGCACCTGCATGTGGCTGGCCGAGGCGCGGCTCCTGATGAAGGCGAGGTGCTCCTCGCGGGTGATCGTCCTCAGGCGCAGGCTCATGTGCTCGGTGCTCCTCGTCGTCGGGCTGCGGTGGCCCAGGTTCTCGGGCTGACCTTATCGTCCGGGGTCCGGGCGCCCGTCGCTGCGGGCACGGCGGCGCCCCCGTCGGGTACCTGTCTCCTCTGCAGATACGCGACGGGGGCGGCGAGGGTTCCGGGCGGGGCCTGTGGGCTCGGTCCCAGCGGTGCGGTCCGGGGGCGTGCGAGGGGGCGCGGGGGCCCGGTTCAGCCCCAGAGACCGCCGCGGGCGATGCCGAGGTAGAAGCCGATCGCGGCGGCGCCGAGTGTGATCATCAGGACGAAGCGCTCGGCGGTGGTGACCGAGACGAACATGCCCCACAGGCCCGTGACGATGCCGAACAGGCCGGTCCACGAGGTCAGCAGGTGCAGGTTGTGGAAGAACGAGGTGGTGAAGGCGATCACGCCCAGCACGGCGGTGACGCCCACCAGGGCGTTCTCGCGGGGGTGCGGGTGGCCGTCGGTGTTCAGGGTGAGGGCGGGCATGCGGTGGACGGACTGTGCCATGGGTCCCACCTCCTGGCGTGGAGACGAACGGGCAGGAATCCCGTTCCGTCCAGATTGCGGCGCTTGGGCCGCTCTCACAACCCCTATGCGTTTTGTTCGGCCGTCCGGGTGCAGGTAGGCTGTGCCGTCTGCACTGGTGTAGTTGTGCCCCCTCTGCACCCTCTACCGGGTGGGATCCGCCTCCGGGCGGAGCGGGGGCCGATTGTCCGACCCGGCCGCTACGGTGGGCCGGAGTCGTCACTGCTCCGGTGCCGACGCTACGCACAACCCTCCTGCCACGGAGAGACCGTGGCCGCTGAGTCCAAAGGAGGTGGGTTACTCATGCGTCACTACGAGCTGATGGTCATCCTCGACCCCTCGGTCGAGGAGCGCGCTGTCTCCCCCCTGATCGAGAACTTCCTCACCGTCGTCCGCAACGCGGGTGGCAAGGTGGAGAAGGTCGACACCTGGGGTCGCCGCCGTCTGGCTTACGAGATCAACAAGCAGTCCGAGGGCATCTACTCGGTCATCGACCTCAAGGCCACGCCTGAGGTCGTCAAGGAGCTCGACCGCCAGCTGGGCCTGAGCGAGTCGGTTCTGCGGACCAAGGTCCTGCGCCCGGACACCCACTGAGCCACCTCTGAGGCCTTCGGGTCTCGGGTAGCTCGCGTCCGCTGTTTCACGTGAAACAGCGGTGAACGGACATCTTCCCGAGAGGTCATCACCACCATGGCAGGCGAGACCGTCATCACCCTCGTCGGCAATCTCGTCGACGACCCCGAGCTGCGCTTCACCCCGTCGGGTGCGGCGGTCGCGAAGTTCCGCATCGCGTCCACCCCCCGCACCTTCGACCGTCAGACGAACGAGTGGAAGGACGGCGAGAGCCTCTTCCTCACGTGCAACGTCTGGCGGCAGCCGGCGGAGAACGTGGCCGAGTCGCTGCAGCGCGGCATGCGCGTCATCGTGCAGGGCCGACTGCGCCAGCGGTCTTACGAGACCAAGGAAGGCGAGAAGCGGACGGTCTTCGAGGTCGAGGTCGACGAGGTCGGTCCGAGCCTGCGCTCGGCGACCGCCAAGGTCACCCGGGCCAACCGGTCCGGCGGCCCCGGTGGCGGCTTCGGCGGCCAGCAGGGTGGCGGCCAGGGCGGCGGCGGCAGCTGGGGTGGAAACTCCGGCGGCGGCGGCCAGCAGGGCGGCGGCAGCTGGGGTGGAAACTCCGGCGGCGGCCAGTCCGGCCCCTCCGACGACCCCTGGGCCTCCAGCGCCCCGTCCGGTGGAAACCAGGGCGGCGGCTGGGGTGCCCCGGCCGGCGGCGGTGGCGGCTACTCGGAAGAGCCCCCGTTCTAAGAGCTGACAGATTTCGTGCGGCCCGGCCGCCGGCGTCCCCGGACGCCCGCCGGGCCGTGAACCCCAAATGGAGCACACAATGGCGAAGCCGCCTGCTCGCAAGCCGAAGAAGAAGGTTTGCGTCTTCTGCAAGGACAAGGTCAACTACGTTGACTACAAGGACACGAACCTGCTGCGGAAGTACATCTCCGACCGCGGCAAGATCCGTGCCCGTCGGGTGACCGGCAACTGCACCCAGCACCAGCGTGACGTCGCCACGGCCGTGAAGAACAGCCGTGAGATGGCGCTGCTGCCCTACACCAGCACCGCGCGCTAAGAGAGGGTGACCAAGTAATGAAGATCATCCTCACTCACGAGGTGCCGGGTCTCGGCTCCGCCGGCGAGGTCGTCGAGGTCAAGGACGGCTACGCCCGCAACTACCTGGTCCCGCGTGGCTTCGCCATCCGCTGGACCAAGGGTGGTCAGAAGGACGTCGACGCCATCCGTCGCGCCCGGAAGATCCACGAGATCCAGACCCTCGAGGCCGCCACCGCGGTCAAGGGTCAGCTCGAGGGCGTCCAGGTCAAGCTGGCCGTCCGCTCGGGCGACGCCGGCCGTCTGTTCGGCTCGGTGACCCAGGCCGACGTCGTCGAGGCCATCAAGGCCGCCGGCGGCCCGGCCGTGGACAAGCGCGCCGTCGCGATCGCCTCGCCGATCAAGACCGTGGGCTCCCACAAGGTCTCGGTCAAGCTGCACTCGGACGTCGTGGCCAACCTCGACGTCGCCGTCGTGGCTGCCTGAGCTCCGTAGAGCACAAGGCCTGAGGGCCGGACTCCTCCGGGAGTCCGGCCCTCGGTCTTTTCCGGCCCGGTTCTCTTCGGGTCTCAGCCGCGCACCGCTCCGGTGACCAGCCACTTGCCGCCGCGGGCGCGCCAGGCCAGGAAGCCGGCCCGCAGCAGCATGAACAGGTTCATCGCCCACCAGAGCCCGGCCAGTCCGGTGCCGGTGGCCGGCACCGCCAGGGCCACCGGGACGAACACCGCCAGGGTGGCGAGCCCGGCCCAGGCCAGGTAGCGGCCGTCCCCGGCGCCCATCAGCACGCCGTCCAGCACGAAGACCGGGCCGGCCACCGGCTGGGTGAGCGCGAGCAGCAGCAGGGCGGTGTCCAGCTGGGCCCGGACGGCCGGATCGGGTGTGAAGAGCGGGACGTACAGCGGGCGGGCGACCACCACCAGCAGGCCGAGCACCAGCCCGGAGACGACGCCCCACTCGACCATCCGCCGGGTGGCGGCCCTGGCGCCGGGGACGTCCGAGGCGCCCAGGTAGCGGCCGATGATGGCCTGGCCGGCGATCGCGATCGCGTCCAGCGCGAAGGCCAGGAAGTTGAACAGCGCCATGGTGATCTGGTGGGCGGCGACCTGGTCGTCGCCGAGCCGGGCGGCGACCGCGGTGGCGGTCATCAGCACCGCGCGCAGGCTGATCGTCCGGACCAGCAGCGGGCCGCCGGCCCTGGCACTGGCCCGGATGCCCGCGGTGTCCGGCCGCAGCGAGGCCCCTTCCCGGCGGGCGCCGCGGACCACCACGACCAGGTAGGCGGCGGCCATCCCGGTCTGGGCGAGCACGGTGCCCCAGGCCGAGCCGGCCACCCCGAGCCCGGCGCCGTACACCAGGCCGGCGTTCAGGCCGATGTTGGCGGCGAAGCCCGCGACGGCCACCACCAGCGGCGTGCGGGTGTCCTGGAGGCCGCGCAGCACCCCGGTGGCGGCCAGCACCATGAGCATCGCCGGGATGCCCAGCGAGCTGATCCGCAGGTACGTCACCGCGTGCGGCGCGGCGGTCGCCGAGGCGCCCAGCGCGTCGGCCGCCCAGGGCGCCAGCACCAGGGTGAGGAGGACCACCGGGACGGCCAGGCCCAGGGCGAGCCAGATGCCGTCGATGCCCTGCTGCACGGCGCCCCGGCGGTCCCCGGCGCCGATCCGGCGGGCGACCGCCGCGGTGGTGGCGTAGGCGAGGAAGACGAACACGCCGGTCGCGGTGGAGAGCGCGGCGGAGGCGACGCCCACCCCGGCCAGCTGGGGGGTGCCGAGGTGGCCGACGATCGCCGAGTCGGCCATCAGGAAGAGCGGTTCGGCGACGAGCGCGCCGAAGGCCGGGACGGCCAGGGCGAGGATCTCCCGGTCGTGCCGGCGTCGCGAGGGCTTCGGGGCCGGGGTCGGGGGCGAGGCGGTCATGGGCTCCAGGCTACTCATCCACAGGTAATGGATGTAAGGGCCTATTGACTATTACTCGAAATCTTGAGCGGCGCGGTTCGTCCGCTCTGCGCCCACAGCCGTTCGGAGGTGTGTGAAGAATTTCTCATGCACAGGACCGGGAAGAGGTAATCCCAGGTCAACAGGTTGACGGTGGATCGATTGTTCGGTTATCCACAGGGACGTCCACAGGGGTGTCCACAGCTTTGCGGCAGTTCTCCACAGGACGGGGCCGGTCATCCACACCCCCTGTGGATAACCGCCTTGGCGCAACGGCGTCCGGCGCCTTAGCGTGGGCCCTCCGCCCGACACTCCCGCCGCCCCGGCGTCCGTTTTGTCGGGACCGTGGCGTACAAAGAGGAGCGGCTCCGCTCCACCCAGCCACCGGCAAGCCCGCTCCACCTTCGCACCACTCGCTGATCGGGGAACACGCGTGACCGGCCCCCAGTACGACGACCACGACGCCCCGCCGCCGGAGGAGGACTGGCAGCCCGCCGAGGACCCCTTCCCGGCCGGCGCCTTCGACGACGCCCCCTTCCCGGACGGCCCGGGGGACCGGCTGCCGGTCTCGCGCGGCCGTGGCCAGGGCGGTCAGGGCGGTGGCCGTGACGGCCAGAAGGGCGGCTTCCAGAAGGGCGGCAAGGGCGACCGGAAGGACGGCGGCTGGCAGCGCCGGGACGAGGGCGGCGGCGACGGGGGCGGGGGCGTGGACGGCTTCGAGCGCGTCCCGCCGCAGGACCTGGACGCCGAGAAGTCCGTCCTCGGCGGCATGCTGCTCTCCAAGGACGCCATCGCCGACGTCGTCGAGGTGCTCAAGCCGGTCGACTACTACCGGCCCGCGCACGAGATGGTCCACGGCGCGATCCTCGACCTCTACGCCCGCGGCGAGCCGGCCGACCCGATCACCGTGGCCGGCGAGCTGACCAAGCGCGGCGAGCTCCAGCGCGTCGGCGGCGCCTCCTACCTGCACACCCTGGTCAACTCCGTCCCGACCGCGGCCAACGCCGAGTACTACGCCCAGATCGTGCACGAGCGCGCGGTGCTGCGCCGGCTGGTCGAGGCGGGCACCCGGATCGCCGGCATGGGCTACGCGGCCGAGGGCGACGTGGACGAGATCGTCAACGCCGCCCAGGCGGAGATCTACGCCGTCACCGAGCAGCGCACCAACGAGGACTACGCCCCGCTCTCCGACATCATGGAGGGCGCCCTCGACGAGATCGAGGCGATCGGCTCCCGCAACGGCGAGATGTCCGGCGTCCCCACCGGCTTCGCCGACTTCGACCAGCTCACCAACGGCCTCCACCCCGGCCAGATGATCGTCATCGCGGCCCGTCCCGCGATGGGCAAGTCCACCCTGGCGCTGGACTTCGCCCGGGCCTGCTCGATCCACCACAAGCTGCCGAGCGTGATCTTCTCGCTCGAAATGGGCCGCAACGAGATCGCCATGCGCCTGCTCTCCGCCGAGGCCCGGGTGGCGCTGCACCACATGCGCTCCGGGAACATGACGGACGACGACTGGACGCGGGTGGCCCGCCGGATGCCCGACGTCAGCGAGGCGCCGCTGTTCATCGACGACTCGCCGAACCTGTCGATGATGGAGATCCGCGCCAAGTGCCGCCGGCTGAAGCAGCGCAACGACATCAAGCTGGTCGTCATCGACTACCTCCAGCTGATGCAGTCCGGCGGCTCCCGGCGGGCCGAGAACCGCCAGCAGGAGGTCTCGGACATGTCCCGTAACCTCAAGCTGCTGGCCAAGGAGCTGGAAGTCCCGGTCATCGCGCTGTCCCAGCTGAACCGTGGTCCCGAGCAGCGCACCGACAAGCGGCCGATGGTCTCGGACCTCCGCGAGTCCGGCTCGATCGAGCAGGACGCCGACATGGTCATCCTGCTGCACCGCGAGGACGCCTACGAGAAGGAGTCCCCGCGCGCGGGCGAGGCCGACCTGATCGTCGCCAAGCACCGTAACGGTCCGACCGCGACGATCACGGTGGCCTTCCAGGGCCACTACTCGCGCTTCGTCGACATGACCCGGGACTGAGCCCGGGCCCCGTCCGGAGCGGTCAGACGGTGACGGTGGCGCGGAAGAGCGTGCCGCCGGTGCCGGAGAGGCGGGTCGGGGTGCCGGTGGCGGGGAGGAAGGCGGCCTGGCCGCGGGCCAGGTCCAGGACGGTGCCGTCGGCGGCGGTCAGCCGGGTGGCGCCCTCGGTGCAGAGCAGGATCTGCGGGGTGCGGCCGTCGATCTCGCGCTCGGCGCCGTCCAGGACGAAGCGGGAGAGCCGGAACTCGTCGATCGGGACGGGGTAGAGCTCCTCGCCCGGGGTGCCCTCGACCGGGGCCGGCTCCAGCGGCTCGGGGGCGCCGGCCTCGAAGACCACGACCTTCAGCAGCTCCGGCACGTCGATGTGCTTGGGGGTGAGGCCGGCCCGCAGCACGTTGTCGGAGTTGGCCTGGAGCTCGACGCAGACGCCGGACAGGTAGCCGTGCGGGACCCCGGCGCCCAGGTAGAGCGCCTGGCCGGCCCGCAGCCGGACGTGGTTGAGCAGCATGCCGGCGACCACGCCGCGGTCGTCCGGGAAGTCCTCGGCGATCCGGGCGTACGGGGCGTACTCCCCGTCCGGGTCGGTCGCCGCCAGCACCTCGACGGTCCGCCGGACGGTCTCCGGGTCCAGCGCGAGGGCGGCGGTCAGGGCGCCGCGCAGCGCCTCGGAGTCGTCCTCGGCGGCCAGCCGCCCGATCACCGGGGCGAGCCCGGGCACCCCGAGCCCGGTCAGCAGCCGGGCCGCGTCGGCGGGCCGCCGGAAGCCGCACAGGCCGTCGAAGTCGCCCAGCGCGCAGACCATTTCGGGCTTGTGGTTGGCGTCCCGGTAGTTGCGCTCGGGGGCGTCCAGGGGGATCCCGAGGGCGTTCTCGGCGGCGAAGCCGGCCCGGGCCTGGTCGAGCGTGGGGTGGGCCTGGATGGACAGCGGGATGCCCGCGGCCAGGACCTTGAAGAGGAACGGCAGGGTCGGGCCGAACCTGGCCACGCTCGCGGCGCCCAGCTCGCCCTCGGGGTCGGCTGCGATCAGCTCGTCCAGTCGGCGCGGGCCCTCGCCGCGGTCGGCGCGGGACGGGGCGCCGGGGTGGGCGCCCATCCACAGCTCGGCCTGCGGTTCACCGGTCGGCCGCTGCCCGAGCAGCTCGGGCAGGGCGGTGAGCGACCCCCAGGCGTACGGGCGGACGGTGTTGACGAGCCTGTCCATGCGCGCGGTCCTACTCCTTCGCAGTCTGGGCGGCCCCGGATGTCCCGAGTCCGGATCGCCGGGGCGGGCCCGGCGGTGCGGGCGGTCCGGGCACGGGCAAGGGAAACGACCCTAGCCGAACGGTGTCACCCACGGGGAAACGGTGGCCACCGGGTGGGAGTGCCACGGCCGGACCTGCGGTTCCCGGCGCGGTAGTAGGATGCCAGGACGCAGTAGCCTCCGCCCTGCGCGCAGTTCGCCACCGAGGTCCTCCCGGCGGGCTGCCGGCGGAGCCGCGTTCCAGAGTGCGGGCGCCGGTGTTCCGAGACCCCCCGTCATCGGCCGAGAGGTTTGTACGTGACCGTGAACCAGCAGAGTTTTGCTGATCTCGGCAAGGTCCTGGTGATCATCCCGACCTACAACGAGGCGGAGAACGTCGAGCGGATCGTCGGCCGGGTCCGTGCCGCCGTCCCCGAGGCGCACGTCCTGGTCGCCGACGACAACAGCCCCGACGGCACCGGCGAGCTGGCCGACAAGCTGGCCGTCGAGGACGAGCACGTCCACGTCATGCACCGCAAGGGCAAGGAGGGCCTCGGGGCCGCCTACCTCGCGGGGTTCCGCTGGGGCATCGACAACGGCTACGACGTCCTGGTCGAGATGGACGCGGACGGCTCGCACCAGCCCGAGGAGCTGGACCGGCTGCTGGGCGCGCTGCGCGGCGCCGACCTGGTGCTGGGCTCGCGCTGGGTGCCGGGCGGCCGGGTGGTGAACTGGCCGAAGTCCCGGCTGCTGCTCTCGCGCGGCGGCTCGACCTACTCGCGGCTGATGCTGGGCGTGCCGATCCGGGACGTCACCGGCGGCTACCGGGCGTTCCGCAAGGAGACCCTGCTGGGCCTGGGCATGGACGAGGTCGCCTCGGCCGGGTACTGCTTCCAGGTCGACCTGGCCTGGCGCACGGTGAAGGCCGGGTTCAAGGTCGCCGAGGTGCCGATCACCTTCGTCGAGCGCGAGCTGGGGGCGTCCAAGATGAGCCGCGGCATCGTGGTCGAGGCGCTGTGGCGGGTGACCACCTGGGGTGTCACCGACCGGCTGGCCAAGCTGCGCGGGGCCACCGCGAAGCGCTGACCGACCGAACCGTTCCTGGCCGAAGGGCCCGTCCACCGAACCGGTGGACGGGCCCTTCCGCATGTCCGGGGGAGGTGCGCCGGGCGCCCGGGGGGCTCAGCAGCCGCTCCTGAGCACGCCCTCCGGCAGGTAGCGGTCGGCCCAGACGGCCAGTTCGGTGAGCGCGGGCTTGAGCGCGAAGCCGGCCTCGGTGAGCCGGTAGCTGACCCGCAGCGGCGGGCCGGCGTCGACCTCGCGGACGACCAGCCCGGCCTCGGCCAGCTCGGTCAGCCGGTCGGAGAGCATCCGCTCGCTGATGCCCGGGACGGCGCGGCGCAGCTCGGAGAAGTACGCGGGGCCGCCGTTGGTGAGGACGCCCAGCAGCATGCCGGTCCAGCGCTTGCCGAGCAGGGTGAACACCCGGGTGAGGGCCAGGTCGACGTTGCGGCACGGGCCGGGGCCCTCGGCGCCGCACGCGTCGGTGGCGATCGGGACTCCGTCGGTCACTGCCTCGTGCTCGGCCATGGGTCCAGCCTACTCGAACCCCTACTAGTGACTATAGAAAAGTAAGCTGCTACGGTAATTGCAGTCGCAGCGAAATCAGCAGCTACTTATTATCTGGAGGCACTGCCATGCCCACGCTCCTGCACCTCGACTCCTCCGCGATCGCCGACGGCTCCGTCTCCCGCGAGGTCACCGCCGCCTTCCGCGCCGCCTGGCAGGCCGAGCACCCCGAGGGCACGGTGATCTACCGGGACCTCGCCGCCGACCCCCTCCCGCACCTCGACGTGCACGGCATCAGCGCCGGATTCGCCCCCGCCGAGGCCCACAGCGCCGAGCAGGCCGCCGCCTTCGCGCTGCGCGAGCAGGTGATGGCCGAGCTGGAGCAGGCCGACGCCGTGCTGATCGGCAGCCCGATGTACAACTTCACGATCCCGTCGACCCTCAAGACCTGGCTGGACCACGTGATCCTGGTCGGCCGCACCGCCGGCGAGACGCCCTCCGCCAAGGGCACCCCGGTCACCGTGGTCGCCTCCCGCGGCGGCTCGTACGCGCCCGGCGCCCCGCGCGAGCCGTTCGAGTTCGTCACCACCTACCTGGAGAAGGTGCTGACCGGCATGCTCGGGCTGGAGGTCGACTTCATCGTCCCGGAGTTCACCCTGGCGGCCGCCGTCCCGGCGATGGCCGACTTCGTCCCGAAGGCCGTCGAGTCCAAGGCCCAGGCCCTGGAGCAGGCCGCCCGCCGGGCCAAGGAAGCGGCCGCCCGAGCCGCGGTGTGACGTGCACCGGAGGCGCGCCCCACCGGGCGCGCCTTCCGCGCAATCGGCCGTCGGTGCTCCCATGCTGTAGGGCGCAGGGAATCCGACCGCCGACCAGAGGGAGCAGCCCGTGACGACGTCCCCGTCCGAGGAGAGCGCCGGCGCGGAGCGTGCCCAGGCCCGGCCGGCCGCGGGCGCGGTGCCGCCCGAGCCCGGGCAGCCGGCCCGGCCGCTGGAGGTCGCCGTCTTCACCGGCCCCGAGTCGGCCTTCTTCGCCACCTCGACACTGATCCTCGGCGAGCGGACCGCGATCCTGGTGGACGCCCAGCTGACCCGCAGCGCCGGGCGCGAGCTGGCCGAGTGGGTCGCCGGCAAGGGCAGACGCCTGCTCGCCGTCGTCGTCACCCACCAGCACCCGGACCACTACTTCGGCGCCGAGGAGGTGCTGCGGCTCTTCCCCGACGCGCAGCTGCTGGCCGCCCCGGCCGTGGTCGAGGGCATCCGGCGCACCGTCGCCGCCAAGGTCGCGCAGTGGAAGCCGGTGTACGGCGACGACATCCCGGACCACCCGCTGATCCCCGCCCCGCTGCTGCCGCAGCCGCTGATGCTGGACCGCCAGGTGATCCCCGTGCTGCTGCTCGGCCAGGCCGACTGCGGGGACTCCACGGTCGTCCACGTGCCGAGCATCCGCACCGTGATCGCCGGGGACTTCGTCCACAACGGCACCCACGTCTGGACCGCCGACACCACCCCGGCCCAGCGCACCACGTGGGGGCACAACCTCGGCCGGATCGCCGACCTCGGCGCGGACCGGGTGATCGCCGGCCACCGGGCCCCGGACCAGGGCGACGACGCCGCCCGGGTGCTGGCCTTCACCGGCGAGTACCTCCAGGACTTCGACCGGCTGCTGGCCGAGCACCCGGACGACCCGGAGGCGCTGGTCACGGCGATGAACGAGCGGTACGGGGAGCTGACCCTGCCGTCCTTCCTGCAACTGGGCGCGGCGGCCAACACCGCCCGCGCGGCCGGGGAGCCCGAGGAGGACCGGGAGTCCGAGGAGGACGGCGGGCCCGAGCAGGCGTAGGGCGGATACTGGCCGCATGACGCCGTACGACGTGATCGTCCCGGCGGGCGGGGCCGCCCGGCGCCTCGGCGGGGCCGACAAGCCCGGGCTGACGGTCGGCGGGACCACCCTGCTCGACCGGGTGCTCGCCGCCTGCACGGGCGCCCGCACCACCGTCGTGGTCGGCCCGGTCCGGCCGACCGCGCGCGGCGGCGTCCACTGGACCAGGGAGCGGCCGCCCGGCGGCGGGCCGGTCGCCGCCGTCGCGGCCGGGCTCGACCTGGTCACCGCGGACACCGTGCTGCTGCTCGCCGCCGACCTGCCCTTCCTGGACCGGCGGACGGTGGACCGGCTGGTCGCCGCCCTCGACCGGGCCGGGGCGCACGGGGACGCCGCCGTGCTGGTCGACGCGGGCGGCCGCGACCAGCCGCTCGCCGCCGCCTACCGCACCGCCCCGCTGCGCGCCGCGCTGGCCGCCCTCGGCGATCCCGCCGACCAGCCGCTGCGCCGCCTGGTCGGCGGACTGCCCCGGCTGCGGGTGGCCGACACCGACAACGTCGCCTACGACTGCGACACCTGGGAGGACCTGGAGCAGGCCCGCGAGCGCGACCGGACCTGAGGCGCACCGCCCCGGCCACCGACGTGTGAGCGAAACGACGCGCCCCGCACACGGGGCGAACACTTCGGGAAACCACCGATCAGGCAGCATGGGCGCATGGAGCGCACGCTGGATGACTGGATCGCCGAGGTCAAGGCCGACCTGGGCATCGACCTGGACGTCGACGTCCACGGTCTGCTCGACACGGCCCGGGTGGTCGCGCACGGGGTGGCCCGGCCGGCCGCGCCGCTGACCGCCTTCCTGATCGGCTACGCGGCCGCCCAGCGGGGCGGCGGGGCGGAGGCCGTCGCCGAGGCGGCCCGGCGGACCGAGGCCCTCGCCGAGGGCTGGGGCCCCGCCGACCGGCCGGGCGAGTCGTGAGCGCGGTCGGACAGCCGACCGTGGCCGCACCGTCCACCGGTCCCGGCGTGCTGAGCTGGCCCGGCGCCCGGGAGACCGCGCGCCGGGCCGGGCTGCGCCCGCTGCCCGGGGTCCCCGTCCCGCTGGCCGAGGCGCTCGGCCGCACCCTCGCCGAGCCGCTCGGCGCGCTGACCGACCTGCCCGCCTTCGACACCTCCGCGATGGACGGCTGGGCGGTCGCCGGTCCCGGCCCGTGGCGGGTCGCCGGCCGGGTGCTGGCCGGACGGGCCGAGCCGGCGCCGCTGGCCGACGGCACCGCCGTGGAGATCGCCACCGGCGCCCAACTGCCGCCCGGCGCCACCGCCGTACTGCGCCGTGAGCACGGGTGGACGGACGCCGCGCTGCTGCACGACCGCGGCCCGCGGCCGCTGACCACCGGCCAGGACGTCCGCCCGCGCGGCCAGGAGTGCCGCCTGGGCGAGGAGTTGCTGCCGGCCGGCACCCCGGTCGGGCCGGCCGTGCTCGGCCTGGCCGCCGCCTGCGGCCACGACCGGCTGCCGGTCCGCCGCCGTCCGGAGGTCCGACTGCTCGTCCTGGGGGACGAGTTGCTCACCTCCGGGGTGCCCGGGTCGGGCCTGGTCCGGGACGCGCTCGGGCCGCTGCTGCCGCCCTGGCTGCGGGCCGCCGGCGCCGGGACGCCCGAGGTCGGGTACGTCCGGGACGACTTCGGGCTGCTCCGGGACGCGCTGCGGCACTCCACCGCCGATCTGGTGGTCACCACCGGCGGAACGGCCGCCGGACCGGTCGACTTCCTGCACCGGGCGCTCGCCGAGGCCGGCGCCCGACTGCTGGTGGACGGCGTCGCCGTCCGGCCGGGGCACCCCATGCTGCTGGCCGAACTCCCCGGCGGCCGCCACCTGGTGGGCCTGCCGGGCAACCCGCTGGCCGCCGTCGCCGGGATGGTCACCCTCGTCCTGCCGCTGCTGCACGCCCGCAGCGGACGGACCGTCGGCCCGCCCGCCCTCGCCCCGGCCGCGGCCCCGCTGGCCGGGCACCGGACGGACACCCGGCTCCAGCCGGTCCGGCGGACCGCCGAGGGCGTCCTGCCGCTGGCCTTCGACGGCCCGGCGATGCTGCGCGGGCTCGCCCGGGCCGAGGCGCTCGCCGTGGTGCCGCCCGGCGGGGCGGCGGCGGGGGAGACGGTCGAACTGCTGGAGGCGCCGTGAACGAGGGAACCGTCAAGAGCCGCGCGTCCGGCGCGGGGGCCGCCGGGGTGGGCGCATGAGCCGGATCCGACGCAACCTCGCGCCCGGCACCGAGCCGTGGGCGGACGCCGGGATCGTGCTGCCCGCCCGACGGGCCGAGCCCGCCGTGCGGCAGGTCGGCTCCCGGCTGCTGCTGGCGCTCGCCGTCCTGGTCGCCACCACGTTCATCGTCTACCTCGACCGGGACGGCTACAACGACAACGCCGGCGGCGGGCTGAGCTTCCTGGACGCGGCGTACTACGCCACCGTGACGCTCTCCACCACCGGGTACGGCGACATCACCCCGTTCAGCGACGGCGCCCGGCTCACCAACATCTTCGTGATCACCCCGCTGCGCGTGGTGTTCCTGATCATCCTGGTCGGCACCACCCTGGAGGTGCTCACCGAACGGACCCGCCTGCAATGGCGGTTGAACCGCTGGAGGTCCACCGTGCGCGAGCACACCGTCGTCATCGGCTACGGGACGAAGGGCCGCAGCGCCGTCGACACCCTGATCGGGCAGGGGGTGAAGAAGGAGGAGATCGTCGTCGTCGACCCGCAGCGCAAGGTGGTCGACGCCGCCGCCCAGCACGGCCTGGTCGGGGTGGTCGGCGACGCCACCCGCACCGACACCTTGGTGCGCGCCGGGCTGCCCACCGCCGCACGGGTGGTGGTCGCGCCGGAGCGGGACGACACCGCCGTGCTGATCACGCTGACGGCCCGCCAGTTGAACAAGGCCGCCACCGTGGTCGCCGCCGTACGGGAGGACGAGAACGCGCCGCTGCTGCGGCAGAGCGGCGCCGACGTCGTGGTGACCAGCTCCAGTTCGGCCGGGCGGCTGCTCGGGCTGTCGATGCTCAGCCCGCACGCCGGGGCGGTGATGGAGGACCTGCTGACGTACGGCAACGGGCTGGACGTGGTGGAGCGCCCGGTCACCCGGGCCGAGGCCGGGCACAGCCCGCGCGAGTGCGCGGACCTGGTGGTCGCGGTGGTCCGGGGCCGACGGGTGCTCAACTACACCGAGCCGGAGGCCGCCGTGCTCCAGCTCACCGACCGGGTGATCGTCATCAAGTCCAGCGCGGCCGCGCCGACGGGCTGAGCCGCGCCGTGGAACCGCCCCCGCCCGCAGTAGGTTCGGGGCATGCATGCGATGACGATTCCCGTACCCGGCGGTCCCGAGGCACTGGTCTGGGCCGAGGTGCCCGACCCGGTCCCCGCCGAGGGCGAGGTCCTGGTCGAGGTGGCGGCCACCGCCGTCAACCGCGCCGACCTGCTCCAGCGGCAGGGCTTCTACAACCCGCCGCCCGGCGCCCCGCCCTACCCGGGGCTGGAGTGCGCCGGGCGGATCGTCGCGCTCGGGCCCGGGGTGGCCGGCTGGGCGGTCGGCGACGAGGTGTGCGCGCTGCTGGCCGGCGGCGGCTACGCGCAGCGGGTCGCGGTGCCGACCGGGCAGCTGCTGCCGCTGCCCGCGGGGCTGTCCGCCGAGCAGGCCGCGGCACTGCCCGAGGTCGCCTGCACGGTCTGGTCCAACGTCTTCCTCACCGCGCACCTGCGGCCCGGCGAGACGGTGCTGCTGCACGGCGGCGCGAGCGGGATCGGGACGATGGCGATCCAGCTGGCCAAGGCGGTCGGCGCCCGGGTCGCGGTCACCGCGGGCGGCCCGGAGAAGCTGGCGCGCTGCGCCGAGCTGGGCGCGGACATCCTGATCGACTACCGCGAGCAGGACTTCGTCGAGGTGCTCCGGGAGGCCACCGACGGGGCCGGGGCGGACGTGATCCTGGACATCATGGGCGCCAAGTACCTCCAGCGGAACGTGGACGCGCTGGCGGTCAACGGGCGGCTGGTGATCATCGGACTCCAGGGCGGGGTGAAGGGCGAGCTCGACCTCAACACGCTGCTGCGCAAGCGCGGGGCGGTGATCGCCACCAACCTGCGCGGGCGGCCGCTGGCGGAGAAGGCGGCGATCGTGGCGGCGGTGCGGGAGCACGTGTGGCCGCTGGTCGAGTCCGGGGTGGTGAAGCCGGTGGTGGACCGGGTGCTGCCGCTGGCCGAGGTGGCCGAGGCGCACCGGGTGCTGGAGCGCGGGGAGCAGGTCGGGAAGGTCGTGCTGCGGGCCTGAGCACGGGGGACCCCGGTGGCGGGGCGGCGGCCGGACGGGTGTGAATTGCCCGAAATGCCGTAACGGCGGGCGCGTGCGAATCTGGTCCGGAGCAGTCCCGCCGCCGATCCCGCCCCCGGGCGCCGTCGGCCGTCGGAAGGACTCCGACCGTGGCCGCATCTCCGCACGCATCCCTCGGGCCGCTGCCCGTCGCGCCGCACCACCGTCGTCCGTCCCGGCGCTCTCCGGGCCGCGCCCAGCGGCTGTTCGCGGCGGCCGTGCTGGGGCTCACGCTCCCGCTGGCCGCCGCCTCGGCGGCGGTGGCGCTGCCCTCGCCGGGGGCGCTCCCCCTGCCGGCGGCGTATCCCTCGCCGGACGCGGGGACGCGTGCCGAGCCGGGCGGTGGGCCGGCCGCCGAGCAGGACGACGAAGCCGACGACGAACCGGGCGTCCCCGGGCCGGTGGCCGCGCCGCCGCGGCGACCGCTGCCGCGTCCGCACCCGGCCGGCAACGCCCCGCAGGCCCACCGGCACCACCTGGCCTCGCTGCCCGAGCGCTCCGACGCCGCCGTGGAGCAGGCTCCCGACCAGGCTCCCGAGCAGCTGCCGGACCAGGCCGCCGACCAGGCCGTCGAGCAGGCCCCGGAGCAGGCTCCCGACCAGGCTGCCGAGCAGACCCCGGATGAGGCCCCGGACCAGGCCGTCGGGGCCGAGCAGCCGGAGGCCGACGGGGACGCCGCGGAGGCCGAGGCCCCCGGCGCGGCCGCCGTCCCGGACCCGGCCGCGGCGAACACGGCCGAGGCGGTCGCCGGACAGCCGGTCGCGGCCGTGGCCGGGGTGCCCGCGCTCTTCCCCGCCCGCTGGCAGGACGCCTCCACCACCCAGCTCCCGCTGGGCGTCGGCCTGGGCCTGATCGGCTGCGGCCTGGGGCTGGTCGGTCTGCGGCTGCGCAAGGACTGAGCCCCCCAGGGCCGGGGCTGCGGTAGCGCAAGGGCTGGGGGCCCGGCGGGGCGCGGCGCGCCCGGAGCGGCCCGGGGTTTCGGCGGCCACGGAGCGGCGGACCGCCGTGCGCGGGGCCGGGGTGCCGTCGCCGGGCCGCCGGTGGCCGGTCGGCGGACCGGGTGCGGGAACTGAGTATCCGTACGGATTCCCGCAGGGCGTCCGGAGGCGTAGCGTCGTCACGGGTGGCGCAGGACGGCGGGACGACCGGGGGCTTCCGCCCGACCAACCCCAGTGAGAGAGAATGTTGTTCATGACGAATCCGATGAACGAGCGCCCGTCGCAGGAGCCCTTCCGGGCCGGCGGCGGGCAGTCGCAGGACGGCCAGAAGGTGCTGATCGTCGGACCGGACGGGCTGCCCGTGGGCCAGGGGTTCGCCGGTGCGGCTGGGGACGGGGACGACGAGGGCGACGTGCCGCGCGAGCTCCCGGTGACCGAGATGGTCGAGCAGCCCGCCAAGGTCATGCGCATCGGCAGCATGATCAAGCAGCTGTTGGAGGAGGTCCGGGCGGCGCCTCTCGACGAGGCGAGCCGGGTCCGGCTGAAGGACATCCACGCGAGCTCGATCAAGGAGCTCGAACTGGGGCTGGCCCCGGAGCTGGTCGCCGAGCTGGAGCGGCTGTCGCTGCCGTTCACCGACGACACCATCCCGACCGAGGCCGAGCTGCGGATCGCCCAGGCCCAGCTGGTCGGCTGGCTGGAGGGCCTGTTCCACGGCATCCAGACCGCCCTGTTCGCGCAGCAGATGGCGGCGCGGGCGCAGCTGGAGCAGATGCGGCGGGCGCTGCCGCCCGGGCTGCACAGCGGCGAGCCGGACGAGGACGAGCCGGGCCAGGGCCGCGGCATCCGCTCCGGCCCCTACCTGTAGCCGCACCCGGCGGTACCCGCCGGTAGGCGCCTCCGGGCCGCCCGGACCGCCGTCGGACCGGACGTACCACGACGATCCTCCCCGGTCCCGGGCCGCCGGGCCGGGCGGCCCAGGGCCGGGACCGGCCCCGGCCCTGGACCGATCACCGTCGGCGCGAGCCGATACCCTGGCCCCTGTCGCCGGCCGGTGGAACCGCCGCGGCAGGGGCCCGCCAGGCCAGCGGGCCGGGCCCACCACGCACGGACGAGACCGAACGTCAGGTTGCGGCGAGCACGGCCGCGCCGAGGGGGAGCAGAGGACCATGAGCGAGCACGGCAACGCGGCGGTCGAGGGCTTCTCCCTGGGCAACGGCCGCTATGTGCTGCAGCGGCTGCTGGGCGAGGGCGGCATGGCCTCCGTGCACCTCGCCCACGACCGCGTGCTGGACCGGCAGGTCGCGCTGAAGAGCATGCACAGCGAGCTGGGCCGGGACGACTCGTTCAAGGAGCGGTTCCGCCGCGAGGCCCAGGCGGTGGCCCGGCTGGAGCACCCGAACATCGTCACCGTGTACGACAGCGGCGAGGACATCGCCCCGGACGGCTCCAGCACGCCGTACATCGTGATGCAGCTGATCGACGGCAACGGCCTGCGCGAGGCGATCAACGAGGCGGTCGGCCAGTACGGCGCGATGCCGGCCGAGGAGGCCCTGAAGGTCACCGTCGGCGTGCTGAACGCGCTGGAGGCCTCGCACGACATGGGCCTGGTGCACCGCGACATCAAGCCCGGCAACGTCATGTTCGACCGCAAGGGCAACGTCAAGGTCATGGACTTCGGCATCGCCCGTGCGCTGGAATCCGGCGTCACGTCGATGACGCAGACCGGCATGGTGGTCGGCACCCCGCAGTACCTCTCGCCCGAGCAGGCGCTCGGCAAGCCGGTGGACGCCCGCTCCGACCTCTACTCGGTCGGCGTGATGCTCTTCGAGATGATCACCGGGCAGCTGGTCTTCGACGGGGACTCGGCGTTCTCGATCGCCTACAAGCACGTCCAGGAGGAGCCGCCGGCCCCCTCCACCCTCAACCGCTCGATCACGCCCGAGGTGGACGCCTTCGTCGCCCAGGCGCTGCGCAAGGACCCGGCGCACCGGTTCCAGAGCGCGGCGGCGATGCGGGACGAGGCGGAGCGGCTGATCGCGGCCGCCAAGGGCGGCGACAACGGGCACCGGCTGCAGGCCAGCACCCCGCTGGTGATCAACGAGGGCCCGCGCTCGGTGCACGCCGCTCCGCAGGCCCCGCAGACGCCCCAGCCGCAGTACCTCCAGCAGGGGGCCCAGCAGTACCGGACGCCGCCGCCCGCCTACCAGACGCCGCAGCCGCAGGCCCCGCACACCCCGCACCCGCAGTACCTCCAGCAGGGCGGGCAGCAGTACCAGACGCCGCCGCCCGCCTACCAGACCCCGCGGCCGCAGGCCCCGCACACGCCGCACCCGCAGTACCTCCAGCAGGGGGCGCACACCCCGCCGCCGCAGCCGATGCCGCAGCCGATGCCGCCGTACCAGCAGCCGAAGGCGCCCACCAGCGGCGGCGGCTGCTCGACGGCCGTGGTCGTGATCGGGATCATCGTCGGCGTGCTGGTGCTCGCGGGCATCATCATCGCGATCGTGGTCAACAAGGCGGACGAGAAGACGGGCGGCAAGTTCAGCCACGCGGACCGTCCCGCCGACGTGCTGGTCCTCGACCTCCCGGCCGACCGGAATGGCCTGCTCTGACGGTTTCCGGCAGGTTCGGGGGTACCACGGTCGTCCGCCGGAGGCGGTAGCGTTCGGGGATACGTAAGCGACAGGGCACCGCGATCCGAGCGAACGCCCGGGGCGAGGAGCGATGGCACAGACGCAGCAGCCGGACGACGACGCGGGTGTCCGGGCGGTCGGCCGGACCGGCGGAACCCCGAGGATTCCCGAGCCCGGCGGCGAGGCCCCGACCTCGGCGCTGCCGCCGGTCGCCACGGGCGGCCCGCACACCCCGGGCCGTGGCACCGCCGTGCCGCTGAGCACCGTCGGGGACGGCCGTTACCGGCTGACCTACCGGCTCGGGCGCGGCGGCATGGCCGAGGTGTTCGCCGCCGAGGACGTGCGGCTCGGCCGCACCGTCGCCGTCAAGCTGCTGCGTGGCGAGCTGGCCCAGGACGACGTCGCCCGGCTGCGCTTCACCCGCGAGGCACACGCCGTCGCGGCGCTCAACCACCACTCGATCGTCGCGGTCTACGACACCGGCGAGGAGTACGACGGGGACGAGTCCACGCCGTACATCGTGATGGAGCTGGTCGAGGGCCGCACCGTCCGCGAGCTGCTGGCGGACGAGGAGGCGCCGCCGGTCGACCAGGCGCTGATCATCATCGCCGGGGTGCTGGAGGCGCTCGCCTACAGCCACCGCAGCGGCATCGTCCACCGCGACATCAAGCCCGCCAACGTGAGCATCACCAACGCCGGCGCGGTCAAGGTGATGGACTTCGGCATCGCCCGGGCGCTGACCGGCGGGGCCACCACGATGACCCAGACCGGCATGGTCATGGGCACCCCGCAGTACCTCTCGCCCGAGCAGGCGCTCGGCAAGCCGGTCGACCACCGCTCGGACCTGTACGCGGCCGGCTGCATGCTCTACGAACTGCTCACGGTGCGACCGCCGTTCACCGGCGACACCCCGCTGTCGGTGGTCTACCAGCACGTCCAGGACCCGCCGGTGCCGCCCTCGCAGGCCAACGGCCGGGTGCCGGCCGGCCTCGACGCGCTGGTGCTGCGCTCGCTCGCCAAGAACCCGGACGACCGCTTCCAGGACGCCGACGAGTTCCGCGCCCACGTCCAGCACGCGCTGCGCGAGATGCACGGCGCGGGCGGGGCCGCCTGGGCCGGCGGGGCCGCGGTCGACACCGGCGCGACCCAGGTGCTCCGGCCGGACCAGGCCGCGGCCACCGCGGCCTTCGGCGCGGTGGGACCGGCCGACCAGACCTCCGTGCTGCCGTACTCGACGGGCGGCCCGCACACCCCCTCCTCGCCCTACCCGGCGGCCAGCGGCCCGTACGGCGGCGGTACCGGTGCGGGCGGGGACGACGAGGGCCCCGGCCGGCGGCGCGGGCCCTGGGCCTGGGTGGCCGGCGCGATCGCCGTGCTGGTCGCGGCCGGTGCGGGCATCGCGTTCGCGCTCAGCGGCAGCGAGCCCACCGGCCACTCGGACATCTCGCCGCAGCCCCCGGCGGCCACCAGTACCGAGACGACCGCGCCCCCGTCCCAGAGCGGCCTGGCGACCCCGCCGGCCTCGGCCTCCGGCAGCAAGAAGCCGCAGCAGCCGACCGACCCCGGCAACAACAACGGGAACAACAACGGGAACAGCGGCAACAACATGTCGCCGTCGCCGAACACGGGCAAGCACACCCCGACCCCGACGCCGACCGGGACGGCCAGCCACACGCCGACCGGGACGGCGCCCGCGACGACGGCGCCGGCCACGACGGCGCCGCCGCAGACCGCGGGCCCCGGCACCGGGTCGCCGAAGCCGCCGACGGACCCGAAGCCGTCCATCCCGGTCGTGCCGCCGACCCCCTGACCCGGTCGGCGGCGGCGGGTCAGTTGGCGAAGGCGTCCAGGACCTGCTCGTACTCCTGGCACCACCACGCCAGCTGGCCCGCGGAGGCGGGGTAGAGCGGGTCGGCCCGGTGGTCGGCCCGCTGGTAGCGCCACTGCAGCATCCAGAAGTCGTTCAGCCGCTCCCACCAGACCCGGTGGACGGCGGCGGCCAGGTGCTCGGCGGTGGCCGCCCCGGAGGCCCGGTAGGCCTGGGAGTAGCGGCGGACCCGGACCAGGTCGAGGGCGCCGGACGAGCGGTCGTTGAAGAGCAGCGTGGCGGCCCGGACCGCCTCCTCGGCGCGTGGCTGGGGGCCGAGCTTGTCCCAGTCCAGGACGGCCGCCACCCGGCCGCCCCGCGGGTCGTCCTCGTACAGCAGGTTGAGGCCGTGGAAGTCGCCGTGGGTCCAGCCGGTGGGCGGCGCGGCCTCCGGGGCGGGGCGGCGGTGGGCGTGCTCGGCGAGCAGTTCCAGCCGTTCCGTGAGCCGTTCCACCACGAGGGCGTCCAACTCCCCGGCCGGCTGGTGCTCCCGGGCGCGGCGCCGCAGGTCGCGGGCGAGTGCGGCGCTGTCGACGGGGTCGGCGCTCCGGTACCCGGCGGGTTGTTCGAGGGGGGCGCAGACGTCGTCGAGCGCGCCGTGCAGCCGGCCGAGCAGCGTGCCGAGCGCGTCGCACTGCGACGGGTCGAGCTCGTCGCCGTGCCGGTGCCGCCCCTCGACCCAGGGGAACAGGGCGAACAGCCGGCCGCCCCAGGCGGCCACCGTGCCGGACCGTTCGGCGCAGGCCAGCGGGGGTGCGACGGGCAGGCCGAGGGTGTTCAGCGCGGCCATCGCGCGGTGGTGGGCGAGGATCTTCGGACGGCTGGCGGTGGCGGAGTCGACGTAGCACTTCAGGAAGTACGGACCGGCCTCGGTGGTGACCAGGTACCCCCGGTTCAACAGGCCCTCGGCGACGGGTTCGGTGGTCAGCGGCCGTCCGACCCGGTAGCGGGCCAGGACCTCGGCGAGCGCACCCCCCGGGACGGGGGGACTGAGGGTCCCCATCGGTGGTGCGGAGAGATCGGGGCGGGCCGGTGCGCAGGCAAGGGTCTGGCTGAAAGTCACGTGCAGAGGTTATGGCCCCCTTGTGGGGGCCCTTGACAAACCGTCAGTTCTGTGAAGGGCCGGATCAGTACTGGTGGTCGGCCTGGTGCCGCGCCACGAAGGCGGCCGCCTGGGTGCGCCGCTCCATGCCCATCTTGGCGAGCAGACTGGAGACGTAGTTCTTCACCGTCTTCTCCGCCAGGTGCAACTCGTTGCCGATCTGACGATTTGTCATACCTTCGCCGATCAGATCGAGGATCCGCCGTTCCTGCTTGGTGAGTTGGGCGAGCCGTTCGTCCTCCTTCTCCCCGCCGTCGCGCAGCCGGGCGAGCACCCTGCTGGTGGCGACCGGGTCGAGCAGCGAGCGGCCGGCCGCGACGTCCCGGACGGCGGTGATCAGGTCGGTGCCGCGGATCGCCTTCAGTACGTAGCCGGAGGCGCCGGCCATGATCGAGTCGAACAGCGCCTCGTCGTCCGAGAACGAGGTGAGCATCAGGCACTTGATCTCCGGCAGCTTGGACCGGATCTCGCGGCAGACCTCGACCCCGTTGCCGTCCGGCAGCCGGACGTCGAGCACCGCCACGTCCGGGTGGACCGCGGGGATCCGGGTGAGCGCCTCGGCGGCCGTGCCGGCCTCGCCGACGACCTCGATGTCGTCCTCGACCGAGAGCAGATCGTGCACGCCCCGCCGGACGACCTCGTGATCGTCGAGCAGGAATACCCTGATTTGTCCGTTATCAGTCACGTCCAAAGCCTCCCATAACACCGTACGAAAGACCTATCGCCCGGACCTCCATACCAACGCGATCCGGCCACAGCCGTCCGAAACCGATACCGAGAACCCCCTTACGTACGGGCGTCTGCCCGGATAACGTGCGCTGGTGTCCTGAAGGCGCTCGAATTGAGAGCTGCGTCACGCCGACCGTCACCCCCACCCTTCCGACGGCGAGCCGAACGCGGCACCCTCGGGGTTGTAGGCCCTGAACAAGTAGGACGTCCTAGCGCAAGCGCGTCGAGGGCGGACGCTGGGTAACGTTCTCGTGAGGGACGCCGTCGGAACAGGATCACCACCTGCCCCGCAGTGGGAGCGCACACCCACGCGCGCCCCGCGAGGCGGTGACCGGACCGGTCACCGGCGACCCCGGGCGGCCGGACAGACCGAGGAGTGAACGTGACCGTCAAAAGCACGGCGAGGGCCCGCAAGAAGGCGGCCCCCGGCGTCCCTGACACCCTCCGCGCCACGGGCAAGGACGCCCAGCCGGAGCTCGTCCAGCTGCTCACGCCGGAAGGCGAGCGGGTCGAGCACCCGGACTACCCCCTCACCACCACTCCCGAGGAGCTGCGCGCCCTCTACCGCGACCTGGTGCTGGTGCGCCGGTTCGACGGCGAGGCCACCGCGCTCCAGCGCCAGGGCGAGCTGGGCCTGTGGGCCTCGCTGCTCGGCCAGGAGGCCGCCCAGGTCGGCTCCGGCCGCGCCATGCGCCCCGGCGACTACGCCTTCCCCACCTACCGCGAGCACGGCGTGGCCTGGTGCCGCGACGTCGACCCGCTGAACCTGCTCGGCATGTTCCGCGGCGTGAACCACGGCGGCTGGGACCCGAACGAGAAGAACTTCCACCTGTACACCATCGTGATCGGCGCGCAGACCCTGCACGCCACCGGGTACGCGATGGGCATCACCAAGGACGGCGCCGACGACGCGGTCATCGCGTACTTCGGCGACGGCGCCTCCAGCCAGGGCGACGTCAACGAGGCCTTCACCTTCGCCTCGGTCTACAACGCGCCGGTGGTCTTCTTCTGCCAGAACAACCAGTGGGCGATCTCCGAGCCCACCACCACCCAGACCAAGATCCCGCTGTACCGCCGCGCCTCCGGCTTCGGCTTCCCCGGCGTGCGGGTCGACGGCAACGACGTGCTGGCCTGCCTCGCGGTCACCCGCTGGGCGCTCGACCACGCCCGCAACGGCAACGGCCCGGTGCTGATCGAGGCGTTCACCTACCGGATGGGCGCCCACACCACCTCCGACGACCCCACCCGCTACCGGCACACCGAGGAGACCGAGGCCTGGAAGGCCAAGGACCCGATCTCCCGGCTCCGCGCCCACCTGGAGAAGGAGGGCCTGGCCGACGAGGAGTTCTTCGCCGCCGTCGACGCCGAGAGCGAGCAGCTGGGGCTGCGGGTGCGCGAGGGCGTGCGCGGCATGCCGGACCCGGACCCGACCCTGATCTTCGACCACGTGTACAGCGAGCCGCACACGCTGGTCGATGAGGAACGGGCCGAGTACGTCGAGTACGCGGCCTCCTTCGAGGCGGGGGAGACCCACTGATGGCCGGTCAGCTGAGCATCGCCAAGGCGCTGAACGGAGCGCTGCGCAAGTCGCTGGAGAACGACCCGAAGACCCTCCTCATGGGCGAGGACATCGGCAAGCTCGGCGGCGTCTTCCGGATCACCGACGGCCTGCAGAAGGACTTCGGCGAGGACCGGGTGATCGACTCCCCGCTGGCCGAGTCCGGCATCGTCGGCACCGCGATCGGCCTGGCGCTGCGCGGCTACCGCCCGGTGGTGGAGATCCAGTTCGACGGCTTCGTCTACCCGGCCTTCGACCAGATCGTCTCCCAGCTGGCGAAGATGCACGCCCGCGCGCTCGGGCACGTCAAGATGCCGGTCACCATCCGCATCCCCTACGCGGGCGGCATCGGCGCGGTCGAGCACCACAGCGAGTCGCACGAGGCGTACTTCGCGCACACCGCCGGTCTGCGCGTGGTCACCCCGTCCAGCGCGCACGACGCGCACTGGATGCTGCGGCAGTCGATCGAGTCCGACGACCCGGTCGTCTTCCTGGAGCCCAAGCGCCGCTACTGGGACAAGGGCGAGGTCGGCGACGCCGCCGACCTGGGCCTGCACGAGGCCCGGGTCGTCCGGCCCGGCACCGACCTGACGCTGATCGCGTACGGGCCGATGGTCAAGGTCTGCCTGGAGGCCGCCGCGGCCGCCGAGGAGGACGGCCGCCGGCTGGAGGTCGTCGACCTGCGCTCGCTCTCCCCGGTGGACTTCGCCGCCCTGGAGGCGTCGGTCAAGCGCACCGGTCGGGCCGTCGTGGTGCACGAGGCACCGGTCTTCCTGGGCATGGGCGCCGAACTGGCCGCCCGGCTCACCGAGAAGTGCTTCTACCACCTGGAGGCACCCGTGCTGCGGGTCGGCGGCTACCACGCGCCGTACCCGCCGTCCCGGGTCGAGGAGGCCTTCCTCCCCGACCTGGACCGCGTGCTCGACGCCGTCGACCGCGCGCTCGCGTACTGACTCCGGGGAGCGAAGATGACCACCGAAGTTCGCTCGCTCCGCGAGTTCAAGATGCCCGATGTGGGCGAGGGCCTCACCGAGGCCGAGATCCTCAGCTGGTACGTCAAGCCCGGTGACACCGTCACCGACGGGCAGGTCGTCTGCGAGGTGGAGACCGCCAAGGCGGCCGTGGAGCTGCCCATCCCGTTCAACGGGGTGGTCGAGACGCTGCACTTCCCCGAGGGCGCGACGGTCGACGTCGGCACCGTGATCATCTCGATCGCGGTCGCCGGGGAGGCGGGTGCCGCGGCTCCGGCCGCCCCCGCCGCGGCACCGGCCCAGGCGCCGGTTCCGGCTCCCGCCGAGGAGCCCGAGCCCGAGCGGCGCGAGGTGCTGGTCGGGTACGGCCCGCGCACCGGCGGCAGCCAGCGCCGGGCCCGGCGGACGACCACCACCAAGGTCGCCGCGACCAGGCCGGCTCCGACCGCCGCCCCGGCCCCGGTCGCCGCACCGGCGCCCGCGGCTCCGGCCCCGGTCGCCGAAGTACCGGTCGGGGAGCGGCCGTTGGCCAAGCCGCCGGTGCGCAAGCTGGCCAAGGACCTCGGCGTCGACCTGCGCGCGGTCACCCCGACCGGCCGGGACGGCGTGATCACCCGCGAGGACGTGCACGCCCACGCCGCCGCCCAGGCCGCTCCGGCGGCCCCGGTGGCGCCGGTGGCCGAGACCGCCGTGGCCGAGCCGGCCGCGCCGCAGGCGCCGGTGTCCGGCGCGGGCGACGTCCGGGTGCCGATCAAGGGCGTCCGCAAGGCGACCGCGCAGGCGATGGTGGCCTCGGCCTTCACCGCCCCGCACGTCACCGAGTTCGTGCAGGTCGACGTGACCCGCACGATGAAGTTCGTCCGCCGGCTCAAGGAGAGCGGCGAGCTGGGCCGGGACGTCCGGGTCAGCCCGCTGCTGATCGTCGCCAAGGCGCTGCTCACCGCGATCAAGCGGCACCCCGGGATCAACGCCCAGTGGGACGAGGCGGCCCAGGAGATCGTCCTCAAGGGCCAGGTGAACCTCGGCATCGCCGCGGCCACCCCGCGCGGCCTGATCGTCCCGAACATCAAGGACGCCGGGTCCAGGACCCTCTCGGGGCTGGCCACGTCGCTCGGCGAGCTGGTCGAGACCGCCCGTCAGGGCAAGACCTCGCCGGCCGACATGCAGGGCGGGACGATCACCATCACCAACGTCGGCGTCTTCGGCGTCGACACCGGCACCCCGATCCTCAACCCGGGCGAGGCCGCCATCCTGGCCTTCGGCGCGGTCCGGGAACTGCCGTGGGTGCACAAGGGCAAGGTGGTCCCGCGTCAGGTGACCACGCTCGCGCTCTCCTTCGACCACCGCCTAGTGGACGGGGAGCTGGGCTCCAAGGTGCTGGCCGACGTGGCCGCGCTGCTGGAGCGCCCGAAGCGCCTGATCACCTGGGGCTGACGGCCCGGTAGCACCGAAGAAGGGGCCCTTCTCCGCACCGCCGTGCGGAGGAGGGCCCCTTCGGTGTGACCGCCCGTTCGACTAGCGCTGGGGACGGAGTCGACGGACGGCGATCAGGGCGCCCGCTCCGAGGGCGAGGAGCGCGGCGGAGGAGGCGGCGAGGAAGGTGTTGGTGGAGGAGGAGCCGGTCTGGGCGAGTTCGGGGGTGCCGGCGGGCGCGGTGGTGGCCGGGGCAGCGGAGGGCGTGGTCGGCTTCGGGGCCGCGGCGGCGGGGGCGGTGTCCTTGGTCTGCTCGGCGGCGGGCTTGGCCGGGGCCGGCTTGGCGTCCTTGGTGGGTACGGGCTTGGGCTTGGCCGGGGTGGTCGGCTTGGTGCCGGGGGCGGTGGACCGTGCTACCTGGAAGGTGTGGTTGGCGTCGCCGGTGCCGTCGGCCGGGAACCCGGGGGCCTTGGCGATGGTGCCGACCCCGAGCTCGGTCAGGTCCTTGGGCGCCTTCGCGGAGAGCCCCACCCGGAACATGAAGTTCGCGGCCCGGCCGTCCTCCAGGCGCGGGGTGGTCGTCGCCGGGGACTCGACGGTGAACAGCGTCGAGTCGCCGTAGTGCCGCAGCTTGACCGGCTTCCAGCCTCCCGCGGAGGCGACCTCGACCGTCAGGTCCTCGATCCGCAGGCCGGTGCCGGAGTTCGGGTTGAACAGCGCGAGCACCGCGGAGACGTTCTGGTAGGGAGCGCCGGTGAAGTTGGTGACGGCGACGCCGATCTCGACCTTGGGGCCGCCCGCGATGATGGTCTGGCCGTCCGGGGTCATGTGGAACCCGGCCTTGTACGACCCGTGGTGGTCCGCGGTGGCCTGCCGAGCGGTCGCGGCGGGCGCGCCGGCGGCGGCGGTGCCGCCGTTCCCGGCGGCCCAGGCGGTGTCGGTGGCGAGGAGCTGGACGCCGCCGGCGAGGACGACGGTGGCGGCGAGGGTGGCGATGCGGCGGCGGCCGGAGAAGGCGCGGTCGTTCTTCGCGAAACGGGTGATAACGGACGTGCGCATGACGTGACTCCCCAAAGTCGTCGTGCTGGTGGTGTGTGGGTGAAGACGACCGGCCCCGCTGCTTCACGAGCGGAAGCGCCCCCCCGGCTCTGCCGGTCTCGCTCTCCGTGCCTTCATCTGTATGGACGTGCATCCCCGCCGGGGGTTGCAGGTGGGTTCCGAGAATCTTTCGACCGTCGGCGCCGGGGTCCGCTCGGTGCCGACGACCGCAGGTCAGTGCTGGCGGCGGAGGCGGCGCACGGCGATCAGGGCGCCCGCTCCGAGGGCGAGGAGCGCGGCGGAGGAGGCGGCGAGGAAGGTGTTGGTGGAGGAGGAGCCGGTCTGGGCGAGTTCGGGGGTGCCGGCGGGCGCGGTGGTGGCCGGGGCGGCGGAGGGCGTGGTCGGCTTTGAGGCCGGGGCGGCCGCGGCGGTGTCCTTGGTCTGCTCGGCGGCGGGCTTGGCCGGGGCCGGCTTGGTGTCCTTGGTGGGGGTGGGCTTGGGCTTGGCCGGGGTGGTCGGCTTGGTGCCGGCGGTGTCCTGGGGGTGGGTCACCTTGACCGTCTTGAAGCCCGAGTCGCCCGGGCCCTGGGAGCCGGCCATCTCGGTCGAGGCCAGCAGGTCGATCGTGGTCACGCCGGCCGGGGTGCCGGCGGCCAGCGAGTAGCGGAACTTGAAGGTCGCCGAGCTGTTGGCGGCCATCCGCTGGCGCTGGGAGCCGGTGATGTCGACGACGCGGGAGCAGCCGTCGAGCAGCTGGAGGTTCTTCCAGGCGCCGGTGTAGTCCTCGTACTGGATCTTGACGTCCTTGAGGCGGGCCGCGGCGCCCGAGCCCGGGGTGTGGATGCCGAGGAAGGGCTCCATGCCGTGGGCGTCCTCGGCGGCCTTGTTGGTGACCTTGACGGAGACCTCGTTCCAGCTGCCGTCCGCCACCACGGAGGACTTGGCGGAGACGATGGCGGTGTCCGGGGACAGTCCGGGCACGTTGGCCGGAGCCTCGTACGCGCCGTTGAGCCGGTGGTCCCCGCAGGCCCAGGCGGTGTCGGTGGCGAGGAGCTGGACGCCGCCGGCGAGGACGACGGTGGCGGCGACGGTGGCGATGCGGCGGCGGCCGGAGAAGGCGCGGTCGTTCTTCGCAAAACGGGTGATAACGGACGTGCGCATGACGTGACTCCCCAGGGTCATGGGTCTGACGGTGTGTGTGGGCGAAGACGACCGGCCCCGCTGCTTCACGAGCGGAAGCGCCCCCCGGCTCCGCCGGTCTCGCTCTCCGTGCCTTCATCCGTATAGACGCGCATCCCCGTCAGGGGTTGCAGGTGGGTTCCGAGAATTTTTCGGAGTTCTTCGGCGGGCCTCGGAGACCGTCCGAGTGATGGTTGGTATGACCTGAATGATCCGGAAAGTACGGATCGTTCGGCCAGGTCGGTGACTTTTTCGCGGCCGGATAGGGGAGTCCCGGCCGCCCGGGTACGTCTCCGCTCCACCACCCGGGCGACGCCGGGTGACCGGAACCCGGAGGACGCACCCGTATGCCGCCTGGCAACCCTGGCCGTCTCGTCCGGAGTCTGGCCGCACTCGTGCTGGTGTCCGCCGCCGCCCTCCCGGGCGCCCTGGAGCTGGTCGGCCCCTCGCCGTTCGGCGTGATCGGGCCGGGGGCCGCCGCCGACCGCGCGGTGCCGCCGCACGCGGCCCTCCAGGCCGACCAGCGGATACCCGCGGCCGCCCCCACCGTCGACATACGCCGCACCGGGGACCCGGCCAACCGGATCACCCTGGTGCTGCTCGGCGACGGCTACACGGCCGGCGAGCAGGAGCTCTTCCGGCAGCAGGCCGACAAGGCCTGGCACGCGCTGATGGACATCGAGCCCTTCCGCACCTACCAGGGCTTCTTCAACATCAGGCGGGTCGAGGTGGTCTCCCCGGTCTCCGGGATAGCGGAGTCCGAGAGCCGCGGGCGCAAGACCGCCACCCCGCTCGGCATGCACTTCTGGTGCGAGGGCACCGCCCGGCTGCTCTGCGCCGACGAGGCCGCCACCGCCCGGTACGCGGGGGGCGGCGCCGGGCCGCAGTACCTGATAGCCCTGGCCAACTCCACCGAGTACGGCGGCGCCGGCGGCACCGGGGTGACCACCCTGGCGGGCGGCAGCCCGGACGCCGGGCGGATCATCCAGCACGAGATCGGGCACACCGTGGGGGACCTCGGCGACGAGTACGACAGCGCCCCGGAGGACGCCGACTATCCGAACCTCGCCACCCTCAACGCCGACGACATGCGCAGGAAGCAGACCAAGTGGTGGCGCTGGCTGGGCGCCGAGTCCCCGGACGGGGCCGGGGTGGTCGGGGCGTACCGCAGTGCCAACGGCCTCTACCGGCCCACCCCGGACTCGGTGATGCGCACCCTCGGCAGCGCGTACAACCTCCCCTCGCGCGAGGCGATCATCGAGGAGCTGTACCGCAGGGTCCGGCCGACCGACGCCCCGGTGCCGGCCCCCGGCGAGGTGTCCGGGCGGCCCCGGCTCGACGTCCGGCCGCTGCCGCTGACCGGCCCGCGGCAGCTGAAGGTGGAGTGGAAGGTGAACGGCGTCCCCGTGACGCCGCAGTCCCCCGACGGCTCCTGGCTGGACACCGCCCCGCTGGAGCTGGCCCCGGGCCGGCCGGCCACCGTGACGGCGACCGTCAAGGACACCACCGACTGGGTGCGGGACGAGGCCTTCCGGGAGCGCCACATGACCCGCTCGGTGTCCTGGACGCTGACCGGCTGAGGCGCGGTGCGCGCCCCGGATCTGGGCGTCCAATCATGGGATGACTAATCTGGTCGGACTATGACCGTGGAGCCCGCCCGTCCAGCCCCGTCCCCGTCCGTCCCCGCTCCCCGACCCGCCGCCGGGCCCCCGGGCGGCCCCGCGCCGGCGTCAGCGCCGGTGCCCGGACCCGCGTTCGAGCCGCCCGGCGGCCGCGCGGCCTGGCTGGCCTGGTCCGTCGGCGTCAGCGTCTACATCCTGGCCGTCATCCACCGCACCAGCCTCGGCGTGGCCGGACTGGACGCCGCCGACCGCTTCGGCATCGGCGCCTCGGCGCTCTCCACCTTCTCGATCCTCCAGGTGCTGGTCTACGCGGCCATGCAGATCCCGGTCGGCCTGCTGGTCGACCGGTTCGGGCCGCGCCGGGTGCTGCTGCTGGGCGTCCTGCTGCTGAGCGCCGGTCAGCTGGCCTTCGCGTTCAGCTCCTCCTTCGGCCCCGCGCTGGCCTCCCGCGCGGTGCTCGGCTGCGGCGACGCGATGACCTTCATCAGCGTGCTGCGGATCGCCGCCCGGTGGTTCCCGGCGGCCCGGAACCCGTTCGTCGCCCAGCTGACCGGCCTGGCCGGGATGGGCGGCAACCTGGTCACCACCGTGGTGCTCGCCCAGGCGCTGCACAGCGAGGGCTGGACGCCCACCTTCACCGCGATCGCGCTGCTGGGCGTGGCGGTGTTCGCGCTGGTCGCGCTCTTCCTCAAGGACACGCCCCCGCAGGAGGCCGCCGCCGCCCGGCCCGGGGAGGCCGGGAAGGGCGGGGCGACCGGGGCACGGCCGAAGGTCGGCCAGCAGGTCCTCGCCTGCTGGCGGGAGCCGGGCACCCGGCTCGGGCTCTGGATCCACTTCACCACCCAGTTCCCCGGCAACGCCTTCGGCCTGCTCTGGGGCCTGCCCTACCTGGTGCAGGCGCAGGGCATGTCCCGAGCGGGGGCCGGCGGGCTGCTGACCCTGCTGGTGCTCAGCAACATGAGCTTCGGCTTCCTGTTCGGCCGGCTGCTCTCCGCCTCGGCGCGGGCCCGGATGCCGATCGTGCTGACCGTCGTCGTGACCACCGCGCTCGGCTGGGCGCTGGTGCTGGCCTGGCCCGGCGGCCACCCGCCGACCTGGCTGCTGGTCGGGATCATCCTGGTGATGGGAAGCAACGGCCCGGCCTCGCTGGTCGGCCTCGACTACGCGCGCGCCCGCAACCCCGCGGAGCGGCTCGGCACCGCCTCCGGGATCGTCAACATGGGCGGCTTCATCGGCACGATGATCACCCTGTTCGGCATCGGCGTGCTGCTGGACGCGCTCTCCCCGGACGGGGCCGTCGGGTACTCGGCCGACGCCTTCCGCTGGGCGTTCTGCTGGCAGTACGTCCCGCTGGCGGTGGGCACGGCGATGATCCTGCGGCTGCGCCGGAAGGTCGCGGCGCAGGCGGGCTGAGCCCGGGGCCGTCCGGCCCCGGGCCCCGGGCGGTCCGCCTCAGATGGTGACCGAGAAGTTGGCCAGCACCCGCTCGGCCAGCTCCTGGTCGCCCTCGACGGAGACCGGGCCGGGCCGGCCGCGGCCGCAGGCGAGCCGCAGGTAGGTCTCCCAGTCCATGGTGAGCTGGACGTCGGGCGCCAGGCTGATCGACTCGTCCACGGTGCAGTGGCCGGTGGCGTCCACCCGGACGGTGCGCAGGAACTCCACCGGGCCGGTGACGTCCAGCACCAGGGCCGTTCCGGCCGGGGCCCCGGCCTTGGTGGCGACGGCCTGGGGCAGCAGCTCCAGCAGCACGTCCCGGGTGATCAGCGCGGCCGGGGCGTCCAGGTTGCCCGGGGCCTCCAGGGCCCGGCGCAGGTCCTGCTCGTGCACCCAGACGTCGAAGGCCCGCCTCCGCAGCAGCTCGTGGTACGGGACGTCCCTGGCCAGCGGCCCGGCCGGCCAGCGCACCGGCTCCTCGGGCGTCTGCTTGGCGTTCCGCAGCGCCCGGGAGCGCCGGATGATCGTGTACTCCAGCTCGCTGGTCATCTCCAGCGCGGTGTGGCAGCGGCGCTTGTCGACCGGGAGTTCGACGTAGCGGGCGAACTCGGAGGTCACGTGACGGAGGTCACGCGGCAGCGAGTGGATCGGGCGGGGGTCGCCGAGCAGGTCGGACTCGACCGCGATCACGTGCGAGACGACGTCCCGGACGGACCAGCCCGGACACTCGGTGGCCCGGTTCCAGGAGCCCTCGGGAAGGGGGGCGACCAGCTCCGATATGGACTCGATGGTCTGGGTCCACGCCTCGGTGTAAGCCTGCACGGTCTGGTTGTCCGTCACGGGAATCTCCGGCCCTCCGTCAGCTTCCTTGCCGCCTGTGCCCCGCCGTCACGGCCGACCGGGATGGTCCGGCTTTCCCGGCGCACACGCTAACCGCACGTTACGCTGCCGGGAGACAGCTGGGCAGCGCTTTCGGGTGACGATCGTAGGTCTCTTGCCGTGGACGGTGGTACTGTGCGCGCTTCATTGATCCAACTCGCGGTCTCCGACGCGGAGCCGCCCGCCGAGCGGAGGGCTCGGGCGGCCGCCCTGGTGCGGGCGCAACAGGGTGCCGACCTGGTGGTCCTCCCGGAGCTGTGGCCGCTCGGCGGCTTCGCCTACGACCTCTGGTCGGACGGCGCGGAGACGCTGGACGGGCCCACCTCGGACGTGATGTCGGCCGCCGCCCGGGCCGCCGGGGTCTGGCTGCACGCCGGTTCGATCGTCGAACGCGATCCGGACGGTCCGATCTACAACACCTCGCTGCTGTTCTCCCCGGACGGCGAGCTGGTGCACACGTACCGCAAGATCCACCGCTTCGGCTTCGACAGCGGTGAGGCGGTGGTGATGGGCGCCGGGCAGGAGATCGTCACCGCGCCCACCGACTTCGCCACGCTGGGCCTGGCCACCTGCTACGACCTGCGCTTCCCGGAGCTGTTCCGGGCGCTGCTGGACGCCGGCGCGCAGCTGCTGGTGGTCCCGGCGGCCTGGCCGGCCCGGCGGCGCGAGCACTGGACGCTGCTGGCCCGGGCCCGGGCGGTGGAGGAGCAGGCCTTCGTGCTGGCCTGCAACACCGCCGGGACGCACGCCGGGGTCGAGCAGGCCGGGCACAGCATCGTGGTGGACCCGTGGGGCCGGGTGCTGGCCGAGGCGGGGGCGGACGAGGAGGTCCTGACGGTCGGGTTCGACCCGGCCGAGGTGGCCAAGGCGCGCGAGGAGTTCCCGGTGCTGCGGGACCGCCTGCTGGGGATCCCGGCGCCGGTCCAGCGCTGAGCCGGAGCGGCGCCCCGAGCGGGGCCGGCGCGGCGGCGGGAGCGGGGGACGGGGCGCGGTCGGGACGGCGCCGGGGCGCCGTGGACGGCGTTCCGGAGGGTTGGTTCGTACCTGGGTCGATCGGGTTTGAGAAGATGAGCACTCGTCGTGTTCCCCGCCGGCCCGTACGAGGGCCTGCCCGGTCGGCCCGCCCGAGGAGGTCGCGCCCATGCCTGACAACGGCGCAGGCGACACCCCCCGTCCCGTCATCCACCGCAACAGCCTGCGCGAGCAGATCGCCGGCGCGCTGCGCGAGGAGATGATGGCCGGCCGACTCGCGGCCGGCCGCAACTTCACCGTCAAGGAGATCGCCGAGCTGTACGGCGTCTCCGCGACCCCGGCCCGCGAGGCCCTGGTCGACCTCGGCGCGCAGGGCCTGCTGCGGGCCGAGCACCACCGCGGCTTCACCGTGCCCGAGCTCGGCTGGGACGACTTCCTGGAGATCTTCGAGTCCCGGGTCCTGATCACCGACAGCTTCCACCGCCAGTACACCGCCCGCCGGGCGCTGCCCGACCTCAGCCGGCTGTCCTCGCTGCACCGCCGGGCCGACGCGGCGGTGCGGGCCGCCCGGGCCGGGAACCTGGACGTGATGGTGGGCTGCGACCGCCGGTTCTGGCAGGAGGTCGGCGCGCTGCTCGGCAACCGCCGGATCGCCGACTACCTGGACTGGCTGCGGGTGCAGTCCTGGATGTTCGCCGCCCGCTACCTGCGGGAGCTGCCCGCGCTGGGCGGGGTCTGCTGGGAGCGCCACCCGGACCTGGTCGAGGCGATCGAGGCCCGCGACCCGCTCGCCGCGCACCGGATCATCTGCGAGTACAACCTGTACACCGTCCGGCTGCTGGCCGGGCTGGCCGGACAGCCGCTGGAGTCGGTGACGGTCCTCGGGCTGCTCACCGAGTTCGCCGGGGAGGAGCCGCCGGCGGTGCCGGTCGAGCCTCCGCCCGCGCCGCCGGCCCCGCCGGAGCCGGCCGCCGAGTCCGCCGCCGGGCCCGGCGCGGCCCGCGCCGAGCGGAGCCGCCGCAGCGACGAGGTCGGCCGGGAGCTCGGCCGTGAACTGGGCCTGGGCCTCGGCCTGGTGCCGCAGCCGCGCGCGACGCCGTACGGCCGGTTCGGCCGGCGGCTGCCGGAGCCGCCCCCGGAGGCCCCGCGGGGGCGGTCCGACCCGCACGCCGCGCCGGGCCGGTAGGGTGGGCGGGCGTCGGACCGGGCGCCCCGCCAACGGGCCGTCCGGGTACCGACCCAAGCCCCCGTCGTCGCCCCGTCTCCGCGGGCGATCCCCGCCTCCGGAGAGGAACTGCCGGCCATGGCCTGCGACCTCTGGCTCGTCCCGCTGGTGGACGTGCTGAGCCACAGTCCCGACAACCCCTTCCGGGACGACCTCGCGCTCTACAACGCGGTGCTGGCCTCGCGCGGGCTGCCCGAGGTGCCGGTCTACCAGTTCGTCCCGGGCATCAGCGGTGCGGTCGAGCCGATAGCCGCCTTCGACTACGACTCGCTGCACTTCCTGCGCCGCGCCTACCTGTTGGGCCTCACCGGACTGGACATCACCCCGGTCGACACGCTCGGCGGCGACTACGAGCAGCTGCTGGAGATGTTCGAGAGCGGCGCCGAACAGTCGCACCTGGTCTGGCACTTCGACCACGCCGGCGCGTACGTGCCGGTCGAGTTCGCGGTGCCGCTGGTGGACGAGACGCTGCTCGCCTCCGGCGGCCCGCTCGGCTCCAGCCACGGGCTGCTGCGCGAACTCCAGGCCGTCGCACCGGCGCTGGGCATCGACCCACTCAACCCGCCGGACCCGACCCGGCCGCTCGGCCCGACCGGCCTGGAGCAGCCGTTCGGGCCGCCGATCGACGACGTCCACCCCTTCGCCCGGGAGCGGCACGCCTGGTCGGGCCTGTACGCGGCGGCGACCAGGAGCGTCGCCCAGGGCTCGATGATCGTCTTCGCCTGAGCCCTGAGCCCCGAGCCGCGAGCCGGCCTCCCGGCCGCTAGCGCAGCGGCCCCTCCGGCGGCCGCTGACGCGGCATGGTGGGCCGGGTGCCCGGCGGCGGCAGCACCCGCACCTGGGCGCCCACCCCGGGCTCGCTGCGCCCGCCCCAGGCCCCGCCGGACTGGGTGGGCAGCTGGGTCATCGAGGCGCGGAACTCCAGCATCCACTCCGAGGTCTCGGAGCGGACCATGTCGGAGACGTCCTCGCAGAACCGGCGCAGCACGCCCAGGCAGCGCTCGGCGGCCTCGCCCGCGGTGCCCTCGGTCGGGCCGAGCACCTCGCGCACGCACTCCGACGCCCAGTCGAACTGGAAGGCCTCCAGGCGGCGTTGCAGCGCCTGTCCGGTGGAGACGTCCCGCATCCAGCCGGAGGTGAGGCCGAAGACCCGGTCGACGGCCAGGCAGCCGGCGGAGAGCGCGAAGCCGACGTAGCCCCAGCCGGTGCCGTTCGCGAAGGCGCCGGCCAGGTCGACCAGCGGGGCGGTCACCCCGCCCACCGCGAAGCCGGCCGCGCCGAACCGCAGCAGGCGCGCCCAGCGGCGCTTCCAGATCCGGTCCCGGCGGTACCACTCGATGGCCTCGACCGCCCGCTCCTCGGACCAGCGGTAGAGCTCCTCCAGCCGTTCGGCGGGCTCGCCCCAGTCCCCGAGCGGGAACTGTCGGGTGCTCAGATCGTCCCGGCGTCGGGTGGAGGCCCGTCGGACGACGGCGGCGGCGGGCGGGTCCTCCTCGCCGATCTCCTTGCCCCAGGCACTCTCCTCGGGCTGCATTTCCGGCTGGCTCACCTGTGGGGCTCCCTGTGGCGGGCGGACTGCTGGGTCTGTCGGCGCAACGGCTGACGTGGTGTCCGCCGGTGGTTCTCCAACAGCACTTCTTACCGCCAAATGGCTGACCGTGGGGGCGCTTCTCCGCTGATCGTTACCGGTTTCGGCCAACGGAACCCGAGGTGGGCGGGTTGCGGGGGTCGGCGAGATTTCACCCGTCCGAGCGAGGGTCCGGTGACCCGCCGTCGTGACCCGGGCACCCGTCGCCGAATCGGCCCGGTCGGGCTTGGACGATCCTCCAGTGTGCTCGGCGTACGGAGCGTTCCGCCTGGAGGATCCGACGGGACCGGAGAGCGGCCGGAACAGGCCACCGACTACGCTGCCAGGCGTGAAGGTCCTCGTCATCGGCGGCGGCGCCCGCGAACACGCCCTGTGCCGCTCTCTGTCCCAAGATCCCGCTGTGTCCGAACTGCACTGTGCCCCGGGCAACGCCGGGATCGCGCAGGTCGCGACGGTCCACCCGGTCGACCAGCTGGACGGTGCGCAGGTCGCCGCGCTGGCCGGCCGGCTCGGCGCCGCCCTGGTGGTGGTCGGGCCGGAGGCCCCGCTGGTGGCCGGCGTCGCGGACGCCGTGCGCGCGGCCGGCGTCCCGGTGTTCGGCCCGTCCGCGGCGGCCGCCCGACTGGAGGGCTCGAAGGCCTTCGCCAAGGACGTGATGGCCGCGGCCGGCGTGCCCACCGCCCGCTCCTACGTCTGCACCACCGCCGCCGAGGCGGCCGAGGCGCTGGACGCCTTCGGCGCCCCGTACGTGGTGAAGGACGACGGCCTGGCCGCCGGCAAGGGCGTCGTGGTCACCTCCGACCGCGCGGAGGCGCTGGCGCACGCCGCCGCCTGCGAGCGCGTGGTCATCGAGGAGTACCTGGACGGCCCCGAGGTCTCGCTGTTCGCGATCACCGACGGCACCACCGTCGTCCCGCTCCAGCCCGCCCAGGACTTCAAGCGCGCGCTGGACGGCGACGAGGGCCCCAACACCGGCGGCATGGGCGCCTACTCGCCGCTGCCGTGGGCGCCCGCCGGGCTGGTCGAGGAGGTCCTGGAGACCGTCCTCCAGCCGACCGTGGACGAGCTGCGCCGCCGCGGCACCGAGTTCTCCGGCCTGCTGTACGCGGGCCTGGCGCTCACCTCGCGCGGCACCCGGGTGATCGAGTTCAACGCCCGCTTCGGCGACCCGGAGACCCAGGTCGTGCTGGCCCGGCTGCGCACCCCGCTGGCGGGCGTGCTGCTGGCCTCCGCCAACGGCACCCTGGACCAGCTGGAGCCGCTGCGCTGGGACGAGGGCGCGGCCGTCACCGTGGTCGTCGCCTCCGAGGGCTACCCGGCCGCCCCGCGCACCGGCGACCCGATCGACGGCCTGGCCGAGGCCGAGGCGGACGGCACCGCGTTCGTGCTGCACGCCGGGACGACGGCGGGCGAGGACGGCCAGGTGCTGAGCGCCGGCGGCCGCGTGCTGTCGGTCACCGCGACCGGCGCCGACCTGGCCGAGGCGCGCGAGCGCGCGTACGCCGCGGTGGACCGGATCTCCCTCAAGGGCGGCCAGCACCGCACCGACATCGCGCTGAAGGCGGCCACCGCCTGAGGCCACCCGTGCCCGTGCCGACCGCGGCCCCCGTGCGAACCGTTCGCACGGGGGCCGCGGCGTGTGACGGCCCCGCTCGGGCCCGCGGCGGGGGACCGCCGGCAGGGGCGAGCGAAGATCGAACAACCGAGCTGGCCGGTCAACCCCCATGGGCGCAGTGCCCCGGGCGTTTCGGGGCTGGAGGGCCCACCGGGGCGGACTCACCGTTCGGCCGACGGATTCCAGCCCATCGGGTGACAGCACCCGCATCCGGCTGACGCAACCGGCTGTGCGGCCTTATGGTGCGCTGGATCGCGGTGCGCGGGGCCCGTGCGCCGGGGTCGCCGCCGGGTAGCGGTGCTCCCACGGGGGGATGCTGGACGGCGTCCGGCCGGGCGGTCGTCGGGTGCTTCGCACCGGACCGGCCGCCGGCGTCCGGAATCCGGGCAGTGTCACCGGGACGAGTGGAAACCGGGGTGATCCGGAACGCCCACCCGGACCGGGGCGTCGAAAATGTCAGTAGCGCCACGCAGCATGCACTACCGGGGATCGGACGCCTCCGCTTCCCGGTCGGAACTGATCATTTCGAGTCGGCTCAGGGCCCGAAGCCGGGCGCCCGAGGGCTCCGAAGGGGGTGCCGCACCGTATGGCAGCAGTCGACATCGCGCGCGCTCACGCCCAGGCGGTCCTGCGGGTCCGAGGCCTCGCCCGGGCCGCCGCCGCCCTGCCCACCGCCGTCGCGGTGGTCCTGCTCGCGGGCCGGTTCACCGGCCGGATCGGCGCGCCCGGGGCCGCCGACGCGGCCGGCTGGGACGCCGCCCGCTGGGCGGTCTGCGCGGTCGCCGCGCTGACCCTGCTGGTGGCCGGGCTGACCGCCCGGGCCCTGCGCCGGGCCGTCCCGCCGTCCACCCCGGCCGTCCCGCTGGACCGCGCCGAGGCACCCGAGCTGTACCGGCTGATCGACGAGCTGGCGGACCGGCTGGACGTGCCCGCGCCCTCCGCCGTCGCCCTCACCCCGGACTGCGACAGCTGGCTGGAGGACGTCCCGCCCGCCGGGCCGACGGCCGCGCCGCCGCAGCCGGACCCGGCCGAGCCCGCCCCCGTCCTGGTGATCGGCTCGCCCTTCCTCTGGTGGATGCGGGCCGGCGAGCTGCGGGCCCTGCTCGCCCCCGTGGTGGCCGGCACCGCCGCCTGCGCCGACCCGGAGATCGCGGCCGCCCGGCGCTTCCTGCGCCGCCTGGACGCCTGCCTGGACTCCGGCGGCGGCACGGCCCCCGGCCTCGGCGGCGGCATCCTGGCCGCCCCGCCCCGGCCGCCCCGGCGCGGTCCGGCCGCACTCGCCGACCGGGTCGTCCGCCGGGTCGTCCGCCGTCTGCTCGGCGCCTGCCGGGGCCACTCCGCCGAGCTGGAGCGCTCGGTCGCGGGCTGGGCCTCCGAGCAGGCCAGGGCGGTCGACTACGGCCTGCGGATCGCCGCCCAGGAGCAGGTCGGCCTGGCCTACGCGGGCTGGGACCGGCTGCTCACCCGGGTCGCGCTGCCCGCCTGGCGGCTCGGCCGCCACCCGGCCCACCTCAACGCCGGCGTGGTCTCCGCGCTCACCGAGCTGTCCCGGCGCGACCGGCTGGCCGACGGCTACGGCAGCCGGCTCGGCGACCGCCCCGCCTGCGACCTGCTGGAGGAGCCCGGCACCGTCGACCGGGCGGTCTCCCGGCTCGCCGCCGACCTGTTCTTCGGCCGCCCGGCGGCCGGCGGCTGGCACGAGCTGGAGTGGGCCGACTACCCGGCCGAGGTGGTGGACGCCGGCTGGCGGGCGGGCGCCGCCGCCCTGCAGACCGCCCTGGACCGGCTCGCCCCGCAGTCCCGCCCGGGCGCTCCGACCCTCACCCGGCTGCTGGGCCGGCTCGCCGAGGGCGACGGCGAGCTGCTGGCCGCCGCGCTCGCCGCCCAGCTGGCCCGCACCACCGCCCCGGCCCCGCTGCTCGAACCCGACCGCAGCGGCCGCGACCTGCTGGTCGACCACGTCACCGCGATGGTCTGCTGCGCCGCCGTGGACACCGCCGGCGGCGCCCCCGGCCTGGACTGGCTGGACGGCCCGGTGCTGCTGCTCGGCGGGGTGCGCCGCACCGACCTGGCCGGCCCGGTCGCCCAGGCCGTCGAACAGGGCCAGGACGGCCCGCTGCGCGCCTGGCTGGACGCGGCCGACGTCCGTCTCGAGAAACCCGTCCGCCTCTGACGTCCCAGGCGTTCCAGGAGGGCGCTCGGTGCCCCGGTGCGCGCCCCCAAATCGGTTGGCCGCCCGGCGTCTTCGCAGGCCGGAGGCCCTGCCCGGGAGGCGCGCGAGATTCCCTGCACCAATTGCTACCGGAGGGTGACGTTACGGCAGCACTCTGTGGTGTATTAGACCGCACGCACATCCGGGGGGCACGTGCCACCGGGCGGAAGTGCACCTGGGAGGGGCGCGTGGGGACCGAACTCAACCGCCGCTGGGAGTCGGGGACGCACGCCTACAGCGTCTCCGACCCCTTCGGTCAGGGGCCGCTGCCCTGGCTGCGCAGCCCGGACCAGTACCTGGCGGGGGCGGAGGGCGCCGTCCCCTGGTACGTCTCGGTGGACGCGCCCGGCCAGCAGCCGCTGGCCGCGGGCACCCGGCCCAAGCCGTCGGTCGGCAGCCCGCAGGGCGCCAACGACGTGGACCAGCAGATCAAGGGCTTCGCCTCGGCCGGGGTGATCCGCCCCGGCGGCTCGGTGGACTTCCGGGTCACCGTCAACCCGCCCCGCGAGTTCACCGTGGACGTCTTCCGGATCGGCCACTACGGCGGCGACGGCGCCCGCCACATGACCTCCAGCCCGCTGATCTCCGGCCTCGCCCAGCCCGCCCCGCTGGTGGTCGACCGGACGGTCTCCTGCCACCACTGGTGGCACTCCTGGCGGCTCCAGATCCCGGCGCACTGGAAGCCCGGCTCGTACGTCGCCGTGCTGACCACCGCGGACATGCTGCACCGCAGCCACATCCCCTTCACCGTCCGGGACTTCGACGAGCGGGCGCGCACCGCCGAGCTGCTCCTGGTGCTCCCCGACGTGACCTGGCAGGCGTACAACCTGTTTCCCGAGGACGGCCGCACCGGCGCCAGCCTCTACCACGCCTGGGACGGCCTGGGCGGTCTGGTCGGCGAGCCGGAGGCGGCCGTCACCGTCTCCTTCGACCGCCCGCACGCCACCGCCGGACTGCCGCTGCACGTCGGCCACGCGTACGACTTCATCCGCTGGGCCGAGCGCTTCGGCTACGACCTCTCCTACGCCACCGCCACCGACCTGCACGCCGGCCTGGTGGACCCGTCCCGGCACCGGGCGCTGGTCTTCCCCGGCCACGACGAGTACTGGTCCGAGCCGATGCGCCGGGCCGCCGAGCGGGCCCGGGACGGCGGCACCTCGCTGGTGTTCCTCTCCGCCAACACCATGTACTGGCGGGTCGAGCTGAGCGCCGCCGCCTCCGGCGAGCCCAACCGGCTGCTCAACTGCCGCAAGCGGCAGAAGGTCCGCCCCGGCAGCCCGGCCGCCGGGGCGCCCGGCGCGGCCAGCGCGCTGTGGCGGGACGCCGGGGAGCCCGAGCAGCAGCTGCTCGGGGTGCAGTACTCGGGGCGGGTCGCCGCGCCCGTCCCGCTGGTCGCCCGGCACACCGCGCACTGGCTCTGGGACGGCACCGGCCTCCAGGAGGGCGACGAGCTGCCCGGGCTGGTCGCCGGCGAGGCCGACCGCTACTACCCCAAGGTGGCGCTGCCCGAGCACATCGAGCGGGTGCTGCTGGCGCACTCGCCGTACCAGGACCTGGGCGGCCGCACCCGCTACCAGGAGACCTCGCTGTACCGGGCGCCCAGCGGCGCGTACGTCTTCGCGGCGGGCACCTTCGCCTGGTCGCCCGCACTGGGCCGCCCGGGCCTGACCGACGAGCGGATCCAGCGGGCCACCGCCAACCTGCTGGACCGACTGTGCAAGAACTAGGCGCTCCGTCCCCCGAGGCCGGGGACGGGTCGGGGCGGGCGAACCCGGTCGTGAAAGACTGCGGGGGCAGTGACCTCCCCTTTCGCGGTGCCCCACCCGCGAACGACCCCTGAGGACTGAACACCTTGAGCGGATTTGTCACCAAGCCCGAGCCGGTCCAGGTACCCGGCCTGGTCCACCTGCACACCGGCAAGGTGCGCGACCTCTACCGCACCGGATCGGGCGAGCTGGTCATGGTGGCCAGCGACCGGACGTCCGCCCACGACTGGGTGCTGCCGAACGAGATCCCGGACAAGGGCCGCATCCTCACCCAGCTGTCGCTGTGGTGGTTCGAGCGGATCGCGGACATCGTCCCCAACCACGTGATCTCCACCGAGGTCCCGGCCGGCGCCCCGGCCGACTGGAAGGGCCGCACGCTGGTCTGCCGCAGCCTGGAGATGGTCCCGGTCGAGGCGGTCGCCCGCGGCTACCTGGCCGGCTCCGGCCTGGCCGAGTACCAGGAGAGCCGCACGGTCTGCGGCATCGCGCTGCCCGAGGGCCTGGAGAACAGCTCCGAGCTGCCCGCCCCGATCTACACCCCGGCGCTCAAGGCCGAGGTCGGCGAGCACGACGAGAACGTCTCCTACGAGGAGACCGCCCGCCGGATCGGCGCCGAGCTCGCCGCCCAGCTGCGCCGCACCACCCTGGACGTCTACGCCCGGGCCCGGGACATCGCCCGCGAGCGCGGCATCATCCTGGCCGACACCAAGTTCGAGTTCGGCCTGCTGGACGGCGAGCTGCTGATCGGCGACGAGGTGCTCACCCCGGACTCCTCCCGCTACTGGCCCGCCGACCAGTGGCAGCCGGGCCGCTCGCAGCCGTCCTTCGACAAGCAGCTGATCCGCGACTGGCTGGTCTCCCCGGCCTCCGGCTGGGACCGCCACGGCGAGCAGCCGCCGCCGGCGCTGCCGACCGAGATCGTCGAGCAGACCCGGGCCCGGTACATCGAGGTGTACGAGCGGCTGACCGGCACCACCTGGGCCTGAGCCCGGAACGATCGCCCGCGGGCGCCGGATCCCTCAGATCCAGCCGTGCTCGCGGGCGATCCGCACCGCCGCGTGCCGGTTCTCCGCGCCCAGCTTGGTGGCCGCCGAGGACAGGTAGTTGCGCACGGTGCCCTGGGAGAGCGAGGCGCGCTCGGCGATCTCGGCGATCGGGGTGCCGTCCGCGGCCAGCTCCAGGACGTCCGTCTCGCGCGGGGTCAGCGGGGTCTCGCCGGCGCTGATCGCGTCCGCCGCCAGCTCCGGGTCCACGTACCGGCCGCCGGAGCGCACGGTCCGGATGATGCCCGCCAGGTCGGCCGCCGAGACGGTCTTCGGCAGGAAGCCGCGCACTCCGACCTCCAGCGCCCGCTTCAGGTAGCCCGGGCGGCCGTGGCCGGTGACGATCATGCAGCGGCAGTCCGGCAGCAGCAGCCGCAGCGCGGAGGCCACCTCGATGCCGTCCTTGCCGGGCATCTGGAGGTCCAGCACCGCGACGTCCGGGCGGTGCGCCTGGGCCATCGCCAGCGCCTCCGTCCCGGAGCCGGCCTGGGCGACCACCTCGATGTCGTCCTCCAGCGAGAGCAGCGCGGCCAGCGCGCCCCGGATCAGGTGCTCGTCGTCGGCGAGCAGGACGCGGACGGGCGCGGCGTTCTCGGTCATCGGGCGGTCTTTCTTCCTCAGCTCGGCAGCGGGACGGTGGCGAGCATCCGGAAGACGCCCTGCCCGGCGGTCGGCACGGCCAGCTCGCCGCCGTGGGCGGCGAGCCGTTCGCGCAGTCCGCGCAGCCCGGTGCCGCTGCCCTGGGAGGGGAACGGGACGTCGGGCACCCCGTCATTCTCCAGCTCCAGCACGGCCCGTCCGTCCTCGGTCCGCAGCCGGATCAGGCAGCGGTCGGCCTCGCTGTGCCGCAGCACGTTGGTGGTGGCCTCGCGGATGACCCAGCCGAACACCGACTGGACCGGGGCCGGCAGCTCGTCCGCCTGCTCGCCGAGGTCGATCTCGCAGACGACGTCGGCCGAGCGCAGCACCGCGCGGGCGCCGATCGCCTCGGCGTGCAGGTCGGCGGTGCGGTAGCCGCGGATGACGTCCCGGACCTCGCGCTGCGACTCCTGGGCGATCTTCTGCACCTCGGCCATCTGGTCGGCGGCCTCGGTGCGGCCCCGGCGGGCGAGCTGTACGGCGAGCTCGCTCTTCAGCGCGATGGTGGTGAGGTTGCGGCCCATCACGTCGTGCAGGTCGCGGGAGAAGCGCAGCCGCTCCTCGGCGACGGCCAGCCGGGACTGCGCCTCGCGGGCGGTGTCCAGTTCCCAGACGATCGAGGTCAGCCAGGCGAAGCTGCGGCAGCTGAAGCCGATGAAGGCCATGCCGATGGTCAGTCCGGTCAGGTACCCGGCGACGCCGGCGGGGTCGCCCCCGGACAGCACCCCGGCCGGGAAGACGGCCGCCAGCATGCCCACCCCGGTGACGGCGGCCCAGCGCGGGGTCAGCGCCACGCACACCGGCCCGAAGGAGGCGATCAGCAGGACGCTGGCGACGAACGGGGTGAAGGGCGCGCCTCCCGGGTTCCGCGTCCCGCCGTCGGCGGGCCCGAACAGCAGGACCGTCCAGGAGCCGGCCACCGCGAGGCCGGCCGAGAGGGCGGTCCAGAGCCGGTGGTCGGCGGGGCGGCCCAGGTAGTGGTCGAGCGCGGTGCGGTAGGCCCGCAGCAGCACCAGGGTGACGGCGAGTCCGATCAGCAGGGAGATCCGGATCACCGGGATGTTCTCGGCCTGGTCGGCGACGCTCCCGACGGTGAGCAGGATGCCGGGCAGGATGAACAGCGCCATCAGGTAGAGCGACCAGCGCAGGTACAGCTCGGTGCGCTGGGGATTGCTCAGGCTCGTCCAGCTGCGAAGCGGCGACCGCATTCTCATTTCTTCCGCCCCCAGTTCGACCACGATCATGCTTGCTGCCTTCATATCAGAGGTCGGACCGGGGGCGTTCCTTCGGATTACTGCCGGATGCTCAGCGGCGCGGCTCCCAGCGGAAGTAGCGCACCGCGCCCCAGACCGCGAGGGCGAGCCAGATGCCCCCGGTGACCAGGTGCGAGCCGGCGGCGCCCCAGGAGCCGGCGAAACCGGTCGCGGCGGCCGAGCCGTCGGTGCCGAACCAGCCGACGCGAATCAGCTGGAAGGCCGGGGTGGTCGGCAGCAGGCGGCAGATGTTCGCCAGCTGCTCGGGCATGACGTCCAGCGGGACGAACAGGCCGGAGCCGAACTGCATGACCAGCATGACCGGCAGGGTGGTGATGCCGGCGCTCTCCACGGTCCTGGTGAAGGCGCTGGACAGCGCGGCCAGGGCGATCATGGTGGCCAGCGCCAGCAGCAGGCCGACCAGCATCAGCAGCGGGTTGACCGGCACGGTCAGGTGCAGGGCGACGCTGCCGCCGATCCCGATCAGGGCGGCCATCAGCAGGCCGAGGGTGAGCGAGGGGACGGCGGTGCCGAGCAGGATCTCGATGTCCCGGGCCTCGCCGGTGCGCAGCCGCTTGAGGACCAGCTCGCCGCGCCGTCCGACATACGCGGCGGTCAGGTTGTAGTACACGACGAAGGCCAGGACCATCCCGACCGAGCCGTAGACCAGCAGCGAGTCGACGTCCAGGCCGGGGTTGGACTCGGCCTGCTGCGCCAGCGTGCTCCGGAGGACGACGACCAGGAACAACGGCAGCACCAGGGCGGTGAACAGGGCCGTGCGGTTGCGCAGCAGCAGGGTGGCCTCGGCCCGGCCGAGGGCGAGCAGCCGGCGGACGGCGGTGCTCTGCGGACCGGCGGTGGTGGCGGCGGTGGCGGTGGCGGTGGTGGCGGTGGTCATCGGGCGGATCCGATCAGGCGGCGGCGGGCGGGGCGGGTGGCGGCGGGCGCCTGCGGGGGGTGCTGGTGGGCGGCCTCGGAGGCGATCGCGAGGAAGGCCTCCTCCAGCGAGGCGCTGCGGGCGTCCAGCGCGCCGAGCGCGATGCCGTGGTGCCGGGCCCAGCCGAGCAGGTCGGTGAGGGTGTCCTGGAGCCCGACGGTCTGCACGGTGACCTTGCGGCCGTCGACGGACAGCTCGGCGCCGGGCAGCAGGGGCAGCGCGGTCCCGGTGAACTCGGGCAGTTCGAAGGAGATCCGGGAGGGCCGGCCGGCGATCACCTCGGCGACGGTGCCGGAGGTGACGACCTGGCCGCCGTGCATGATGGCCAGCCGGTCGGCCAGCTCCTCGGCCTCCTCCAGGTAGTGCGTGGTGAGCAGCACCGTGGTGCCCTGGGCGCGCAGCTCGCGGACCAGCCGCCAGACGGCGGCGCGGGCCTCCGGGTCGAGGCCGGTGCTGGGCTCGTCCAGGAAGAGCACCTCGGGGCGGCCGAGCAGGGCCATCGCGAGGTCCAGTCGGCGCTTCTCGCCGCCGGACAGCTGCTTGACCCGGACGTTCGCCCGGTGGCCGAGGCCGACCAGCTCCAGCGCCTCCGCGACCGGGCGGGCGCCGCTGGTCATCCCGGCCCAGGTGCGGCCGGTCTCGGCGGCGGTGAGCTCGCCGGAGAAGCCGCCCTCCTGGAGCATGATGCCGATCCGCGGGCGGACGGCGCCGCGCTCCGTGAAGGGGTCCCGGCCGAGCACCCGGACGGTGCCGCCGGTGGGCGCGGCCAGGCCCTCGATGACCTCCATGGTGGAGGTCTTGCCGGCCCCGTTGGTGCCGAGCAGGGCGAACAGCTCGCCGCGGCGGACGGTCAGGTCGACGCCGCGTACGGCGTGGTACCCGGTGCTGCCGCCGCCGTAGTGGCGGTGCAGGTCGGTGACCTCGATCACGTCGTCGCTGGGGCGGGAGGGCCGGCTCGTTTCCATGCCCCAAGCCTCCCGTCGGCCGGGCGGTACGGGCAGTGCGCGCCGTCATGACATCGCGGTGGGGACGCACGGGTCGGCGATGACAAATGTCATGGCCGATATCGCCGGCCGCCGGGTGCGGGGGTGCCGGGACGCCCCGGGAGGGAATGCCGAAGGGCCCCCTCGATTGAGGGGGCCCTTCGTATCTGAGCGGACGACGAGATTCGAACTCGCGACCCTCACCTTGGCAAGGTGATGCTCTACCAACTGAGCCACGTCCGCAGGTCAAACTATTGAGTTGTGCTGTGCTCGCGCACTGCGAGCGGACGACGAGATTCGAACTCGCGACCCTCACCTTGGCAAGGTGATGCTCTACCAACTGAGCCACGTCCGCATGGTGCCTGGTGGGGCACCCGCCGCCTCTTCGGATCTCTCCGTTGCGGCGACGAGGAATACTCTACAGCATCGTTCGGGGTGGTCGCCCCACCCTTTCGGACCGGGCGGGCGGGGCGACCGGGGAGCGGGCTCCCCGCGGGGTCAGTTCGCCTCGGCGAACGCCTCGTACACGTGCTTGGGGATGCGGCCGCGGGCCGGCAGTTCCATCCCGCGGGACAGGGCCCAGGCGCGGACGGCGGCCGGGTCCGGGGTGAGGGCGGTGCGCCGGAAGGACTTTCCGGTGCGGCTCTGCCGGCGGCCGGCGGCGACGAACGGAGCGAGGGCCTCCCGCAGCTTTTCCGCGTTGTCCACGGACAGGTCGATCTCGTACGACTTTCCGTCGACGCCGAAGTGGACGGTTTCGGCGGCGGCGCCGCCGTCCAGGTCGTCGGAGAGCGTGACAACTACACGCTGAGCCATGGGTGTCAATCCTCTCGGGCAATTCGGCCGCCGGTCCGAGGGGGTACCGGGGCCTGATGTGCACCAACTCGCGCAAGCGCGTACGGGCGGGCCGGGCGGCTCGCCTGATACGCAGCACTTGCCGCGACAGGTGGCCCTATTCTGCACCCGAAGGGGGCCGAAATCGAAGAGTCCGGCATTCTTTTCCGGATATTCACGTCTCTTCGGCGGGTTCCTTGATACCGATGTGCGGGTCGGGCGGTTCTGTCCCCAAGTGCCGTATTCGGGTGTTCTCCGGAGGGCGTCGTTCCGAGTGCCGAATCCGGGGAAACCGGCCGGCCCGGGCAGGTGATCGGGGCGCTGGATCCCTTGCTGCGTAAGGGTCTGGGGTCTACGCGCGTCGCTATGCCCGGCCAGCAATCCTGCCCGAAACCACCGGTAGTCTGGAGTTCCCCCGCCTCACCGAAGACACCACCGGGAGTGCCAGTGGCACGCGTCGTAGTCGACGTCATGCTCAAGCCGGAGATCCTCGACCCCCAGGGACAGGCGGTGCAGCGTGCACTGCCCCGTCTCGGATTCACCGGGATCGCCGACGTCCGCCAGGGCAAGCGTTTCGAGCTGGATGTGGAGGGCCCGGTCGACGACGCGGCGCTCGCCCGTATCCGCGAAGCCGCCGAGACCTTTCTCGCCAACACCGTGATCGAGGACTTCACCGTCCGGGTCGAGGAGGAGGGCAAGTGACCACCCGCGTCGGCGTCGTCACTTTCCCCGGCTCCCTCGACGACCGCGACGCCCGGCGGGCGGTCCGTCTCGCCGGCGCCGAGCCGGTCGCCCTCTGGCACCGTGACAAGGATCTCCACCAGGTCGACGCCGTCGTCCTGCCGGGCGGATTCAGCTACGGCGACTATCTGCGCTGCGGTGCCATCTCCCGGTTCTCGCCGGTGATGGAGACCGTCATCGAGCAGGCGAAGCTCGGAATGCCGGTGCTCGGTATCTGCAACGGCTTCCAGGTGCTCTGCGAATCGCACCTGCTGCCCGGTGCGCTCACCCGGAACGACTCGCTGCACTTCATCTGCCGCGACCAGAAGCTGCGCATCGAGAACGCCGGCACCGCCTGGACCGGGGATTACTCCGTCGGCCAGGAAATCGTCGTCCCGCTGAAGAACGGCGAGGGCCGCTTCGTCGCCGAGGAGCGGGTGCTCGACGAGCTGGAGGCGGAGGGCCGGGTCGTCGCCCGTTACCTGGACGTCAACCCGAACGGTTCGTACCGCGACATCGCCGGCATCACCAACGCCGCCGGCAATGTCGTCGGCCTGATGCCGCACCCGGAGCACGCCGTGGAGCCGCTCACCGGTCCGACCACCGAGGGCCTGGGCTTCTTCACTTCCGTCCTGAAGCAGCTGGTGAACGCCTGATGAGCCTCGACACCGTCAAGAACGCCGAGCAGACCCCGGACGCCGCCCAGCCCTGGGCCGACCTCGGCCTCAAGGAGGACGAGTACGCGCGCATCCGCGAGATCCTCGGCCGCCGTCCCACCGGCGCCGAGCTCGCCATGTACTCGGTCATGTGGTCGGAGCACTGTTCGTACAAGAGCAGCAAGGTCCACCTGAAGCAGTTCGGCGAGAAGAAGCCGGATTCGGACGCGATGCTCGTCGGCATCGGCGAGAACGCCGGTGTCGTCGACGTCGGCCAGGGCTACGCGGTCACCTTCAAGGTCGAGTCGCACAACCACCCGTCGTACATCGAGCCCTACCAGGGCGCGGCCACCGGCATCGGCGGCATCGTGCGCGACATCCTGGCGATGGGCGCCCGCCCGGTCGCCGTGATGGACCCGCTGCGCTTCGGTGCGGCCGACCACCCGGACACCCGGCGCGTGCTGCCCGGGATCGTCGCGGGCATCGGCGGCTACGGCAACTGCCTGGGCCTGCCGAACATCGGCGGCGAGGTCGTCTTCGACTCCTGCTACCAGGGCAACCCGCTGGTCAACGCGCTGTGCGTGGGCGTCATGAAGCACGAGGACATCCACCTCGCGCAGGCCTCCGGCGCCGGCAACAAGGTCGTCCTGTACGGCGCCCGCACCGGTGGCGACGGCATCGGCGGCGTCTCGGTGCTCGCCTCCGAGACCTTCGACGACACCAAGCCGGCCAAGCGCCCGGCGGTCCAGGTCGGCGACCCGTTCCAGGAGAAGCTCCTGATCGAGTGCACCCTGGAGATCTTCCGGGAGAAGCTCGTCAAGGGCATCCAGGACCTCGGCGGCGCCGGCCTGTCCTGCGCCACCAGCGAGCTGGCCTCGGCCGGCTCCGGCGGCATGCGGATCGAGCTCGACACCGTGCACCTGCGCGACCACACGCTCTCGCCGGAGGAGATCCTCATGAGCGAGTCGCAGGAGCGCATGTGCGCGATCGTGGAGCCCGACAAGATCGACCGCTTCCTGGAGATCTGCGAGAAGTGGGACGTCATCGCCAACGTCATCGGTGAGGTGACCGACGGCGAGCGCCTGGAGATCTACTGGCACGGCGAGCTCGTGGTGGACGTCCCGCCGCGCACCGTCGCCCACGAGGGCCCGACCTACCAGCGCCCGTACGCCCGCCCCAGCTGGCAGGACGCGCTGCAGGCCGACGCCCCGACCGCCGAGCGGCTGGCCCGCCCGACCACCGGCGAGGGCCTCAAGGCCGACCTGCTGAAGGTCGCGAGCCACCCGAACCAGGCCTCCAAGTCCTGGATCACCGACCAGTACGACCGCTACGTGCTCGGCAACACCGTGCTCTCGGTCGGCGAGGACTCGGGCATGATCCGGATCGACGAGGAGACCAACCTCGGCGTCTCGGTCGCCACCGACGGCAACGGCCGCTTCGCCAAGCTGGACCCGTACACCGGCGCCCAGCTGGCCCTGGCCGAGGCGTACCGCAACGTCGCGGCCGGCGGTGCCAAGCCGCTCGCCGTCTCCGACTGCCTCAACTTCGGCTCCCCCGAGGACCCGGACGTGATGTGGCAGTTCGCCGAGGCCACCCGCGGCCTGGCCGACGCCTGCCTGGTGCTCGGCACCCCGGTCACCGGCGGCAACGTCTCGCTGTACAACCAGACCGGCGAGGTCGCCATCCACCCGACCCCGGTGGTCGCGGTGCTCGGCGTCATCGACGACGTCACCCGGCGCACCCCGCTGGCCTTCGCCGAGGAGGGGCAGCTGCTCTACCTGCTCGGCGACACGGCGGACGAGCTCGGCGGCTCGGCCTGGTCGCAGGCCGTCCACGACCACCTCGGCGGCCTGCCGCCCGCGGTGGACCTGGAGCGCGAGCGGCTGCTCGGCGACATCCTGATCGCCGCCTCGCGCGACGGCATGATCGACGCCGCGCACGACCTGTCCGACGGCGGCCTCGGCCAGGCGCTCGTGGAGAGCTGCCTCAAGGGCGGCCACGGTGCGCGGATCGTCCTGCCGGAGGGCCAGGACCCGTTCGTCCTGCTGTTCTCGGAGTCGGCCGGCCGCGCCGTCGTGGCGGTGCCGCGCAGCGAGGAGCTCCGCTTCAACGACATGTGCACCGCGCGCGGCCTGCCGGCCACCCGGATCGGTGTCGTGGACGGCGACAGCCTGGACGTCCAGGGCCAGTTCAGCGTCTCGCTGGCGGAGCTGAAGGACGCCCACACCGGCGTCATCGAGGCCCTGCTGGCCTGATCGGCCTGTTCGAGGGGCGGGCGGTTCCTGGTGAACCGTCCGCCCCTCGTCATATGTTGAGCCCCATGCCTGCCAAGCCCCGTACGTACCAGCCGCAGAAGGTCCGCGCCGCGCTGGCCGCCCAGACCAGGGCGCTGCGTGCCGCCGTGGACGCGCTCGGCACGGAGCAGCTGGACCTGCCGACCCGGTTGGGGCGGTGGCGGGTCCGCGAGCTGCTCGCCCACCTGGCCGTCCAACTCGACTACGTCCCGGCGCACCTGGACGACCGGCCGCAGGGGCGGGCACCGCTGGACCTGTCGGGCTGGGCGGCCGGGGTCGCCACCGTCGCGCCGCTGCTGGACGAGCAGGCCCGGGCGCGGGGCGCGGCGGAGTTCGCCGGGGACGCGGCCTCGGTGGCGGCCGCCTTCGGCCGGGCCGCGGACGCGCTGCTCGCCCTGCTGGAGCGGCCCGAAGCCGCCGACCCGGCGCGGCGGTTCGAGATCCGGCTGGGTTCGATGATGCTCTCCGACATGCTGGTGACCAGGCTGGTGGAGACGGTCGTGCACGCCGACGACCTGGCCGCCGCGCTCGGGCCCGACGCCTTCCCCGGTTCCCCGGTCTCCTCGGCCTCCCAGGCCCTCCCGGCGTTCCCGCACGACCGGCAGGCCGTCGCGGCCGTCACCCGGCTGCTGGCCGACGCCTTCGCCGACCGCGCCCCGGGCGGCGCGGTCGAGCTGCGGATCCCGCCGTACGCGGTGGTGCAGGCCGTCGAGGGCCCTCGGCACACCCGGGGCACCCCGCCCAACGTGGTGGAGACCGACCCGCTGACCTGGATCCGGCTGGCCACCGGCCGGACGGACTGGGCGGCGGCGGTGGACGCGGCCGAGGTGTCCGCCTCGGGGGAGCGCAGCGACCTGCGGGCGTACCTGCCGGTGCTCGGCTGACCGGCTCCCCGGTGCGGCTCCGGTCCCGCGGGCTACGGGACGGACGGCCCGCTGAGGTAGGTGCCCTCCGCCGAGTACGGCCAGGCGTTGGGCGCGCAGCCCTTGAGACCGTAGATCTGCTGCATCATCGCGGGCGCGGGCTTGCCCTCGCCCGGGCAGCCCTCGTGCCCGTGGCCGATCCGGTGGCCCACCTCGTGGTTGACGATCAGCGCCCGGTACTCCTCCAGCGGGCCGCTGAACTGCGGTGAACCGGTGTTCCAGCGCTTGGAGTTGACGAGCACCTGGTTGCCGACGTTGCAGTTGACCTCGCCGTGGGTGTCCAGTCCGGAGGCGCCGCAGATCCGGTCCACGGTGGCCGGTGAGGCGATCTTCACGGTGAAGTCGTACGGGCCGTCGGCGACCAGCTGGAAGCCGTTCTTGCGGTCGTTGGTCCAGCCGCGCTTGTCGCCGAGGATGCCGTGGACCTGCGCGGCGGCGGACGGGGCGTCGATGCCGATGCCGTCCTCGACCTCGACCCGGTAGCGGCGCACGGTGCCGCGCCCGACCGGCTTGGCGGTGGCGGGGGCGACGGTGAAGGTGCCGGCGCCCTTGGCGGGGCCGGGGTCCGGCGCGGCGGGGGCGGGCGGCGGGGTCGGTGTCGGGGCCGGCGGGGGCGGCGGGGTGTCGGCCGGTGCGGGAGCCGGCGCCGGTGCCGCCGTGGCGGCCTGCTCGGCCGGCGGGGCGACCCTCGCCTGGGTGGTCGGGGTGGTGGCCGGGGTGGCCGAGGGGCGGTTCAGCACGACCGCCGTGGCGCCCAGAACCAGCACGGAGAGCACCAGTGCCGTGAGCATGCCAGGACCGGGTCTGCGCCGCTGCCGGCGGCGTCGGCGACCGCCCTTCCGGGGCGGTGCGGTGCGCCTGCCGACGGATCGGGCTGCAGACATGATCTTCACACTGGCATGGCGAACGGGTGAATGTCCACCTTCCCGCGGGCAGTGCCGGTGCCCGTGGCGGCCGCCCGTCCGGGACGGCGGTTGACCCCTGCGTCTCGGGTGGCAGACTTCAGGGCATGGCGATTCACAGGAATCTTCTCGACGGTCCCGAACCGACCCTGCTCCCGGAGGAGGAGCGGCCCTACCGGATGCTGGCGGAGGAATCGGCCTCCCCGACCCAGGTGGCGGCCGAGTTCCCGGTCTTCTGCCTCGCCTGGGCGATGCTGGCCGACGACGCCTACGCGGCCGGCCGGTACGTCGAGTCGTACGCCTACGCCCGTACCGGCTACCACCGTGGTCTGGACGCGCTGCGGCGCAACGGCTGGAAGGGCCACGGCCCGGTGCCGTGGGAGCACCGCGGCAACCGCGGCTTCCTGCGCTGCCTGGCGGCGCTCGCCCGGGCGGCCGGCGCGATCAAGGAGACCGAGGAGGAGGCCCGCTGCTGGCAGTTCCTGAAGGACAGCAGCGCGGAGGCGTACGCGGAGCTCAAGCAGTAGAGCGGTCGAGCGGCAGAGCCGTAGAGATCGGTAGAGCCGTAGAGAGCGGCAGAGCTGTAGAGCGGTAGACACCCCCCGACGTACGGGTGCCCCCGGCGGAGTCCGCCGGGGGCACCCGTTTCTCACGCTCGGGGCGCGGGTCCTACGCGGGGCGCGGGCCTCACTTCAGGCGCTTGCCCGCCGAACGCAGCTGCTCGGCGGCCTCGCGCACGCGGGCGGCCATGCCGGCCTCGGCCAGCTTGCCCCAGGTGCGCGGGTCGTAGGTGTTCTTCTTGCCGACCTCGCCGTCGACCTTCAGCACGCCGTCGTAGTTGGCGAACATGTGGCCGGCCACCGGGCGGGTGAAGGCGTACTGGGTGTCGGTGTCCAGGTTCATCTTCACGACGCCGTTCTCCAGCGCGGTGGCGATCTCCTCGGCGGTCGAGCCCGAGCCGCCGTGGAAGACGAAGTCGAACGGGTCGGTCTTGCCGTACTGCTTGCCGATCGCGTCCTGCAGCTCGCGCAGCAGCTCCGGCTTCAGCACGACGTTGCCCGGCTTGTACACGCCGTGCACGTTGCCGAAGGAGGCGGCCAGCAGGTAGCGGCCCTGCTCGCCCAGGCCCAGCGCCTCGGCGGTGCGCACGGCGTCGTTGACGGTGGTGTACAGCTCGTCGTTGATCTCGTGGGTGACGCCGTCCTCCTCGCCGCCGGTCGGGGTGATCTCGACCTCGAGGATGATCTTGGCGGCGGCGGCCTGGGCCAGCAGCTCCTGGGCGATGGCCAGGTTGTCGGCGAGGGTCTCGGCCGAGCCGTCCCACATGTGCGACTGGAACAGCGGGTTCTCGCCCTTGGCCACGCGCTCGGCGGAGACCGCCAGCAGCGGGCGGACGTAGCCGTCCAGCTTGTCCTTCGGGCAGTGGTCGGTGTGCAGCGCGACGGTGACGTCGTACTTGGCGGCGACGATGTGGGCGAACTCGGCGAGCGCGACCGCGCCGGTCACCATGTCCTTGCTGTGCTGGCCGCCCAGGAACTCCGCGCCACCGGTCGAGATCTGGATGATGCCGTCGCTCTCGGCCTCGGCGAAACCACGCAGCGCGGCGTGCAGGGTCTGCGACGACGTGACGTTGATGGCCGGGTAGGCGAACTTGCCCGCCTTGGCCCGGTCGAGCATCTCGTTGTAGACCTCGGGAGTTGCGATGGGCATGCGATCCGCTCCTGTCGGGTTGCGGCGTACGGACGGTGCTGTCCGACGCTGTGTACGCCTTCGTGACGACTCCGTGCCGGCCCGCCGACGCGCGGCGTTGCGGTGGTGGCTCTCCGGCACGTTCGCGGCGACCTGCGCGGTACGGCCATGAGGGTGGTGTGCCACCGCGGACCGGACGCCTGTGCCATCTTCCCAGACTCGTGCCCGCGGGTCAGCAGGAGCCCGCCATGCGGAACGTCGCACGGTACGGGCGCACGGCGGCACCCGGGCGGCCCCGGCGGGGGCCGGAACCGGTCCCGGCCGGGCGCCGTCGGCACGGTACGCCCGCGTCGCCGGCAAGGTGCGCCCGCTATCCTGCGCCCGTGGACTACAACCAGCTGGCCGTCAACCTGCTCGACGCCAAATCCCTGATCTCGTCCCTCGGCGCCATCGGGCTGATCGCGATCATCTTCGCGGAGACCGGCCTGCTGGTCGGCTTCTTCTTCCCGGGTGACTCGCTGCTGATCCTCGCGGGCGTCGCCGCCTCGAACGCAGCCTCCTCGGTGCTCGGCGACGGCGCCAAGCTGCCGATCGCCGTCCTGCTGATCGGCTGCCCGATCGCGGCGATCGCCGGCGCCCAGCTCGGGCACCTGATCGGCGCCAAGGTCGGGCCGAAGATGTTCGACAAGCCCGATTCGAAGATCTTCCGCCGCGACTACGTGGTGAAGGCGGAGGAGTACTTCAACAAGTTCGGCTCCGGCAAGGCCGTCGTGCTGGCCCGCTTCATGCCGATCATCCGCACCTTCCTGAACCCGGTCGCCGGCACCCTGGAGATGCCCGCCCGGACCTTCTTCGTCTGGAACGTGATCGGCGGCGTGCTGTGGACCGAGTCCATGCTGCTGATCGGCTACTTCTTCGGTGACGCGCTCGCCCCGGTGATCGACAAGTACCTGATCCCGGCGGTGCTGCTGATCGTCCTGCTGTCCATCTCGCCGATCCTGATCGAGGTCATGCGCGAGCGGAAGAAGAAGCGGGCCGGCGTCGGCGCCGAGGTCGACGAGGAGAGCCAGGTCCAGGCCGGCGGCGGCCGGCACCGGCGGGGCTGAGCGCCCGCCGCTCCGGACACGGCGAGGGCCGGTGCTGTTTCACGTGAAACAGCACCGGCCCTCGGTCGTTCGTCGTCCCGGCCTTGTCGTCCCGGCGGGTCGGGGTCAGAGACCCAGGTCGTCCAGGGTGTACGCGGTCACGTACTCCAGGCCCTGGGCCTCGACGGCGGCCGCGCCGCCGCGCTCCACGATCACCGCGACGCCGACCACCTCGGCACCCGCCTCGCGCAGCGCCTCCACGGCGGTCAGCACCGAGCCGCCCGTGGTGGAGGTGTCCTCGACGGCCAGCACCCGGCGGCCCTTGACCTCCGGGCCCTCGATCCGGCGCTGCAGGCCGTGCGCCTTGCCGGTCTTGCGGACCACGAAGGCGTCCAGTTGCTGCCCGCGCGCGGCGGCGGCGTGCAGCATCGAGGCGGCCACCGGGTCGGCGCCCAGGGTCAGACCGCCGACGGCGTCGTACTCCAGGTGCGAGGTCGCGTCCAGCATCACCCGGCCGACCAACGGGGCGGCCACGCCGTCCAGCGTGATCCGGCGCAGGTCGACGTAGTAGTCGGCCTCCTTGCCGGAGGAGAGGGTGACCTTGCCGTGCACGACGGCCTTGTCCTTGATCTGTGCCAGCAGGGCGTCGCGGTCGTTGCTCATGAGCGTTCAGTCTAGGCCCTGGCAGTCCCCGCGGCTCTCCGGGCTCGCACCCGGCCGGCGCCCGGTCAGCGGCGGCGCAGCGCCCTGACCAGCACCACGGCACCGCCCAGCAGGGCCACCGAGCCGCCGATCACCCACGGCACCGCGTTGCGGCCGCCCGCGCCCGGCACCACGATCCCGCCGGCCTCCCCGCCCCAGCGGGACGCCGCCCGGGCCCGCGCGCTGCGGGCGGGCAGCGCCGGGGCGTACGGGCCGCGCGGCGGGGCGTGGTCCACCTCCTCTGCGGACCGGCCGACGATGCTGCGGCGCACCGGGCCGGAGAGCACGGGCTCGTCCTCGTACGCGAAGAGCGGCTCGGCGGGCAGCTCCTCGGCGACGCCGTCCTGCTCGGCGGAGCCGTCCTCGCCCTCGCCCTCGCCCTCGCCATCGACGTCGTCCTCGTCGTCGTCGGCGGAGCCGGTGGGCAGACCGAAGCGCTCGGCGTCGGCGTCGGAGAAGGCGATCAGGTCGGAGAGGTCGTCGTCCAGGTCGTCGCCGGGCTGGTCCTGGCGCTCCTCGATGAAGACCACACCCGCGCCGGTCGAGGTCTCCGCGGCCTGGTCCTCCTGCTCGTCCAGGTCCTCCGAGCCCTCCTGGTCCTGCGGCTGCTCGCCCTCCGGGGCGACCAGCGCGGCGGCGAACCTGTCCAGCAGACGGCGGCCGGTGGCGTCGAGGGTCTCCTCGTCGAACTCGGTCAGCCGGCCGGTGGCGCTCAGGTCGCCGGTGAAGCGGATCGCCGCGGTGCCCTCCTCGGCGCCGTCCACGACGCTGACCCGGACGGTCGCGGTCGCCTCACCGCTGCCCCGGGCCTCCTCGCCCTCGGCGAGCACGGTCAGCACGCCCTCCCGGCCCTCGATCAGCGACAGCACGCCCTTGTACGTGATCGTGGAGCCGCCGATCCGCAGCTTCAGCCGGCCGCCGATCTCCTCGGCCGCACCGGACCCGACCGCGGCCGGCTCGGTGCTCAGCCCCGGCACGCTCCGCGCCAGCAGCGCCGGATCCTGCAAGGCCTGCCGCACCAGCTCGGCGGACATCGGGACGACAACCTCATGCTCCATGCCACGGAGCCTACCGACTGGTCCCCGCCCGGTCCCTACCCACCACCACCAGATTTTCCCCGCCCCACCCGTTCCCTTGGCCGTCGCACCATCGTCCCGGCCCCGAGCCTGGGCCGCCCCGCCCACCGGCCCGGCGCCCTCCGGCCCCGCAGGCCCGAGGCTGCGCACGCCCACCGACCCCGCGCCCTCCGGTGCTGCCCCACCCACCCGGCCCCAGGCCCGGGGCCGCCCACAGCCCTGCGCACCGGGCCCGCGCCCATCCACCGGCCCCAGGCCCGGGGCCGCCCCGCTCACGGGCCCGGCACCCTCCGGCCCCGCCTCGCCCACTTGGCCCCGCAGGCCCGGGGCCGCCCACGGTCCTGCCCATTGGGCCCGCGCCTATCCAGCGGCCCCCGGGCCCGGGGCTGCCCTCCCCATCGGCCCCGCACCGTGACGGGACCCGCTCCGTCGCCCGTCGTCCGGCGGCCGTCCGCCCCCGCAAGGTGGGCCGGGGCCATGGGCCTTCTCCTGCCGGGGTCCGCTCCCCAGCTGCCGAGCGGCCCCGCCCGTGCGGGGGCTTGCCGGTCGAGGCGCCCGTTCTTCCGGGCTTCCCCGCGTGGGAAGTCGGCTGGATCGACTTCTCGCGCAGCGGCGATGGGGCGGCGAGTCGATCACCGTTCCGACTGCGGGCGGACCCCGGGGAGCGGAGGGGGCTTCTGCCCGCCTCGGCCCGCTTCGCGGATGCCGGGCGGCCCCTGCCGTGTCCGGCGGGGGCCGCTTCCTCCGGCCGCTCTTCCCGGGGCGTCGGGTGCGGCCGGTGGCGGCCGCGGGGCCGTCGGAGCGGCGGTGCGGGTGCGGGGTTTCCGGCTGTCGGCCTCAACGGTGGCGCAGGAGGGCCGCCGGGCCGCGGCTCAGCGGCGACCTCAGCGGGGGCCGAGGAGGGTGAGGGCGGCCGGGGGGTGGGCGGGGCGGAGGGCGGTGAGGCGGGTGGTGGTGGCGTGGAGGGTGTCGGGGGTGAGGGCGCGGGGGGCCGGGGCGTCGGGGGCGAGGGTGAGCGGGGGGCGGGTGGCGGCGGCGAGGAGGAAGTTCTGGGCGCCGTCCGGCGGGCCGGGGCGGCAGGCGGCGGTGGCGCTGCCCGGGACGGCGTACGGGGCGGTCTGCAGGCCCGTCGTCCGCAGGCCGGACTCGATCTGCCAGAGGCCGTCCAGGTCGCTCCCGGCGCGGACGGCGATCCGGCCGCCGGGGGAGAGCAGCCGGGTGGCGAGGCCGTAGAACTCCTGGGAGTGGAACTTGACCGGTCCGCCGTCGGCCGGTGCCGGGAGGTCGGCGAGCACCACGTCGTACGGTCCGTCCCCGCCGGGGGCGCCCGCGCCGCGCAGCCAGGCCATCGGGTCGGCGGCGGTGGTGCGGACCCGGGGGTCGTCCAGGGAGCGGCCGCCGAGGGCGGCGAGCCCGGGGTCGGTGCGGGCGAGCCGGGGGAGGGCGGGGTCGGCGTCGACCAGCCGGACGGTGCGGACGCCCCGGTGCCGCAGCACTTCCCGCAGGGCGAGTCCGTCGCCGCCGCCGAGCAGCAGGACCCGGGCGTCCGGGCCGGCCGCCATGGCGGGGTGGACGAGGCCCTCGCTGCCCCGGTACTCGTCGGGTCCGCAGACCGCGAGCCGGCCGTCGAGGTAGAGCCGGAGCGGGCCTTCGGCGGGGCCGGTGAGCACGATCTCCTGGTACCGGCTGCGGGTCGCGTAGCGGACCTGGTCGCCGTAGAGGGCGTGCCGGGCGGCGCGTTCGACGGCGTCGGAGCCGGCCGCGGCCGCCGCGAGCACGGCGAGCACCAGCAGGCAGCCGCCCCAGAGCAGCCGTCGTATCCGGGGGGCGGGTTCCTCGCGGAACAGCCAGAGCACCACGGCGGCCCCGGCGACGGCGTTGACGGCGCCGGTGAGCAGTGCTCCGTCGCCGGGCCCGAGGCCGGGCAGGATCAGGAACGGGAAGGCGAGGCCGCCGATCAGGGCGCCCACGTAGTCGGCGGCGAACAGGTCGGCGACGGCCCGGCCGGCGTCCTCGCGCCGGATCCGTTGGATGAGGGTCATCAGCAGGGGGATCTCGGCGCCGATGAGGATGCCGATCAGGCAGGTGAGGCCGACCATGGCGGCCTGGTAGCGGCCGATCCAGGCCCAGCAGGAGTAGAGGGCGAGGACGGAGAGTCCGCCGGTGAGCGCGAGCGCGCACTCGACCAGGGCGAAGGCGGTGGCGGGCCGGCTGGTGAGCCGTTTGGCGAGGAGGGAGCCGAGGCCCATCGCGAAGACCATGACGGAGAGCACGACGGAGGTTTGGGTGACCGTGTCCCCGAGCAGGTAGTCGCCGAGCGCCACGAGTTCGAGCTCGTAGACGAGTCCGCAGGCCGCGCAGACGAACGCGGCCAGCAGGACGGTCAGGCGGGCGAACCGTGGTCGGGAGCGCAGCCGGGGCCGACGGCGGGCGGGCAGGAGTGGGGCGTGGGCTCGCCCGGGCCGGGGTGGGGTGCCGTCGTCGAGGTCCACACGCGGGCGTGCGGGCGGACCGGCCGGATGGTTGATCACGAACAAACGCTAGGGGACGTGCGGGACGGATGGCTGCGCCCATCCGACGGACAGTGAGCGACGTCGAATTGACGAATCGTTCCTGCGTACGATTCGTAGGCCCGGGTTGGGCGGCCTACGGCCGGACCGGTGTTCCGCTCCGGACTTGGGGGCGGTCATGCCCCGGACACCACCAGCGAGGAGCGGGTGCACACCAGTTGCCCCTCCTGCGGATAGGCGTGCCAGGTGCGCCACAGGAGCCGGTCCGGGCCGCCCTGGGTGACCAGCGCGGTGAAGGCGCTCGGGTCGCCCGGGAAGACCCCGGCGAGGCCCCGGGGGTGCCCCTCGACCAGGGCCAGCAGCTCCTGGGCGCGGGCCGCGAAGTCGTGCGGCGGCAGCGCCTCGATGCGGGCGGCGAACTCGTACTCCCAGCCGCCGACCTGCTTGGCCACCCGGGCCGGCAGCGGGGTGCGGCGGCCGGGCAGGCAGGCGACGGTCTCCAGACATCGGCCGGGGCCCGCGTCGATCACCACCTGGTGGGAGGCGCCCAGCAGGCGCAGCTGGAGGGTGCCGGACGCGCCCGGGCGGCCGCCTCCGTCGAGTCTCAGGTCGCGGACGGCGAGAGCGGGCAGCGGGTCGCCGCCGAGGCACCAGGCGAGGTCACCGGCGCGGGTGTCCGTGTAGGAGGTCTGCAGTGTGGTGAGCATGCTCGGCTCCGCGTTTCAGCTCCGTGCGCGCCCGCCGAGCAGCACCGAGTAGGCCTAGGCGATGGCGAGGCTGTTCGTGGCTGTGCGGCCCTGGGCGCGGCCGACCGTGGAAGGAAGGATTCCGGCTGGAGATTCAGCAGCAGAGAAGCACGAATACGTCGGGCCCGCCGGTGATTTACCCAACTTTGTCAAGCATTCACCGTTTCGAGCACACCTGCTTCCCGGCTCTGATCGAGCCCGTGTACGAGTCTGCACAGCGCGCGCCCCTATCACCGGATTGCGCGCCGTGCGCGCCGGGTGTGCGCTGTTCGGGCGCATCACGCGCCGCCGCCCTCCAGGCGCGGGGCGTGGAGGGCGGCGGGAGAGTGCCCGGAGGGTCGGCCAGCGTGCCTCAGTGGCGGCAAACAAGCAAGCCGATCAAGGAAGTTGATGATCCATCAGAACTGGTGTCGGGCTGCGGGCAGTCCTGTTCGAAGGGTGCGGAGAAGGGCGTGAAAGGGGGCGTGCGGCCCCTCACAGGCGCCGCAGGCGGGCGACGGCCTCCTGAAGGACCTCGTCCTTTTTGCAGAAAGTGAAGCGGACCAGGCTACGGCCGGCCTCCACGTCGTCGTAGAACACCGCGTTCGGGATGGCGACGACGCCGCAACGGCCGGGCAGGGCACGGCAGAACTCGATGCCGTCCTTCTCGCCGAGCGGGGTGATGTCGGTGGTGACGAAGTACGTGCCCTCGGGCGTGAAGGCCCGGAAGCCGGCCGCGGTGAGGCCGTCGACCAGCAGGTCGCGCTTGCGCAGCAGGTCGGCGCGGAGGGTGTCGAAGTACGTGTCCGGCAGCCGTAGGGCCTCGGCGACGGCGTACTGGAAGGGGCCGGCGCTGACGTAGGTGAGGTACTGCTTCGCGGTGCGCACGGCCGCCACCAGGTCCGGGCTCGCGGTGACCCAGCCGACCTTCCAGCCGGTGAAGGAGAAGGTCTTGCCGGCCGAGGAGATGCTGACGGTGCGTCCGCGCATGCCGGGCAGGGCGGCGATCGGGTGGTGGGCGGCGCCGAACACCAGGTGCTCGTAGACCTCGTCGGTGGCGACCAGCAGGTCGTGCTCGACGGCGAGTTCGGCGATGGTCGCGAGCTCTTCGGCGGTGAGGACGGTGCCGGTCGGGTTGTGCGGGGTGTTGATCAGCAGCAGCCGGGTGCGCGGGGTGATCAGCGAGCGCAGCTCGTCCAGGTCGGGGCGGAAGGACGGGGCCCGCAGGGTGAGCGGCACCCGGGTGGCGCCGGCCATCGCGATGCAGGCGGCGTACGAGTCGTAGAACGGCTCGAAGGCGATCACCTCGTCGCCCGGCTCCAGGAGGGCCAGCAGGGTGGCGGCGATGGCCTCGGTGGCGCCGGCGGTGACCAGCACCTCGCTGTCCGGGTCGTACGCGAGGCCGTGGAAGCGCTGCTGGTGCTCGGCGATCGCGGTGCGCAGCTCGGGGATGCCGGGGCCGGGCGGGTACTGGTTGCCGCGGCCCTCGCGCAGGGCCCGTACGGCCGCCTCGCGGACCTCCTCGGGCCCGTCGGTGTCCGGGAAGCCCTGGCCGAGGTTGATCGAACCGGTGGCCGTGGCCAGGGCGGACATCTCGGCGAAGACCGTCGTGCCCATCCCGGCCAGTCGGCGGTTCAGCAGTGGCCTGGTACCCATCGGTGGCTCCTCACGGCTCGTTGTCAGGCCATCCTGGGTCAGCCGGGAGCCGGGGACAAGAACGGCCCGCCACCGCCGCGGGGGCGGGTGGCGGGCCGAACGGGCGGTGCGGGGGCGGGATCAGGCCTCGTCGGTGCCCTCGGCGCCCTCGCCGTCCTCGCCCTCGATCTCGTTCTGGAGGCCGAGGCGCTCGACGATCCACTGCTCGAAGCCGACCGCGGCCTGGGTCCAGTTGGCGGTGGTGGTGACGAAGTAGTCCAGGTTGACGCCGGCGCCGACGATCATCTGGGCCTCGCCGATCAGGCGGACCACGCCGTCCTCGTGGGTGTGGGTGTAGACCTTGGGCCAGAGGGTCTCGCGGTTCCACTCGTCGATCAGGTCGAGGATCTCGCCCTTCTTCTCCAGCGGGTACGCGCGGTCGTAGAAGGCGCGCACCGCGAAGAGCTCCTTCTGCTCGCCGCGGAACATGTAGTAGACGCGGAAGCCCTCCCAGGGGGCGGTGAGGTCGCCCTCCTCGTCCACGACGTGCTTGAGCTGCATCTGGTCCAGCAGCTGGGTGACCAGGCCCTGGTCCGGGACGATGATCGGCGGCGGGCCGGCCGGCCGCCCGCCCTGGCCGCCGGGCTGGCCGCCCTGGGGGACGCCGAAGGACGGGATGGACGACGGGTCGATGCTCATGGGGGTCCTCATTCCTCAGTGCACGTGGTGGCCGGCAATGAGAGGCCGCCCTTTCCACCTCCCATCCTGCCTCATTCGGGGCTCCGCTCACAGGGGCAGCCGAGGGGCGAGTCGATCTTCGTCCGGCGTTCTTCACGGCGTTCTTCGCGGTGTCGTTCCGGGTGTCCTTCCCGGGTTCTTCCCGGGCTTCCCCAGGGTGTTCCCCGGCGGTTCCGGCCGGGGTGGAGCGGGCGGCCGTCACGGAGGGTGTCCGGGGCGGGCTGGAGGCCGTCCGGAGAGCGCGCGTGAGCCACGTCACGCGCCTGGCGCGCCGGTTCGGCTGCCGTGCGGGCCGGATGCGGTTAGCGTGCGACGGAAATCGCTTCGGTCAAATCCCGGCCCAGCCGGGTGAGTTGAGCTGTCCTGAGGCGGACTGTCCGGAATTGAGGGGGGAACAGGAGTGGGTGGAGCGGCGACGGGGGACGGCGCATCGCTCGGGGCGCTGCTGCGGAGCATCCGGCTGGACCGGGGGATGACGCAGGAGCAGCTGGGCGAGGCGACCGGGCTGAGCGTGCGGTCGATCCGGGACCTGGAACGGGAGGTGTCCTGCCCGCGGGTGTCCACGCTGCGGCTGCTGACCCAGACCTGGAACCTGCCGGACGCCCAGGTGGCCGAACTGCACCGGCTGGCGCGCAGCCGGCGGGACCGGACGCGGCGGCTGCTGCGGCAGGCGGCGGAGTGACGGCGTCCGGCCCGGGGCGCGAACCGGGCCGGGGATGCGGAACGGGCCGGGGATGCGGAAGGGGCCGGGGATGCGGAACGGGCCGTCCCCCGCCGCCGGAGCGGAGGGAACGGCCCGTGCGCCGGACGCCCGGCGGTGCTACTTCTCCAGCGGCCCCCGGCCGCGGACGGTGAGGCGGTCGCCCTCCTCGTCCCGCTCGACCACGACGGTGTCCCCGTCGTGCACCGCGCCGGACAGGATCGCCCGGGCCAGCTGGTCGCCGATCGCGGACTGCACCAGCCGGCGCAGCGGGCGGGCGCCGTACGCCGGGTCGTAGCCGGTGAGCGCCAGCCAGTCGCGGGCGGCCTCGGAGACGTCCAGGGTGAGCCGCCGCTCCCGCAGCCGCTCGCCCAGGAGGGCCACCTGGAGGTCGACGATCCGGCTCAGCTCGCCGGTGCCCAGCGGCTCGAAGACCACGATGTCGTCCAGCCGGTTGAGGAACTCCGGCTTGAACGCGGACCGGACGGTGCCCAGCACCAGCTCCCGCTTCTCGGCCTCCGGGGTGGCCGGGTCGACGAGGTACTGCGAGCCCAGGTTGGAGGTGAGGATCAGGATGGCGTTGCGGAAGTCCACCGTGCGGCCCTGGCCGTCGGTGAGCCGCCCGTCGTCCAGCACCTGGAGCAGGACGTCGAAGACCTCCGGGTGGGCCTTCTCCACCTCGTCCAGCAGCACCACGCTGTACGGGCGGCGGCGGACCGCCTCGGTGAGCTGGCCGCCCTCCTCGTAGCCGACGTACCCGGGCGGGGCGCCGACCAGGCGGGAGACCGAGTGCTTCTCGCCGTACTCGCTCATGTCGATCCGGACCATGGCCCGGGCGTCGTCGAACAGGAAGTCGGCCAGGGCCTTGGCGAGTTCGGTCTTGCCGACGCCGGTCGGGCCGAGGAAGAGGAAGGAGCCGGTCGGGCGGTCCGGGTCGGCGATGCCGGAGCGGGTGCGCCGCACCGCGTCCGAGACGGCCTGCACGGCCTCCTTCTGGCCGATCAGGCGGCGGCCCAACTCCTCCTCCATGCGCAGGAGTTTGGCGCTCTCGCCCTCCAGCAGCCGGCCGGCCGGGATGCCCGTCCAGGAGGCGACCACGTCGGCCACGTCGTCCGGGCCGACCTCCTCCTTGACCATCGAGGCGGAGGCGTCCTGGTCGGCGGCCCGCTCCTGGGCGTCGGTGAGCTCCTTCTCGGCGGCCGGGATCTCGGCGTACATCAGCTTGGACGCCCGCTCGAAGTCCCCGTCGCGCTGGGCGCGTTCGAGCGCGCCGTGCAGGTCGTCCAGCCGTCCCTTGAGCTCGCCGACCCGGTTGAGGCTCTTCTTCTCCTGCTCCCAGCGCGCCGTGAGCACGCTCAACTGCTCGTTCCGGTCGGCGAGGTCGCGCCGCAGCCGGGCCAGCCGGTCGACCGAGGCCGGGTCCGACTCCTTCTCCAGGGCCAGCTCCTCCATCCGCAACCGGTCGACCGAGCGCTGGAGTTCGTCGATCTCGACCGGGGAGGAGTCGATCTCCATCCGCAGCCGGGAGGCCGCCTCGTCGACCAGGTCGATCGCCTTGTCGGGCAGGAAGCGGGAGGTGATGTAGCGGTTGGACAGGGTGGCCGCGGCGACCAGGGCGGCGTCCGAGATCTGCACCTTGTGGTGCGCCTCGTACCGGCCCTTGAGGCCGCGCAGGATGGCGATCGAGTCCTCCACGCTGGGCTCGCCGACCAGCACCTGCTGGAAGCGGCGCTCCAGGGCCGGGTCCTTCTCGATCCGCTCGCGGTACTCGTCCAGCGTGGTGGCGCCGACCATCCGCAGCTCGCCGCGGGCCAGCATCGGCTTGAGCATGTTGCCCGCGTCCATCGCGGAGTCCCCGCCGGCGCCCGCGCCGACCATGGTGTGCAGCTCGTCGATGAAGGTGACGACCTGGCCGTCGGAGGCCTTGATGTCGTTCAGGACGGCCTTCAGCCGCTCCTCGAACTCGCCGCGGAACTTGGCGCCCGCGACCATCGCGCTGAGGTCCAGCGAGACCAGCCGCTTGCCGCGCAGCGACTCCGGCACGTCGCCGGCCACGATGCGCTGGGCCAGGCCCTCGACCACGGCGGTCTTGCCGACGCCGGGCTCGCCGATCAGCACCGGGTTGTTCTTGGTCCGGCGGGAGAGCACCTGGACCACCCGGCGGATCTCGTGGTCGCGGCCGATCACCGGGTCGAGCTTGCCGTCCCGGGCGGCCTGGGTGAGGTCGGTGCCGTACTTCTCCAGCGCCTTGTAGGTGCCCTCCGGGTCCGGCGAGGTGACCCGGCCGCTGCCCCGGACGTCCTTGAACGCGGCGAGCAGCGCCTTCGGCGTGGCGCCCTGCTGCACCAGCAGCTCGGCCACCTGCCCGCCTTCGGCGGCCAGGCCGACCATCAGGTGCTCGGTGGAGACGTACTGGTCGTCGAGGTCGCTCGCGCGCTTGCCGGCCTCGGTGAGCACCGCGATGGTGTCCCGGGCGAGCTGCGGCGCGGAGACCGTCGAGCCCATCGCGCTGGGCAGCGCGGCCGCCTGGCGGCGGGCCTCGGCGTCGACCCGGGCGACGTCGGCGCCGACCGCCTCCAGCAGGGGCCGGGCGATGCCCTCGGGCTGCTCCAGCAGGGCGATCAGGATGTGCACCGGCCTGACGTCCGGGTTGCCGGCCGTGCCCGCCTGCCGGATCGCGGCGGACAGGGCGTCCTGCGTCTTGGTGGTGAACTTGCTGGCGTCCACTGCTGGGGGGTCCTCCCTGGTCGTCCTTCACTACTGCTACGTACAGCATGCACTAAGTTGAGTCTATTCCGCTCAACCTTTCGGGAACAGGGCTTCTTCAGGCCGGGGGAAGCCGACGTGCCGCCGGACGCCCGACGGGCCGCCGGGTCAGCCCCAGCAGCTCCCGGGCCGGCCCGCTCGGCCGCTGCCCGGCCGGCCAGACCGCGCGCAGCGGCCGCCGCAGGTCCAGCTCCTCCACCAGCGGCACCTCGACCAGCCGCCGGGTGGCCAGCTCCTCCACCACGGCCAGCTCGCTCAGGCAGACCGGCCCCGCCCCGGTCATCGCCGCCGCCTTCAGCGCGGTCGACGAGGCCAGCTCCATCCGGGGCCGCGCCGCGCCCCCGTACGGCTTCAGGGCCGCCTCCAGCACCTCCCGGGTGCCCGAGCCGGGCTCGCGCAGCACCAGCGGGACGGCCGCCAGCTCGGCCCCGGTCAGCGGGACGCGGCGGCGCGCCCACGGGTGGCCGGGCGCCACCACGACCACCAGCCGGTCCGCCGCCACCACCGCGCCGGCCAGCCCGGGCGGGGTGGACGGGCCCTCGACGAAGCCGAGGTCGGCGTCCCCGGCCAGGACGTGCCCGGCGACCTCCGCCGAGTTCGCGGTCCGCAGCGTCACCGCGGTGCCCGGGCTGGCCTCGGACAGGCCCAGCAGCCAGCCGGGCATCAGGTACTCGGCGACGGTCAGGCTGGCCACCACCCGCAGCTTGGCGTCCCGCCGCTCGCGCAGCGCGTCGATCCCGGCGTCCAGCGCCTGCGCCGCCTCCACCACCTGCCGGGCCCACTCGACCACCAGCCGGCCCGCCTCGGTCGGCCGGCTGCCCCGGGGCGAGCGGTCCAGCAGCGCGACGCCGATCTGCCGCTCCATGCCCTTGATCCGGGCGCTGGCGGTCGGCTGGCTGACGCCCAGCTCGGCCGCCGCCCGTCCGACGCTGCCCAGCCGGGCCACCGCGAGCAGCAGTTCCAGGGCGCCGAGTTCGGGGACGTGCGAGGAGAGGGGCATAGATCCAGGCTATGCCCCCATAGAAGCCCCGGCGCTACCGGCCGCCGGGCCCTCCGGGCGACGGTGGGAGCATGTCCACTCTGGCCGGTATCCGACCCCTCGCCCGCCCCGCCGCCCGCCGCCGGCCCGACCTCGCCCAGCTCGGCCCCAACTGGTACGCCGCCGTGATGGGCACCGCGATCCTGGCGAACGGCGCCGCCGTTTTGCCGGTGCGGCCGCCCGGGCTGACCGGCTTCGGCGAGGTGCTGTGGGCGCTCGCGCTGGCCGCCCTGCTGGTGCTGGCCGGGGCCCGGCTGGTCCACCTCACCCGGCACCGCGAGGCGGCCCGCGCCCAGCTGCTGGACAACCCGGCGACCGCGGTCTTCTACGGCTGCCCGCCGATGGCACTGCTCTCGGTCGGACTGGGCACCATGCTGCTCGGCTCCCGGGTCATCGGCACCGGCCCGGCGGTCGCCCTGGACGCGGTGCTGTGGGGCCTCGGCACCGTGTACGCGCTGGCCGTGGCCGGCGGCATCCCGTACCTGATGATCACCCGGCACCGGGTCTCCGCCCTGGAGGCCAACCCGACCTGGCTGCTGCCGGTGGTCGCCCCGCTGGTCGCCTCCGCCTGCGGCCCGGCGCTCGTCCCGCACCTGCCGGCCGGAACGGCCCAGCAGGCCATGCTGTACGGCTGCTGGGCGCTGTTCGGCGTCGGCCTGCTGGCCACCCTGGTGCTGCTGCCGGTGGTGTTCACCGGGCTGTTCCACAGCAGGCTGCCCGCCCTGGCGCTCACCCCCACGCTGTTCCTGGTGCTCGGCCCGCTCGGCCAGTCCGTCACCGCGGTCCACCAGCTCGCCGACGCCGCCCGCCCGGTACTGCCCGCGCTGGCCCCCGCCATGACCGACCTCGCCGAGCTGTACGGCGTGGCGGTGATCGGCGTCGCGATGCTCTGGCTGGCCGTCGCGCTCGCCGCCAACCTGCGGGCCCGGCGGGCCGGGATGCCGTTCGCGATGACCTGGTGGGCGTACACCTTCCCGGTCGGCACCTGCGTCACCGGCGCCTCCGCGCTCGCCCGGCACACCGGCTTCGCGGGCTTCAGCGCGCTGGCCGTCGGCCTCTACCTGCTGCTGGCGTCCGCCTGGGTGCTCGCCGCGGGCGGCACCGCGGCCGGGCTCGCGCGGGGGCGGCTGCTGGCCCGCTGAGGGGCCCGCTGAGGTGCCCGTCGCCCGGGGCGGCCGTCCGCGTGGTGCGGGGCCCGTCCCCGCGCGCGGACGGTAGGGCTCAGGAGCACGCCGCCGATGCAGGAACGTGCACGGCCGGGACGACCGCGCACAGCCGCCCGGCGGAAGTGCCGGTCGGCGCCGACTCCCCTTCCAGGCCCGGGTTCCCACCGGAATCCGCCCCACCGCCCGAACCGCCCGCGGCCGCCCCGGATGCAGATAGCTGCAATTGCGCGAACATGCACTCGGGCGGCACTTGTTCACCGGCCGTCACGCTGTGAGGGTGGAGGCACGCCAAGTCGTCCAGGCAACCGCAGCCTGATGGTGGCGACTCGCTCTTCGAAACTGACCGCAGGTGCGACAACCCGCACCGGTGGAACGGGGGGGAAGGGCGCCGGCCGGGACCATGTGTGGTGATGGCCTCCCGGCCGGACCCGTCGAGGCGTTGCTGCTCCGCCTCGACGGGAGCGCCTTGGCATTGGCGTACCGATGGCGGCCCCCGGACGACCCGGCGTGCGACGGCACCCGGGCCCGGGGGTCCGCCGTCCCACCCGGTACCGTGACCGCCTGATCCATGATCACGCCGTACCGCCCACCGGCACCGTGAGCCCGCCCGGCCCACCGGTGCCGCGGCCCGCGCGGCGAGGAACAGGGGCAGCACCAGGGGAGAGGCGTCCGGCAGGGAGAGTGCGACGTGACGGCGGAACCGGCGGTCACACCGCAGCAGGGACCGGTGGGCGAGGAGCCCGACGAGGCCGCCCGGCAGCTCTACCTGGCCATCATCGCCGAGGGCGGCCGCGTCCCCACCGGCGAGGTCGCGGACGCCGACCGGGGCGCGCTCCAACAGCTCATCGACATCGGCCTGTTGATGGTCAACCGGATGGACCGCTGCTACACCGCCGTCAGCCCGCGCTCGGTCAGCGACCGCCTCGGCGCCGAACTGCGCAGCGAGGCCACCCGGCTGCTGGTCCGCGCGGAGAACCTCCCGGGCGCCCTCGACGGCCTCACCCGGGCCTACGACGCGATGCCCCGGCCGACCGACCGGGCCGGCGGCGCCGTCCACGTCGAGGGGCACGTCCACATCCGCCAGCGGATCTCCCAACTGGTCTCCGACTGCCGCTCCGAGGTCCTCACCGCGCAACCCGGCCACCGGCCCGCCGACACCCTCCAGGTCGCCCTCCTCCAGGACGTCCAACTGCTCCGGCGCGGCTGCTCGCTGCGCACCATCTACCAGCCGGTCGCCCTCGCCGACCCGCCCGCCCTCGCCTACGCCGAGGAGGTCACCCGGCACGGCTCGCTCATCCGGGTGCTCGACGAGCCCTTCCAGCGGCTGATCGTCTTCGACCGGACCGTCGCCGTGATCTCCGCCAACGACGACAACAGCACCGCCGCCTTCATCACCGACCCGGCCACCATCACCTACCTGGTCGGCACCTTCGAACGCGACTGGGCCCGCGCCGACACCGCCGGCGCCGCCGCCCCCGGCCAGACACCCGCCCGCACCATCCCCGACCGGGTCGGCCGGCTGCTCGCCCGCGGCCTCACCCAGCGCGCCGTCGCCACCCGGCTGGGCCTGAGCGAACGCACCGTCGCCGCCCACATCTCCCGGCTGCGCGACCGCTACGGCGCCCAGACCCTCTTCCAACTCGGCTGGCTGATGCGAGGCTCCCGCGATGACCGATGAGCCGAGCCCGGCCGAGCGGGCGCTCTACCTCACCGCCGTCCGGGGCGGCGGCCGACTGCGCCCCGAGGACCTCGCCCCCGCCGACCGCCCCACCCTGGCCGCCCTCGTCGCCCGCGGCCTGCTCACCCCCACCGCCACCGGCTGGACCGCCGCCAGCCCGCGCGCCCTCGGCGACCGGATCGGCCTCGAACTGCGCACCCGCGCCCTCCGCCTGCTACGGCACGCCGAGCGGCTCCCGGGCACCCTCGGGCCACTGGCCCGCGCCTACGACGCCGCCCGCCACCCGGGCGTCGACCTCCCGGCTATCCACTCCGGTGCCGGCGATCCCGGTGCCGGCGATCCCGCGGCCGGCACCGTCGACGACGCCGCCGAAGTCCGCCGGCGGGTCGGCGAACTCGTCTCGGAATGCCGGGAGGAGGTCCTCGCCGCCCAGCCCGGACCGCGTCCCCTCGAAGCCCTCCGGATGGCCCTCGCCCAGGACCTCTCGCTGCTCCGCCGCGGCTGCTCACTGCGCACCGTCTACCAGCCGGTCACCCTCGCCGACCCCGCCGCGCGGAGCCAGGTCGCGCTGCGCACCGGGCACGGCGCCCAGGTCCGCGTCCTCGCCGAACCGTACGAGCGGGTACTGGTCTTCGACCGCGCGGTGGCCGTCATCCCCGCCGACGAGGACCGCAACCGGGCCGCCTTCCTCACCGACCCCACCACCGTCGCCTACCTGGTCGCCCAGTTCGAGCGCGACTGGGCCCGCGCCACCCCCGCCGACCGCCACCTCGACCCGCCGTCCGTCACCACCGTCCGGATCGGCCGGCTGCTCGCCCGAGGCCTCACCCAACGGGCCGTCGCCACCCGGCTCGGCGTGAGCGAACGCACCGTCGCCGCCCACATCTCCCGGCTGCGCGACCGCTACGGCGCCCACAGCCTCTTCCACCTCGGCTGGCAGCTCCGCGGAGAACACCATGACTGACACCCCCGCCACCCCGCTCTCCGCCGCCCTCCCGGACGCCGCCGCCCGCGCCCTCTACCTCGCCGTCCTGCGCGAGGGCGGCCGGGTCCGGGCGGCCGAGGTCGGCGAGGAAGACGGTCCTGCGCTCCGACGGCTGGTGGAAGTCGGGCTGCTGGTGCCGCAGTTGCAGGACGCGGCGTACAGCGCGGTCGACCCGCGGGCGGCCACGGAGCGGATCGGCACCGAGATCCGCCGACAGAGCGCCCGCCTGCTCGTGGAGGCCGAGCAACTGCCCGAGCTGATGGGCGAACTGTCCCGCGCCTACGACGCGACCCCGAAACGGCGGAGCGGCACGGCCGGGGTCCGCTACCTCACGGCGAAGGAGGACATCCGGCACGGACTGGAACTGCTGGCCCAGGAGTTCCCCGACGAGACGATGACCGCCCAGCCCGGCGGCCCTCGTCCCGCCGAACTGCTACCCGACTCCCTCGACCGCGCCCGCCGCGTCCACGAGCGCGGTGGCACCGTGCGCTCGCTCTACGAGGCCTCGGCCAGACTGGACCCGCCGACCGTCCGCTTCGCCGCCGAGGTCGCCCTGCTCGGCTGCACCACCCGGATCCTCGACGTCCCGTTCACACGCTTCCTGGTCTTCGACCGCACCGTGGCTGTCATCCCGGCCGCTCCCGATCACACCAGCGCCGCCGTGGTCGACGACCCGGCGATGGTGTCCTTCGTGGTGGACGCCTTCGAGCAGCTCTGGCAGCGCGCCGAGGGAGTCAACTGGGCTGCCCTGGCCGCCGGTTCCGCCGACTCGCCCAGCCATCAGCAGATCGCCCGACTGCTCGCCCAGGGCCTCACCCAGCGCTCGATCGCCACCCGCCTGGGCCTGGGCGAGCGGACCGTGGCCGGCCACATCGCCCGGCTGCGGGAGCAGTACGACGCCGAGACGCTGTTCCAGCTGGGCTGGCAGATGCGGGGGGAGCGGCTGTGACCGACACCGGATTCGCCCTGCCCGACGACACCGCCCGCGCCCTCTACCTGGCCATCCTGCGCGAGGGCGGCCGGATCCGGATCGCGGACGTGGCGGAGGAGGACGCGCAGACCGTCCAGACCCTGATGGACCTGGGGCTGCTGAAGCCGTACGTCCTGGACGGCTCGCTCAGCGCGGTGGACCCGCGCTCGGTCACGGCCCGGATCGGCGCCGACCTGCGGGCGGCCGGCACGCGTCTGCTGACGCGGGCCGAGGAACTCCCGGACGTGTTCGGCGACCTCACCGTCGCCTATGACGCGGCGTCCCGCCGCCGCGACCGCTCCGGGAGCACCCGGGTCGTCGAGGGCATGGAGAACATCCGGCACCAGGTCTCCCAACTCTCCGAGGAGCTCCGTCACGAGGCACTCTGCGCCCACCCCGGCGGCGCCCGGCCGGTGGACGCCGCCGACGACACCGTGAACCACGCCCGCCGCTTCCTGGAGACGGGCGGTTCGATCCGCACCCTCTACCAGTCCGCGGCCCGTCTCGACGCCTCGACCGTCCGACTGGCTGCCCGGCTGACCGGGATCGGCTGCCACATCAGGGTCGCGGCGTTCTCGTTCCCCAAGATGCTGATCTTCGACCGCACCGTGGCGGTGGTCGCCGCCGCACCGGGGGTAACCAGCGCGGCCGTCATCGACGACCCGGCCGTGGTCGACTTCCTGGTGCGGACCTTCGAACTGCACTGGCAGGACGCCGAGGGCGTCAACTGGGCCTCCCTGGCATCCGGTTCCAGCGAGCCGTCCGTGCCCGAGCAGGTCGGCCGGCTGCTCGCCCGCGGCCTCACCCAGCGGGCGATCGCCACCCGCCTGGGCCTGGGCGAGCGGACGGTCGCGGCCCACATCGCCCGGCTGCGGGAGCAGTACGACGCCGAGACGCTGTTCCAACTGGGCTGGCAGATGCGGGGAGCCCACGATGCCTGACGCCGGCCTGCCGGACGCCGCGGCCCGGGAGCTCTACCGGGAGATCCTCAGGGACGGCGGACGTCTCCGGCTCAGTGAGGTCCGAGCGCAGGACGAAGCGGGGGTCAGGCAGCTCGCCGACCTCGGCTTCCTGGTTCTGCACGCGGCGGACGGCGTCTACAGCGCGATCAACCCCCGGGCCGTGAGCGAGCGTCTGGGCGCCGACCTACGGGAGGAGAGCAGCCGTCTGCTCGCCAGGGCAGCCAGTCTCCCGGATCTGCTGGAGGACCTCACCCAGGCCTACGACGCGGCTCCGCGTCGTAGGGACGTGGCGAGTGGCGTCCGGCAGGTGGCGGGCATGGTGGAGATCCGGCACCTGCTCTCCCAGCTCATCAAGGACTATCCGCACGAATGCCTGACCGCCCAGCCGGGCAGGTTCCATCCTCCGGCTCAGCGGGAGGACAGCCTCGCGCAGACGTGCCGCTACATCGAGCGCGGTGGCTCGGTGCGCACGATCTACCAACCGCAGGCCAGGCTGGACCGGGATCAGGTCGAGTACGCGGCGGAGACCACGAAGCTCGGTTCGCGGATCCGGGTCCTCGACGCAGCCTTCAGCCGGACCCTCATCTTCGACCGAACCGTTGCCCTGATCCCGGCCGCCCCCGACAACAGGGCCGCTGCGGTGGTGGAGGATCCCGCGACCGTCACGTACCTGGTCGGGGTCTTCGAACAACAGTGGCGGCAGGCGCAGGTCGTGGACTGGGTCGACCTGGCGGCCACGTCGACGGAACCCGCCGCCCACGAGCAGGTCGGGCGGCTGCTCGCCCGCGGCCTCACGCAGCGGGCGATCGCCAGCCGGTTGGGGCTGAGCGAACGCACCGTCGCCGGTCACATCGCCCGGCTGCGTGAGCTGTACGACGCGGAGACGCTGTTCCAGTTGGGCTGGCAGATGCGGGGAGCCCGGGCGGGGGAGCCCGGTGGGTAGCCGCTGCTCAGCCGGTGGCGGCGCCGGTCGGCCAGTAGCCGGGGACGGCGGGCTGCTGCCGGGGGACGTTGAACTGCTCGCCGGGGGCGGTCCAGAAGCCCTCGCGCAGGGAGAGCGCCATGCCGGCCCAGTCGAGCGCGGTCTCGACCGTGTGGTTGAGGGCCTCCTGCGACCAGGTGTCGTCGAAGACCAGCGGGAGGACGGGGGCGACCTGCTCGATGGTGGCGATCAGCGGGTTGTGGGTGATGGCCTCGTCGACCAGGAGGACGATCGGCTTGCGCAGCGCGGACGCCCAGCCGAGCTCCAGGCTCACGCCGGCCGAGAGCGGGGCGCCGACGTAGGCGAACACGAGGTCCGCGGACTGGAGGGCGCGGAAGTCGGAGGGGACGCGGGGCTCCGGCGCGCGGCCGGAGATGGTCCAGGCGTCGCTGTGGTGCGCGCTGTACACGGCGGCACCGCTGCGGAGGAGGGTGGTGCGGAGCGTCGTCAGCCGCGTCCGGCTGGCGAGGGTCACCACGCTGTCGGCCGGCCCGGTCAGTCGCATCAGCGGGGCGGCCAGGAACACACGTGCACGCCGACCCTCAGGGGCCTGGCTGTCGTGGTGACGCAGGTAGGGCTCGGTCATGTCGACTCCGGGGAAGTGGCCTTCCGGCGCGATCGGGGCACTGCTTGAGCGGATGCGTGTGATCAGGCTGGACGGCTTACAACGGATGGGCGGTGATGGCGTATTTGATTGAACATTGCCAGGATTGGGGGCTCTGTCGGACCATCGAGAGCGAACTGATCGTCCATCGCTAACAGCCGTCGCGTCCAGGGTTCACCGGTGTCATGTGGATGCCTGGCAGGGAGATGACGCGGAGGTAGGGCTTGGCATGTCTGTACGACTTGAGGCAGCATGTGGACGATAGTGCTTCTCTTGTCGGTTGATGCCGTACGCATGAGGAAGGGGTAGGTGCATGTCTCGTCTGCGCCGATTTGTCCGCAAGACCGCATTGATGTCGGTTGCCGGCGTGGCCTTGTTGGCTCTTGCGTATTCCGCGGCTTCGGACGTGGGCACTCCGGCGGGCGCGGTCACGGTCTCCATGCAGCGTGGTGTGGTCAGCGACTTGGATGTCGGCTGGTCCTAATCCCGATACGGACTGCGGAGCTTCCCGGGATTGTCGGTGCACTGAGTCCTGTTGGCCCGGCGAGGCCGACATCCCTCGTGTGTTCCTGCTGTCAGGAGTGCTCTGATGCGCGGGCGAGGGCATATCCGAGCTGGAACAGTGACTCCACGTTGTAGTCTTCGCGCATTTCGGCTATGTGCCGGGCGAGAGTTCGTTCACTGATGCCCAGGCGGCGTGCGATGACCCGGTGGTTGATCCCGGCGAGCAGCAGGTCGATGATGGTCTGGCGGAGCCGCGACACTACTTGCTGGGGAACAGCGCGGTTGCCGTCGAATTCGAGAGCCCTGTTCCAGCTTGGTTCGAATACTTCCTCTGCCAGATAATTGGCGATCACCGGTTCGAAGATGAATGCTGCCAGCGTCATGTCGTCGGCCACCGGTATGACAGCTGCCCGCCGGTTGATGACGATGAGTCGCGTGTACGGCTCGTCCAGCGTGCGGAACTGCCCACCGGCCTTCGCAAGTCTGGCCACGTAGTCCCTGGTGGGTTGGTGGTAGCGCGTGCTGGCGTGGTAGATGGTGCGCATGGCCGTGCCACTGTTCAGTGCATCGAGGTCGCGTTCGACCATCGAGGCCAGCAGTTCGGGCGGGCGTGGTCCGCCCGGTTGCAGGGCAAGAGCTTCTTCGACCCCCGCCGCCATGAGTTGGTCGATTCTCTGGTTTATCAGAACCTTGCCCTGGACGTATTCGATCGCGCCACTGCTCTTTTCCGGCGCATGGAATTCCTGGGAAAGCTCCTGGAGTTCAACCGGAAGGGAAACCGCCCGGGACAGGAGGTCGAGGGCCTGGCGCTGCCAAGTACCGCTCAGTCGTGCCGAGAGTTGTGCTGGATCGACGGCGACCAAGTCGCTGCGTTCGTCGGCATCGGGCATCAGCAGCCCGATCTCCAGGAGTTCGGTGAGCGTGTTGGGCTGGTGGCACCTGGATTCCGAGGAAACCCGCCCGCCGGCCCTGACGATCTCCAGGTAGAGGGCCCGGGCCTCGGGTGACAGAGCGGGAGTCCCACCCGCGGTGGGACCGAGTTGAGCCCGTCCACTCATCTTCGGCTCCTTGCCGTCCATCCGGGGCTGTTCAGGATCTGTCGGCCCTGAAGTCTAGGCTGCGAATCCTGCGGCACGTCGACCGTGCGACCGTTCGGTCAGTTTGTCAGGGTGTCACTCTCTCACCACACGGCAGCCGCCGGCACCCCCCGAGAGGAGGGGCCGGCGGCCGGTGGGTGCCCGGTCAGCGCTTGGGGCGCCAGACGACGAGGGCGCTGGACTGCGGGGTGGGGGGCTGGTACGGGACGAGGTCGCGGCGGTAGGAGGCGTGGACGGCGGCCTCGCGCTGCTGGAGGGCGGTGGCGGCGCCTTCCAGGGAGTCGACCAGTTCCGTGACGCGGGACTGGAGGGCGGTGACCTGGTTCTCCAGCTCGATGATCCGCTTGATGCCCGCCAGGTTGATGCCCTCGTCCTGGGAGAGCCGCTGGACCTCGCGCAGCTGCTGGATGTCGCGGGCGGAGTAGCGGCGGCCGCGGCCGGCGGTGCGGTCGGGGCAGACCAGGCCGAGGCGGTCGTACTGGCGCAGGGTCTGCGGGTGCAGGCCGGACAGTTCGGCGGCCACGGAGATGACGTACACCGGGGTGTCCTCGGTGAGGACGTACGCCGGCGGGGCGGTGGCGGCGCGGCGGGTGCGGCGGGGGCCGGCGCCGGGCAGGCCTTCGCCGAGGCCGGGGCCGATCGGAGTGTCGGGGTCGATCGGGTTCATCGGGGACATCTGGTCGTCACGCTCCCTTCGCCGCCCGGAAGAGGGCGGCGCGCGGATCGTCGGAGGCGGTGGCCTCGCGGTACTGCTCGAGGGCGTTCAGCGCGTCGCCGGTGACGTGCTGCGGCACCACGACCTCGACGGTGACGAGGAGGTCGCCGCGGGTGCCGTCCTTGCGGGTGGCGCCCTTGCCGCGGGCGCGCATGGTGAGGCCGTTGGCGCTGCCCGGGGGCAGCTTGAGCTTCACGGCGGGGCCGTTCAGCGTGGGCACCTCGATGGTGGCGCCGAGCGTGGCCTCGGGGAAGGTGACCGGCACGGTGACGGTGAGGTTGTCGCCCTTGCGGCCGAAGACGGGGTGGGGGTCGACGTGCACGGTGACGTAGAGGTCGCCGGGCTGTCCGCCGCGCTCGCCCTGTGCGCCCTTGCCCTTGAGCCGGATGCGCTGGTCGGCCTGGACGCCGGCCGGGATGCGGACCTGCATGGTGCGGGCCGAGCTGGCCCGGCCGCTGCCGTGGCAGTCGGTGCACGGGTCGTCGACGATCATGCCCCGGCCGCGGCAGTCCTTGCACGGCTCGGAGAGCGCGAAGGCGCCCTGGCCGCGGCTGACGGTGCCCGCGCCGACGCAGGTCGGGCAGACCCGCGGGGTGGTGCCGGTCTTGGCGCCGGTGCCGTTGCAGCTGCGGCAGGGGGCCTGGCTGGTCATCCGCAGCGGGACGGTCGCGCCGTCCACCGCCTCCTCGAAGGAGAGCGTCACCTCGGTCTCGACGTCGGCGCCGCGCCGGGGCTGGGCCTGCCGGGTGCCGCCGCGGTTGAAGAGGCCGCCGAAGACGTCGCCGATGCCGCCCCCGCTGCCGGCGCCGCCCTGGCTGCCGCTGAAGAGGTCGCCGAAGTCGAAGCTGTAGCTGCCGGTGCCGCCGGGGCCGCCGCCGGCCCGGAAGCCGCCGTTGGCGAAGAGGCTGCGGGCCTCGTCGTACTCCTTGCGGCGCTTCTCGTCGGAGAGGACGTCGTACGCCTCGGAGATGTCCTTGAACCGCTCCTCGGCCTTGGCGTCACCCTTGTTGGCGTCGGGGTGGAACTCGCGCGCGAGCTTGCGGTAGGTCTTCTTGATCTCGGTGGCGGTGGCGTCCTTGGGCACGCCGAGGACCTTGTAGTAGTCCTTCTCGACAAAGTCCTTGCCACTCATGGCGTACGCCACCTCCCGATGTCCATCGTCACTGAGCTGTCAACAGCGGCTGCGAGCACGACTGCTGACAGCGCGCTGCGGAGCCGGCCGCCGTACTGGCCGGCGTACGACTCCGCAGCGCACTGGTTGTCACCCGTCACAGGTTGTCAGCTGTCCGAGCCACCGTCGGACTTGTCCGCGTCGGCGGACTTGGCCTCGGCGTCCGTGGACGCCTGGCTGCCGGGCTGGGGCTCGGCGACGGCCACCATCGCCGGGCGGATGATCCGCTCGCCGATGCGGTAGCCGGGCTGGAGGACCTGGACACAGGTGTCCTCGGTGACGTCCGAGGAGTAGCTGTGCATCAGCGCCTCGTGCATGGTCGGGTCGAAGGGCTCGCCCTCCTTGCCGAACTGCTGCAGGCCCAGCTTGGCGACGACCGTCTCCAGCGACTCGGCGACGGACTTGAAGCCGCCGGTGACCTCGCCGTGCTCGCGGGCGCGGCCGATGTCGTCCAGGACCGGGATCAGCGACTCCAGGATGTTGGAGACGGCGATCTCGCGGACGGTCAGCCGGTCGCGCTCGACCCGCTTGCGGTAGTTCTGGTACTCGGCCTGGAGGCGCTGCAGGTCACCGGTGCGCTCGGCGAGCTCGCGCTTGGCGGCGGCGAGACCCTCCGAACCGGACTCCCCGCTGCCGGCCGCGGCGGCCTCCTCGGCAGCCTTGATCACGGCCTCTTCGGCGGCGGAGTCGTCGCCGGGCTTACCGCCCTGCGGCTTGTCCGTCATGCCGCACCGCCCTTGGGCTTCTCGTCGTCCACGATCTCGGCGTCGACGACGTCGTCGTCCTTGGCCTGGGCGGAGTCACCGGAGGGGGCGGCACCGGCGGTGGCGTCGGCGTTGGCGTACAGCGCCTGGCCGAGCTTCTGCGCGGTGGTGGAGACCTTCTCCGAGGCCTCGCGGATCTTCGCGATGTCCTCGCCCTTCAGGGCCTCCTTGAGCTCGCCGATGGCGGTCTCGACCTCGGTCTTGACGTCGCCCGGCAGCTTGTCGGCGTTGTCGGCGATGAACTTCTCGGTCGAGTAGACGAGCTGCTCGGCGGAGTTGCGCGTCTCGACGGCCTCGCGGCGCTTGTGGTCGTCCTCGGCGTACTGCTCGGCCTCGCGGCGCATGCGGTCGACCTCGTCCTTCGGCAGCGAGGAGCCGCCGGTGACGGTCATCTTCTGCTCCTTGCCGGTGCCGAGGTCCTTGGCGCCGACGTGCATGATGCCGTTGGCGTCGATGTCGAAGGTGACCTCGATCTGCGGCAGGCCGCGCGGCGCCGGCGGCAGGCCGGTCAGCTCGAACATGCCGAGCTTCTTGTTGTACGCCGCGATCTCGCGCTCGCCCTGGTAGACCTGGATCTGCACGGACGGCTGGTTGTCCTCGGCCGTGGTGAAGATCTCGGAGCGCTTGGTCGGGATCGTGGTGTTGCGCTCGATCAGCTTGGTCATGATGCCGCCCTTGGTCTCGATGCCGAGGGACAGCGGGGTGACGTCGAGCAGCAGGACGTCCTTGACCTCGCCCTTCAGGACACCGGCCTGGAGCGCGGCGCCGATGGCGACGACCTCGTCCGGGTTGACGCCCTTGTTGGCGTCCTGGCCGCCGGTCAGCTCCTTGACGAGCTCGGCGACGGCCGGCATGCGGGTCGAGCCGCCGACGAGGACGACGTGGTCGATCTCGGACAGCGAGATGCCGGCGTCCTTGATGACGTTGTGGAACGGGACCTTGCAGCGCTCCAGCAGGTCCGCGGTCAGCTGCTGGAACTGGGCGCGGGTGAGCTTCTCGTCCAGGTGCAGCGGGCCCTCGGCGGAGGCCGTGATGTACGGCAGGTTGATCGAGGTCTCGGAGGACGAGGACAGCTCGATCTTGGCCTTCTCGGCGGCCTCGCGCAGACGCTGGAGGGCCATCTTGTCCTTGGACAGGTCGACGCCGTGGCCGCCCTGGAAGACCTTGACCAGGTGGTCGACGACGCGCTGGTCCCAGTCGTCGCCACCGAGGTGGTTGTCACCGTTGGTGGCCTTCACCTCGACGACCCCGTCGCCGATCTCCAGCAGGGAGACGTCGAAGGTGCCGCCGCCGAGGTCGAAGACCAGGATGGTCTGGTCGTCCTTGTCCAGGCCGTACGCCAGGGCGGCCGCGGTCGGCTCGTTGACGATGCGCAGGACGTTCAGGCCCGCGATCTCGCCGGCCTCCTTGGTGGCCTGGCGCTCCGAGTCGTTGAAGTACGCCGGGACGGTGATGACGGCGTCGGTGACCGTCTCGCCCAGGTACGCCTCGGCGTCCCGCTTCAGCTTCTGCAGCACGAAGGCCGAGATCTGCTGGGGGTTGAAGTCCTTGCCATCGATGTTGATCTTCCACCCGGTGCCCATGTGGCGCTTGACCGAGCGGATGGTGCGGTCGACGTTGGTGACCGCCTGGCGCTTGGCCACCTCGCCGACGAGGACCTCGCCGTTCTTGGCGAAGGCGACGACGGACGGCGTGGTCCGAGCGCCCTCGGCGTTCGTGATGACGGTGGGCTCGCCACCCTCCAGAACGCTGACGACCGAGTTCGTCGTACCGAGGTCGATGCCGACCGCGCGTGCCATCGTAGATACCTCCACGGAAGAGTTGAGCTTTACAGGCTCAAGGATGCACGACCCGGTGGACGGAGTCAACAGCTATGAGCGCCGCTCGCTCAACTTTGCTGAGCGACGGGGCGGAGTGGGCGCGCCACGCCGGGGCGGGGGTGCGGCCACGTGACTGCCGCCATAGCTTGGGAATCTTCTGGACGACGGTCGGTCACCGGTAATGTCCGGGCCGTCGGCCCGGCAAGTTACCGACCAGTACACTCAGTTCCCAAGACCGTGTAACGCAGAGCCTGCTCAACCGCAAAGCCGCAGGAGACGGAGAGCCGATGCAGCTAGCAGCGATCGTCATCTCGCTGGTCACATTCGTGATCGGCACCGCGCTCGCCGCCCGTGCGGCGCTGTACATCTACAAGGTGGTCCGCACCGGTGCGCCGGACTCCACCCGCTTCGGGCAGCCCGCCCAGCGGGTGAAGACCGTCGCGACCGAGTTCGTCGGCCACACCAGGATGAACCGCTGGGGGATCGTCGGCATCGCCCACTGGTTCGTGGCGGTCGGCTTCTTCAGCCTGGTGCTGACCATCGTCAACGCCTTCGGCCAGCTCTTCGACGCCGACTTCGCGCTGCCGATCATCGGCCACTGGATGATCTGGCAGCTCTTCGTCGAGCTGGTCGGCACCCTGACCACGCTGGGCATCGCCGTCCTGATCGTGATCCGGCTGATGAGCCTGCCGTCCCGGTCCGGCCGCAAGTCCCGGTTCGCCGGCTCGATCGCCTGGCAGGCCTTCTACGTCGAGTACACGATCCTCGGCATCGGCCTGTGCATCCTGATGCTGCGCGGCCTGGAGGGCGCCCTCAACGGCGTCGACTCGTACGGGCCGGAGCACCTGGTCTCGTACCCGCTGGTCTCCGCGCTGGGCGGCCTGTCGCACGGCACGCTGGAGAACCTGATCTACCTGTTCGCGATGCTGAAGATCTGCATCTCGTTCGCGTGGGCGACCACCATCGGCCTCAACCCCTCGATGGGCGTGGCCTGGCACCGCTTCCTCGGCTTCTTCAACATCTACTTCAAGCGCGAGGAGGACGGCGGCACCGCGCTCGGCGCCCTCCGTCCGATGACCTCGGGCGGCCGGCCGATCGACTTCGAGGACCCGGCCGAGGACGCCGTCTTCGGCGTCTCCCAGGTCGAGCACTTCTCCTGGAAGGGCATCCTCGACTTCTCCACCTGCACCGAGTGCGGCCGCTGCCAGTCGCAGTGCCCGGCCTGGAACACCGGCAAGCCGCTCTCGCCGAAGCTGCTGATCATGAGCCTGCGCGAGCACGCCTACGGCAAGGCGCCGTACCTGCTGGCCGGCGGCGGCAAGGACATGGAGGGCGAGGAGCGGGCCACCTCCGAGCAGCTCAAGGACGTCCCGGCGGCCGCCCTGGCCGAGGCCGAGCGCCCGCTGATCGGCACCGCCGAGGCCCCTGACTCCGGTGGTTTGGGCGGCGTCATCGACCCGGACGTGCTGTGGTCCTGCACCACCTGCGGCGCCTGCGTCGAGCAGTGCCCGGTGGACATCGAGCACATCGACCACATCGTCGACATGCGCCGCTACCAGGTGATGATCGAGTCCTCGTTCCCGACCGAGGCCGGGACGATGCTCAAGAACCTGGAGAACAAGGGCAACCCGTGGGGCATGGCCACCAAGGCCCGCCTGGACTGGGTCAAGGAGCTCAAGAAGGAGACCGGCATCGAGGTGCCGGTGATCGGCGAGGACATCGACCCCGCCGAGGTCGAGTACCTCTACTGGGTCGGCTGCGCCGGCGCCCTGGAGGACCGCGCCAAGAAGACCACCAAGGCCTTCGCCGAGCTGCTGCACACCGCGGGCGTGAAGTTCGCGATCCTCGGCAAGGAGGAGTCCTGCACCGGTGACTCCGCCCGCCGCCTGGGCAACGAGTTCCTGTTCCAGATGCTCGGCGCGCAGAACGTGGAGACGCTGAACGCGGCCCTGGAGGACGCCCCGGTCAAGCGGATCGTGGCCACCTGCCCGCACTGCTTCAACACCATCGCCAACGAGTACCCGCAGCTGGGCGGCCACTTCGAGGTCATCCACCACACCCAGCTGCTGCAGCACCTCATCGACGAGGGCAAGCTGATCCCGGTCAACCCGGTCGAGGGCCTGATCACCTACCACGACCCCTGCTACCTGGGCCGCCACAACAAGGTCTACAGCCCGCCGCGCGAGATCATGGACAAGGTCCCCGGTCTGCGCCAGCAGGAGATGCACCGGCACAAGGAGCGCGGCTTCTGCTGCGGCGCCGGCGGTGCCCGGATGTGGATGGAGGAGCGCATCGGCAAGCGGATCAACACCGAGCGTGTGGACGAGGCGCTGTCGCTCGACCCGGACATCGTCTCCACCGCCTGCCCGTTCTGCCTGGTGATGCTCTCCGACTCGGTCAACGGCAAGAAGAACGAGGGCGCGGCCAAGGAGCACCTGAAGGTGGTCGACGTGGCCCAGCTGCTGCTCGACTCGGTGAAGGCCCTCCCGCCGACCGGGGACGAGGAGCAGCCCGCGACGGTCGGCGCCTGACCGGCGCCGACGAGCCCGCTGTTCGACAGTTCTGCTACAACTGCCCGGCCCGGTGGACGCCGCGAACGCGCCCGCCGGGCCGGGCTTTCGGTCGCTCCGGACGGCCTGCCCCGGTACGGCGGGCGTACGGGGGGTGACGGCAATCGCACAGGCGCCGGACGGGCATTCGGTCGGAAGCAAATACAGTAGGCCCGGACCGGCTTCGTGCCGGTCGACCCGTTCCGGACGGAAGCCCCGGGCGGGTGGCGACCCGCGCCGGCCGCACGGCCGGGTCCAGACCGACGACGAGGTGTCGGCCCGCCGGGCCGGGCCGCAGAGACCACAAGGGGAACAGCGCAGACCATGACCGAGGCGATCATGCTGGTCGGTGGTAAGGGCACGCGACTGCGTCCGCTGACCACCCACACCCCCAAGCCGATGCTGCCGGTGGCAGGCGTCCCGTTCATCGCGCACCAGTTGGCCCGCGCGGCCGCCGCCGGCGTCACCCGCGTCGTGCTGGCCACCTCGTACCTGGCCGAGGTGTTCGAGGACCACTTCCAGGACGGCACCCCGTACGGCATCGAGCTCGTCTACCTGACCGAGCGCGAGCCGCTGGGCACCGGCGGGGCGATCCGCAACGCCGCCTCCGGCCTGACCTGCGGCCCGGACGAACCGGTCCTGGTCTTCAACGGCGACATCCTCTCCGGCGTCGACATCGCCGCCCTGCGCGACGGCCACGTGGCCGCCGGGGCCGACGTCACCCTGCACCTGACCCGGGTCGAGGACCCGCGGGCCTTCGGCCTCGTCCCGACCGACGAGGACGGGCGGGTGCTGGAGTTCCTGGAGAAGCCGGAGACCCCGGAGCAGATCGTCACCGACCAGATCAACGCCGGCTGCTACGTCTTCACCCGGTCCGTGATCGACCGCATCCCGACCGGCCGCGAGGTGTCCGTCGAGCGTGAGACCTTCCCCGAACTGCTGGCCACCGGCGCGCTGCTGCGCGGTGTCGTCGACACCTCGTACTGGCTGGACCTGGGCACCCCGGCGGCCTTCGTCCGCGGCTCGGCCGACCTGGTGCTCGGCAAGGTCGACTCCCCGGCCGTCCCCGGCCCGACCGGCGACGCCCTGCTGCTGCCCGGCGCCACCGTCCACCCGGGCGCGGTGCTCAGCGGCGGCACCGTGGTCGCCGAGGACGCGGTGGTCGAGGCCGGCGCGATCGTCGAGGGCAGCGTGATCCTGCCCGGCGCGGTGATCGGCCCGGACACCCTGGTCAAGGACTCGATCGTGGGCGCCTTCGCCACCGTCGGCGCCCGCTCGGCGCTGGACGGCGCGGTGATCGGCGACGGCGCGATCGTGGAGTCGGACAACGAGCTGCCGAACGGCATCCGGATCGCCTGCGGCACCCTGCTGCCGGTCGGCGCCGTCCGCACCTCGGCCGGCCCGGGCGGCTGCCCGGCCGGCACCAGCGCGGCCGCGGCGGTGCACGGGCCGTCGGTCGGCGCACAGCGGTAGCCACCCCGCGCCCCGCGGGTTTTCGGCCCCGTTCGTCTCAGCCTCGCTGCAAACCGGCCCCGGCTTCGTCCGGGGCCGCCGCGGGCCGGGCCGGACGGGTACCTTCGGACCGTGGCTGGTAATCGATACGACAACGGTCAGGGCGCGGACCGTCCGCGCGGCGGGTGGTCGGCCCCTCCGCCGCCGTCCGCGCCCGGGGGGCACGGGGGGACGGACGGGCCGGAGTACTTCACGGCCCCGCACGCGGCGACGCCCGGCGGGCCCGGCGGCGCGCCCGGCGGTCCGGGCGGTCCCGGCACGCCCGGTGGTCCCGGGCAGACGGCGGGGGACGGGTACGACCCGTACGCGGCGGACCGGCCCGGCAGCACCCGGGCCTTCCCCGTCGGCGACCCGTACGCGGCCGGCGGTCCGTACCAGGGACAGCCGCCGTACCAGGGGCACCCCGGCCAGGAGCACGGCTACTACGACGACGGCCACGGGCAGCAGCCGCCCTACGGCCCCGAGCAGGGCTACGGCCCCGACCAGGGCTACGGCGCCGAGCAGGGCTACGACCAGCAGCCGTACGGCCAGGACAACGTCGCCGTCTACCGGGCCGGCGGCCAGTCCGCCCCGCACGTCGCCGGGCCCCGGCCGCACTGGCGCGAACTGTTCACCGGCCTGTTCCGCAGCCCGACCGCGGTCTTCGACCGCACCCGCGACCACCAGGTCTGGCTGCCCGCCCTCACCGTCTCGCTGCTGTACGGCGCGCTCGCGGTGCTCGGCATCGGGCTCACCCACGACGACATCGTCAACTCGACCTTCACCGTGGCGCTGACCGGCATCCTCGCCGCCGCCATCGGCTTCACCGTGGCCGGCGCGCTCTTCGGCGGGGTCACCTACGCGATGGCCCGCCAGCTGGGCGGCGACGGCCCGTGGAAGGCGACCGTCGGCCTGGCCGCGCTGATCGGCTGGCTCACCGACGCGCCCCGGCTGCTGCTCGACCTGGTGCTGCCCTCCGGCAGCGCCGTCGTCCAGGTCGTCGGCTGGGCCACCTGGATGCTCTGCGCGTACCTGCTGACCAGCATGGTCCGGCGGCTGCACGACCTGCCCTGGGGCAAGGCCGCGGCCGCCTCGGCGATACAGCTGGTGGCGCTGCTGGTGCTGATCAAGCTGCCGACGCTGGGCTGAGCCGCACCGGGCGGAGCGATGCCGGGCCGAGGGCTCCGACGGGCGAAGGGCAGAATGGGGGCGGGTCGCGGCCGAGCGCCGGGCCCGCCCCACCCTCGTCGTCCCACCTTCACCGGAGCCAGGAATGACCCTCCCCACCACCCACGTCAGCTTCCCGGCCGGGGCGGTGACCGGCGAGTCCCCGGTGCTCGCGGTGCACCCGCTGGCCGACGGCCGGTACGCCGTCGTCACCGCGGCGACCCCGTTCCACCCGCTCGACCACACCTGGCCCGACCAGCCGGCCGACCTCGGCACCCTGACCGTCGACGGCACCGAGCTGGCCGTGGTCGACTGCCTGACCGGCGCCGTCGGCCCGGAGGGCGGGGAGCCACTGGTCGGCGCCGACATCCCGGTCCGGCGCGGTGACGAGGAGTGGTCCTGGCTGGTCCTGCACGTCGTCGACGGCGACCCGGGGGACCTCGTCGGCCGCACCGCCGCGCTCGCCGTCGACGCCGACCGCCGGGGCGCCCTCAGCGCCTCGCACAGCGGCTGCCACCTGCTCGCCCTCGCCCTGAACGCCGCGCTCGCCCCGCGCTGGCGCAAGGACCCGGGCCGCTCGGACGCCTTCGGCCACCCGGACTTCGACAGCCTCGCGATGGCGAGCTCGGTGATGGACACCGCGGCCAGCACCGACACCTACCGGCTCGGCAAGTCGCTGAAGAAGAAGGGCTTCACGGTGGACGCCACCGAGGAGTTCCCGGCCCTCGCCGACGCCCTGCCGGCCCTCACCGAGGCCGTCAACGCCCGGCTGGCCGCCTGGGTCGCCGCCGACGCCCCGGTCCGCATCGAGGTGCCCGGCCCCGAGCTCACCGCCCGCCGCCAGTGGCACTGCGAGCTGCCCGAGGGCGGCGCGCAGATCTTCTGCGGCGGCACCCACCTGCACCACCTCGGCGAGCTGGCCGAGCTGCGCACCGAGCTGCGGCTGTCCGAGGACGGCACCGAGCTGGTAGCCGTCACCAGCCCGAAGCGGGCCTGAGAAACGCCGCGGGCGGCCTGATCCCTCGGGTGAGGGGTCAGGCCGCCCGTCGTGCGTGCGCTCCGTGGGGCCCGCGGGTCCTGCGGGTCCTGTGCTCAGACGTCGCTGCGGTGGAAGTTCAGGTACGAGCGGGACGGCGTCGGGCCGCGCTGGCCCTGGTAGCGCGAGCCGTAGCGCTCCGAGCCGTACGGGTGCTCCGAGGGCGAGGAGAGCCGGAACAGGCACAGCTGCCCGATCTTCATGCCCGGGTAGAGCTTGATCGGCAGCGTCGCGACGTTCGACAGCTCCAGGGTCACGTGGCCGCTGAAACCGGGGTCGATGAAGCCGGCCGTGGAGTGGGTGAGCAGGCCCAGCCGGCCCAGGCTCGACTTGCCCTCCAGCCGGGACGCGACGTCGTCGGGCAGCGTGATGACCTCGTACGTCGAGGCCAGCACGAACTCGCCGGGGTGCAGGATGAACGCCTCGTCGCCCTCCGGCTCGACCAGCCGGGTCAGGTCCGGCTGCTCCTCGGAGGGGTCGATGTGCGGGTACTTGTGGTTCTCGAACACGCGGAAGAAGCGGTCGAGGCGCACGTCGATACTCGACGGCTGGATCATCGCCGGGTCGAACGGGTCGACGACGACCCGACCCAGGTCGATTTCGGTCCGGATGTCCTTGTCAGAGAGCAGCACGCTTCGAGGTTACGTGCACGACAGGGCCCCGGACGAATCCGCCCGGGGCCCGTTCCGTCCCTCCGCGACCGTCAGGCCAGGAACTCCGCGGCCTCCAACCGCATCGCCCGCGCCAGTTGCGGCTCCGACAGCTCCCGCACGTCGGCCAGCACCGAACTCCGCATCCGTCCGCACTGCGGGCAGCGGATCAACCGTCCGGGCCCGAGCCGGCCAGGACCGAGGTTCTGCATCGGGAACGTGGTGGTGCTGAACAGGTGCCCCTCGGCACAACGAACGACGGCGCGCTGCTCCATCGATCCCCTTCCCATCCCTAACCCAGTACTCACCCGTACGCACTCGCCCCGACGGCCGAGCCCCGGGACAGCGTCACATTAGGGGATGTTCCGGACATTCCTCACCATGGCTCGCCGCCTCGGCCCCCACCCACCGGAGCACTCGCGCGCGGCCCACACAGTACGCCTCCACACCCGCCCCACCCGGCTCCGCCACGTCCACCGACCCCCTGTGCAACCACCGGTGCGAATGGGGTACAGTGACACTGGATCGAGCGGTCTCTGACGGCTCATCAGGCGGGCGTAGTTTAATGGTAGAACATGAGCTTCCCAAGCTTAGAGCGCGAGTTCGATTCTCGTCGCCCGCTCCAGCAGTAAAGCCCCAGGCCAGTGGCCTGGGGCTTTCGCGTTGTCCGGGGCCGGTCGGGGCGGTCAGTGGGGGTGGGTCCAGGCGGGGGTCCAGGTGCCGGGGGTGCCGGGGGTGGGGGCGGCGGTGGCGAGGTGGGCCCGGAGGGCGGGGAGGGCCGGGTGGGGGTTGTCGCGGTGCCAGAGGAGTGAGTGGGGGTAGACGGGCGTCGGGTCGGTCACCGGGATGCGGCGCAGGCCGTGGGCGGCGGGCCAGACGAGGCGGGTCCGCTCGCTCATGAAGGTGGCGAGGGCTGGGGTGTCGGCGATGGTGTCGAGGAGGGCGTCGGAGCCGAAGTTGGGGCCGGTGGCCTCGATGGTGAGGCCGAACTCGGCGACGAGGTCGGCGTAGTAGGCGCCCCACTCGGTGCCGGGGACGATGCCGGGCATCCAGATCCGGTGGCCGGCCAGGTCGGCGACGGTCAGCGTCCGGGCGCCCGCCAGGGCGTGGGCGGGGCCGGTGAGGAGGTGGAGCGGTTCGTCGAGCACCCGGACGGATGCGATGTCCTCGGGGAGCGGCCGGCCGGGCATGGCGACGGCGCGGAAGGTGGCGTCGATCGTGCCGGAGCGGACGGCGGCCACGGCGGTCTCGATGTCGTGCAGCATCAGCACGTCGAGGTCGATGTCCGGGTGGGCGCGGTGGAAGTCGCGCATCAGACCCGAGACGGCTCCGCGCGAGTTGAGCACGTCGACGCGCAGCGGGCGGCGGCCGGCCCGTACGGACGCGACCGCGCGTTCGGCGGCGCGCAGCAGTTCGCGGGCGTGGGGCAGGAACGCCTGTCCGTCGATGGTGAGTTCGGCGCCGCGCGGGGTGCGGGTGAACAGCCGCACGCCGAGGTCGCGCTCCAGAGCGGCGACGCGTTTGGAGACGGCCTGCTGGGTGATCGACAGGTCGACGGCGGTCTTCTGGAACTGGCCGGCTTCCGCGATGGCGGCGAAGGTGCGCACTGCTTCGAGGTCCACGCCGATCCACTGTAGAGAACAACCTGTGGTTGTGCGGGGTGGGCGAAACGGTTGTTTGACCGGCCGCTGTGCCTCCCGGTTGGCTCTCACCGGTCAACTCCGGTTTGTCCGGTCGGGGTCGGGACGTCGAGGGGAGCGCACCGCGCATGACGGGTGGGAAACGGCTGGGCCGGCGGTTCGGCTGGCTGTGGGCGGCGTACGCGGTGAGCGCGTACGGGTCCGGGCTGGGGTTCGGGGCGCTGCCGCTGATCGCCGTGCTGGTGCTGCGCGCCGGACCGGCCGAGGTGTCCGCGCTGTCCGCCGTGGGGCCGGCGGTGGGCGCGCTGATCGCGGTGCCGCTCGCGCCGTGGGTGGAGTTCCGGCGCAAGCGTCCGGTGATGATCGCGATGGACCTGGTCCGGTTCGCGGCCATGGCGTCGATCCCGGTCGCGTACGCCCTGGGAGGGCTGGGCTTCGTCCAGCTGCTGGTGGTCTCGATCGTGGTCGCCGCGGCCAGGATCGCGTTCGGCGCGGCCAGCGGCGCCTACCTCAAGGCCCTCGTCCGGCCGGACGATCTGCTGGTGGCCAACGCGCGGTTCGAGTCCACGAACTGGAGCTCCATCGCGATCGGTCCGCCGCTGGGCGGGGCGGCGGTCGGCCGGTTCGGGCCGGTCACCACCGTGGTGGCCGACGCGCTCAGCTACCTGCTCTCCGCGCTGAGCATCACCGCGATCCGCGGCCGGGAGGAGGCGCCGCGGCGGACCGGCGGGAACCCGGTGCGGGCGGGCGCGGTGCTCGACGGCTGGCGGCACATCCTGGGCGACCCCGGTCTGCGGGCGCTCTACCTCAACAACATGCTCGTCTCCGGCCTGATCATGGCCACCGAGCCGGTGCTCGCCGTCCTCCTGCTCCGCCAACTCCACTTCGCCCCATGGCAGTACGGCCTGGCCTTCGCCGCCCCCTGCCTCGGCGGGCTGATCGGCTCCCGGCTGGCCCGGCGGGTCGTCGCACGCCACGGCCGGGACCGGGTGTTCCGGACCGTCGGCACCCTGCGCGCCGTCTGGCTGATCGGCCTGGCCTTCGTCCGCCCCGGCGTGGTCGGCCTGGTGACCGTGATGGCCGTCGAGCTGGCGATCATCGTCAACATGAGCCTGTTCAACCCGGTGCTCGCCACCTACCGGCTCGAACGCACGCCCAAGCACCTGGTCGCCCGCACGCTGTCGGCCTGGTCGATCGGCCAGCAGGCGTCCATCGCCGTCTGCACCGCGCTCGGCGGGCTGCTCGCGGCCGCCACCGGACCGCGCACCGCCCTCGCGGTCGCGGGACTGCTCATCCTCGCCACGCCGCTCCTGCTGCCCCGGGCCGGCGCGTCGGCGGCCGTACCGCCGGTGGCCGCACCGCTGTGAGCGGGTACGGCCGTGAGCGGTACGGCCACCGGCGGCGGGGGTGGGATCAGCGGCGGGCGGCGAGGTCCTCCAGGGTGGGGACCAGGGCGGCCGGGGTGGGCAGGGCGGCGTTGTCGGCCTGGAGGCGGTGGGCGGCGTCGCGCAGCGCGGCGTCGGTGAGGACACGGGTGAGCAGCGGGGTGTCGACGGCCTCGGAGGTGGAGCTCAGGGCGGCACCGGTGGCGGTGATGGCGTCGGCGTTGAGGAAGTGGTCCGCGCCCTGGGGGAGCAGCAGCTGGGGCAGGCCGGCCTGGAGGGCGGTCAGCATGGTGCCCGAACCGCCGTGGTGGATCAGCGCGTCGGCGCGGCCGAGCAGCTCGTTGAGCGGGACCCAGGGCAGGCCGCGGACGTTGGCGGGCAGGGTGCCGAGCGGGGCGAGGTCGGCGTTGCCGACCGCGAGCAGGAAGTCGGCGTCGACCTCGGCCGCCGCCTCGACCAGGCGGACCACCGCGCGGACGCCGTCGATCTCGGCGAGCACGGTGCCCAGGGTGACGACCGCTCGCGGGCGCTCGGGCTTGCGGAGGAACTCGCCCGGGACGATGCCGCCGCCGTTGTACGGGACGTAGCGCATCGGCAGGCCGTCCGGGTCGCCGCCGAGCGGGCCGAGGTTGAGCACCGCGGTGACGCCCGGAGCGGTCAGGCCGCGCTCCTCGTACAGGTCGGAGACGTGCGAGGCCACCAGGTCGGCCATCGGGCGGCCGGGGCTGGCACCGAAGTTCTGCACCACCGACGGGATCTTGAGCTGGGCGGCGACCAGCGGGCCGGCGGCGGCGAAGGAGTCGTGGACGATCAGGTCGGCGCCCCAGTCGGTGGCGACCGCGAGCAGGCCGTCCACGTCGGGGCGGGAGGCGTGCGCGAACATCGCGGCCGCCATGTCGAGGATCTCTTCCTGGGTCTTGTCCCGGTTGACGTACTGGACCTTGCCGCCGAGAGCCTCCTCGATGATCTCCCGCAGGCCCCGGCCGTCGCCGACCTGGGCGACGGGGAAGCCCGCGGAGCGGATCAGCTCGACGGGCTGCCCGGTGGCGAACAGGACCTCGTGCCCGACGGCGCGCAGCGCCTGGGCGGTGGGCACCATCGGGTAGAGGTGACCGGCCGCGGCGGGGCCGGTGAAGAGTATGCGCATGGTGGACTCCTTGCGAATGTTGCTGACAAGGCAGTCTCACCTTTGAAGTTGACGTTCAGTCAATTCGATAAGGATCACCATGCGCGGTAATCGGCCTTTCTGGAGCAGGGCTTGCCTCTCGGGCAACGGTGTGCTCCACGCGCCGGTCGCCCGGGCCGTGCGCGCCCGCCGGACGGGCCGCTCGCGCGCCGCCGTTCGCTCCCTCCCTGCGGTCGGCGGTCGGCGGTCGGCGGTCGGCGCTCGGCGGGCGGTCACGCGGCGACGAGGAAGTCCCGGACGGCGCCGGTGAACGCCCCGGTCTGCTCGGCGAGCACGATGTGGCCGGTGTCGAACTCGGCGTAGGCGCTGCCGGGCAGGGCGGCGTGCAGCCGGCGGGCGTTCTCCACCGGGACGGTGGCGTCCTGGCTGCAGCCGATCACCAGGGCGGGGGCCTGGACGCGCGGGAGCAGCGGGCCGAGGTCCAGGCCGAGGTTGAGGGCGATGTGCCGCAGGGTGCCCGGGGTCGGCCGCATGTAGGCGGTGTTGGCCTGGACGGCGGCGCGCCCGATCCGGTCGAGGAAGCCGGGGCTGAAGGCGGTGAGGGTGGCGTAGCCGCCGAACGCGGCGGGGTGGTCGGCGAGGGAGAGCCAGGTGGCCATGGAGAGCCGCAGGTACTCGTCCTGTTCCGCGCTGATCCAGCCTGCGGCGGCGACCAGGCGGCGGACCCGCCCGGGGTGCAGGGCGGCGGTCGCGGTGGCGACGACGGCGCCGAGGGAGAAGCCGAGGACGTCGGCGGGGCCGCGGCCGGCGTCCTCGATCACGGCGGCGACCTGGGCGGCCAGGGCCTCCAGGGCGAGCGGGCCGCCGTCGTCCTCGGCGGCCGCGCTGCCGGAGAGGTCGGGCAGCAGTACGGTCCAGCGGTCGGTGAAGGAGTCCAGCAGGCCGTCCCACATGGCGGAGCCGGGGCCGGTGCCGTGCACCAGGACGAGGGTGTCGGGGCCGTCGCCGACGACGCGGTAGGGGATGCGGGCGGTGCCGACGGTGATGACGGGCATGGCGGGTCCTCTCGATGACTGGGTCGGACGGCGGGTCAGAAGGCCTGCCGGGTGCGGCCGGTGGGCCGGTCCGGCCCGGCCGGTCGGCCCGGGAAGTAAACTACACAGTGCAGATCAGTGATTCAACTGCACCGTGCAGTGCATTTTGAAGGTGTGGGAACGGTGAGGGACGGAACCGGGAGGGGAACTGCCCGTACCCGCCCGCCGTCCAAGCAGTGACGGAATGCCGGCCCGGGTTGAACACCGGGGGAGTACGGAGGGCCCTGTGCAGTCAGGTGGTGCCGAACTGAACGTCGGATGCCCGGGTGGCGGCGGCCCCGGCCGCCCCGGCGGTGCGCGGGTCGCGCCGGTCCGGCGGTCGGAGTCCGAGCCGGGGGCGGAGTCGGGGCCGGAGTCGGGGCCGGAGGTGACGATCGACCAACTCGACGCCACCGAACGCTGCGAGACGCTGCTCCAGGACACCCTGGACGCCGTCCGTCCGGCGCCGGTCTGGCAGGGGGCGCCCGCGCGGGCGGGGGCGCGGCTGCCGCTGCCGGGGCGCGAGTCGGAGCTGCTCTGGTACGTCACCCGGGGCCGGGACCTCCTCACCGTCGTCTCGCTGTCCCGACGGGCGGCGCTGGCGGACGTGGTGGAGCGGCACTGGCGGCGGCGCGGCTGGACCATCACCTCGCTGAACGCCGGCCGGGACCGCCCCGGCGTCGCCGCGGCCACGCCGGACGGCTACCGGTTGGAGCTGCGCTTCGGCGAGTCGGGCGAGGCCGGGCTGACGGCGAGCTCGCCCGGAGTGGCCCGCTCGGAGCGGGGCCCGGTGCTGTCCGGGAGCGTCGACCGCTGTGCGCCGCCGCTGCCGTACGTCCGCTGCCCGTACTGGAGCGCGCTGGTCTAGCCGGGGGCACTGGTCCAGCCGGGAGCGCTGGTCCGGCCGAGGGCGCTGGTCCAACCAGGGGCGCTGGGGACCGGGGGAGGCGTGGAGCGAGTCCCCCCGGACTCGCTCCACGCCGCCTCGTCGCGCGGCTTCGGCGTTGCCGCTCCCCCCGACACCCCGGCAAACCCGCCGTTCCCCCCTGGCCACACCCCCCTCCGGCGAGAGCGGTCCGCACAGGCCCGGCGAGCCCCCACCTCCGGGGACGTCGTTGATCTCAAACTAACAAACCGCGTGGTTGGTTTGTCAATAGCGGAATCCACAAAACATCCACATCGTGACGGAGTGCTCCGCGGTGGTCGGAAAGGCCCGGGACCAGCGGTTTGTCGTCCCACCGGGGTGTCCGCCGCCCGAGCCGCCCGACGTCGGGCGCGGACGCGTAGTGCTGGACGCCGCCGTGGAATCCGACATTCCGAGCATCGTGGCAGCACGCTGTGACACCGGACGGGCGCCCAGCGCAGCCGGAGAAGCGGCCGGGGAAGCAGCCAGGGAAGCGGCCGGGGGAGGACGGAGCGGGCGGGCTCAGCGCAGCAGCCGGCGTTCCTTCGCCACCGCCACCGCGCCCGACCGGGTGTCCACGCCCAACTTGTCGTAGATCCGGCCGAGGTGGGTCTTCACCGTGGCCTCGCTGATGAACAGCGCCCGGGCGATCTCCCGGTTGCCCAGCCCCTGCGCCAGCTGTCCGAGGATGTCCAGCTCGCGCTCGGTGAGCTGCGGCGAGGGCGCCCGCATCTGCGCCATCACCCGGGAGGCGACCGGCGGCGAGAGCACCGTGCGGCCCTGCGCGGCCGCGTGCACGGCGGCGAACAGCTCCTCGGGCCGCTCGGCCTTCAGCAGGTAGCCGGTGGCGCCGGCGGCGATCGCCCGGGTGATGTCGGCGTCGGTGTCGTAGGTGGTGAGCACCAGGACGTGCGGCCCGTCCGGGGTGGCGGTGATCCGCCGGGTGGCCTCCACCCCGTCGATGCCGTCGCCGAGTTGGAGGTCCATCAGGACGACCTGCGGGGCCAGCCGGGCGGCCAGCGCGACGGCCTCCTCCCCGGTGCTGGCCTCGCCGACCACCTCGATGTCGCCGGCGCTCGCGAGCAGCGCCAGCAGTCCGGCCCGCACCACGGCGTGGTCGTCGCAGACCAGCAGCCGGACGGGAGCGGTCCGGACGGGAGTGGTCCGGCCGGGAGTCGTGCTCATCGGTGCTCCAGGGTCATCGCTCGTCCGGGCTCATCTGTGCTTCGGGGGACCGGTGTTCCGGGCTCATCGGTCGTCCAGGGGGATCGCGGCGGAGACGACGGTGCCCTCGCCGGGCGCGCTCTCCACGGTCAGCCTGCCACCCAGCTGCCGCAGCCGGGCCCGCATCGCCGGCAGGCCGTACCCACGGCCGCCCCCGTCCCCGGCGCCGTTCCCACCCCCGGCACCGGCCGCGCCCGGGTCGAAGCCCTGCCCGTCGTCGGCGATGTCCAGCACGGCCTGGTCGCCGAGGAAGGACAGCGTGATCGCGGCCGTCGACGCCCCGGCGTGCTCGCGGACGTTGGCCAGCGCGCCCTGGGCGATCCGCAGCAGCGCGGCCTGCGCGGCGGCGGGCAGCGGCACGGGCGCGCCGTCCAGGTGGAAGCGGACCGGCAGCCCGCTCTCGGCGGACTCCCGCTCGGCCAGCGCCCGCAGCGCCCGGTCGAGGGTGCGGCCGTCGGACAGCTCCGCCGGGGCGAGGTCGTGGACGAAGCGGCGGGCCTCGGCCAGGTTCCGGGCGGCCACCGAGGCGGCGGTGCGGACGTGGGTGCGGGCGGTCGCCGGGTGGGTGTCCCAGGTGCGCTCGGCGGCCTGGAGCAGCATCTGCTGACTGGACAGGCCCTGCGCCAGGGTGTCGTGGATCTCCATCGCCAGCCGCTCGCGTTCGGCCAGGGTGCCCTCCCGCCGTTCGGTGGCGGCGAGTTCGCGCCGGGTGCGGACCAGGTCGGCGATCAGCGCGCGCTGCCGGGCGGCCTGCCGGGCCATGAAGAGGAAGACGCCGGTGGCGAGTCCGGCCACCGCGGCCGGCAGCAGGACGAGGGTGGCGTCGGCGCCGCCGGGCAGCCGGACCTCGGCGGTCACCACCAGCAGGGTCAGCGCGCCGACCAGCGGGATGGCCGCCTTCGCGGGCAGCACCCGCAGCCCGGTGTAGATCAGCGGCACGGCGCACCAGGCGAAGCTCGGCGCGAGCAGCACCAGCACCACCCAGAGCGCCACCACCAGGGCCAGCGCCCAGCGGCGGTGCCGGTCCGGGGCGGTCGGACGGCGGTGGGCGAGCCAGGACCCGGCCGGCTGGGCGACCGCGAGGGCCGCGCTCAGCCCGATCACCCAGGGCGCCTGCGCGGTGCCGGAGTGGTGGGTGAGGTAGCGGCTGAGCGCGGCGGCGAGCAGCAGCAGGAAGGCGGAGTCCAGCAGCAGTGCGAGCCGGCCCGCGTCCGGATCGCCGGCGTCGTGGCCGAGGGCGCCGCCGGCGCCGGTGCGGTCCGCGGCGGGGCGGCCGGCGGTCGGGCGGGGCTGCTGCACGGGTGGCTCCTGGCTGAACGGGTGGTGCGTGCGCGGTCGGCGCCTGCCCGTACCGGCCGTACCGGTCCGTACGGGCCCGTCCCGATCCGCACCGACCCGCACCGATCCCTCGATGGTGACCCGTCCGGCCCGGGGCCGCATCAGCCGATCGGTTGACGCCGCCGTCCCCCATCATGCCCGGACGCCCGCGCCGGACCGCCGATGCGGCGGCCCCTTCCCCGGCCGGAGGATCGAAGCACGCCGCCGGGCGATCCCCCCAACGGCCCGGCGGCCCCGAACTCCCCCACTCCGCCCCACCTCACCCGACCCCACCCCGCAGATCCGCTGAGGAGCTGGACCATGAAGAAGACCTCCGTCCGCACCCGGGTGCTGACCGGCACCGTCGCCGCCGCCGCGCTCGCCGCCGCCACCGTGGGCGCCGTCTCGGCCAGCGCCGAGTCCACCGACACCCCGGCCGTCCCGGCCGCGGCGAAGGCCGACACCCAGAACAAGAACCTGGCCCCGAGCAGCGGCCTGACCATCGACGCCGCCACCCGCGCCGCCCAGGCCGCCCTGGACGCGGCCACCAAGGCCGGCCAGCACGTGTCGGTCGCGGTCGTCGACCGCGACGGCGTCACCCGGGTGCTGCTGAAGGGCGACGGCGCCGGCCCGCAGGCCCCGGTCTCGGCCGAGCGCAAGGCCTTCACCGCGGTGTCCTGGAACGCCCCGACCTCGGAGCTGGCCAAGCGCCTGGCCCAGGCCCCGAACCTGAAGGACATCCCGGGCACCCTGTTCCTGGCCGGCGGCGCCCCGATCCAGTCGAAGGGCGCCCCGATCGCGGCCGTCGGCGTCGCGGGCGCGCCCAGCGGCGACCTGGACGAGCAGTTCGCGCAGGCGGGCGTCGCCGAGCTGGCGAAGTGACCGGGGGCCCGGCGGGCCCGCCCCGCGCCAGGGGCCGGGCCCGCCGGGCCGGGGTCTCGTTCGGGTGAACGCCGGAAGGGTAGCCGCAGAACACGGGATGACCCTTCGAAAAGCCGGTGCCGCTGTCAGTGGCGCGTGGCAGGCTTCCCGGTATGACGGCGTGGACCCTCAACGACATCGAACGCGCGATCCGCTCCTCCTGGGGCGTCGACACCTGTGCGCCCGAGGATCTGGCCCACTGGCGTCCCGACAATCCCGCCCGTGGTCAGTGTGGGGTGACGGCGATGGTGGTGCACGACCTGCTCGGCGGCGAGCTCATGATGGGCGAGGTGTACGTCGACGGGGTGCGGACGGACCTCCACTGGTGGAACCGTTTCGCCACCGGCTTCGAGATCGACCTCACCCGCGAGCAGTTCGGGCCGGACGAGCTGGTCGGCCGGGGCCGCCCGGTCGCCCGCCCGGCCCGCCCCGGCCGGCTCCAGGCCCAGTACGAGCTGCTGCGCACCCGGGTGGTCGCCGAGCTGGAGCGCGGCGCGGCCGCCGACCGCACCCGGCTGCCGTCCCGGGCCCGCGCCTGCGCCTGAGGACCGGCCCGGCTCCGGGTGTGCTTCCGTGCCGACCGGCAGGTAGCGCAGCTCTTCTGACGTACAGTCGGCCGCATACGAGCGGTGCGGCGGCGACGGGAGTGCGCGGATGACCGGGCGGACGATCGGCTTCGTGGGGCTGGGTGCGATGGGGCGCGGCATGGCCGGCAGCCTGTTGCGGGCCGGCCACACCGTACGGGTCTGGAACCGCTCGCCCGAGCCGGTGGCCGCCATGGTGGCCGAGGGCGCGGAGGCGGCCGGCTCGCTCGCCGAGGTGTTCGCCGCCGACACGGTGGTCTCCATGCTCGCCAACGACACGGCGGTCGAGCGGCTGCTGCTCGACCCCGCGCTGCTGGCCGGCGCCGGGGCGACCCTGCACGTCAACATGGCCACCGTCTCGCTCGCCCTCGCCGAGCGGGCCGAGGCGCTGCACGCCGAGCACGGCGTCGGCTACGTCGCCGCCCCCGTCCTCGGCCGGCCGCCGGTCGCGGCGGCGGGGCGGCTGAACATCCTGGTCGCGGGCGCGCCCGAGCTGCTGGAGCGGGCCGAGCCGCTGTTCGCCGCGATGGGCGAGCGCACCTGGCACTTCGGCGAGAGCCCCCGGCAGGCCAACACCGTCAAGATCAGCACCAACTTCCTGATCGCCTGCGCGATCGAGTCGATGGCCGAGGCGTGCAGCCTGGCCGAGGCGCACGGGATCCGGCCGACCGACCTGGTCGACCTGCTCACCGGCACGATCTTCCCCGGACCGATCCACACCGGCTACGGCGCGATGGTGGCCGAACGCCGGTACGAGCCGGCCGGGTTCCGGCTGCCGCTCGGCCTCAAGGACGTCGGCCTCGCGCTGGACGCGGGGGCCGCGCGCAACGTGCCGCTGCCGATCGGCAGCGTCCTGCGGGACGCCTTCCTGGACGCGCTGGCCCACGGCGACGGGGACAAGGACTGGGCGGCGGTCGCCGAGGTCGCCCGCCGCCGGGCCGGGCTGCCCGACTGACCTCCGCCCGCCGGCCCCCGGGCCGGGCTGCCGGACCGGACCCGCGCCCGCCAATCCCCGGCTGCCGCCCGGCGGTTGGCATGGGCGCGGAATAAACCGGCGTCCGACGGCTGCTCACTCCTGCGTCCGCACCGTACGTACCACGGAGGAGTCCTGATGGGTGATCAGCCGCCCGGCGCCGAGACGCCGCGCCGTTTCCTGTTCCTCGACGCCAGCGCGCGCCCCGACGGCAACTCGGCCCGGCTCGCCCGGCTGGCCGCCGAGTCGAGCCTGCCGGCAGGCGCCGAGCAGCGGTGGCTGCGGCTGGACGAGCACCCGCTGCCGCCCTTCCGGGACCTGCGGCACACCGGCGACGGCACGTACCCCGAGCCGGCCGGCCACGAGCGGACGCTGCTGGACGCCACCCTGGCGGCCACCGACCTGGTCTTCGTCGCGCCGCTGTACTGGTACGCGCTGCCGACCAGCGCCAAGCTCTACCTCGACTACTGGTCGGCCTGGTTCCGGGTGCCCGGCGTGGAGTTCCGCGAGGGGATGCGCGGCGGCACCATCTGGGGCGTGACCGCCCTCGCCACCGAGGACGACGACAACGCCGAGCCGCTGATTGGCACCCTCCGGCTGACCGCCGACTACATGGGGATGCGCTGGGGCGGGGTGCTGCTGGGCCACGGCACCCGCCCGGGCGAGGCGCTGGCGGACGAGCGCGCGGTGATCGCGGCCAAGTCCTTCTTCGCGGGCTGATCCTCCGGGCCGGCCCGGAGGATCAGATCCCGCACGGCCGACCCCCCTCACGGACCGACCCCCGGCGGGCCGGGTGCCGCGCGCACGCGCCGCCCGCCGCCGGGGGTCGTGCGGTACCGTCCTCCGGGCGTGTACCCGTCATCCGGCCGCCGTCCCAGCCGAGCGCAAAAGGCGTACGGACGGCCAGAGTTGGACGAATCGGGCAGCCCTCTCCCGGGCCCGGACCGCAGTGTGCCACCCGCCTTCCGGACCGGTCCCGTCGTTCGGTACTCTCCGTCGCACTTTCAGCTTTCGCGGGGGGTCCGCGGCGTTCTTCGGCCGCCCCCTCGCGCCCGGGCCTCGCCCGGACACTTCCGTGAGGTCTCCCTTGTCCATACGTCGCAGTCTTGCCCTTGCCGGGGCCGCCGCGCTCGCGTCCTCGCTCGTCCTGGCCGGCGCCCAGGGCGCCATGGCCGTCGGTGCCACCGGCACCCCGTCCGCCGTCGCCTCGCAGGCCGACAAGGCGTCGCGCGCGAGCCTCGACCTCTCGCTGAACGGCGTGCCCGGCACCTTCATCGCCGGCGGCGACGCCCGCGAGTTCACCTTCAAGATCGACAACCGGACGAAGCACGACTTCGTCTTCATCCCGCTGCTCAAGTTCAAGAACAAGGCGGGCTCGCTCCAGGCGAAGGACCTCAAGGTCCAGTACCGGCTCCCCGGCGGTGAGTGGCAGACCGCCGTGGTCGCCCCCGACCAGAGCGGCGAGAAGAACAGCTCCGTCCTGATGATGCTCGGCACCCTCGACTCGGCCGGCAACCCGGTCGCCGACGACCTGCTCGGGGTGAACCGCGGCAAGAACGTCCCGATCAAGGTCCGGGCGTCCTTCAACGACGGCTCCCCGCTCGGCCGGGCCGGCGTCGTCCCGGTCGTCTTCGCCGCCCAGCTCGACGACTCCACCCACCAGCCGGTCGACAACGGCCACCTCAGCTGCGACGGCGGCGTGGGCTTCACCATCAAGGCGCCGGGCGGCAAGCCGACCCCGACGCACACCGGCAAGCCCAGCCCGACGCCGACCCAGTCCCAGACGGGCAAGCCCAGCCCGACCGCGAGCGGCTCGCCGTCGGCCACCGCGACCGTCACGCCGACCGAGAAGCCGACCGAGACGCCCACCGGCAAGCCGACCGACACCCCGACCGAGAAGCCCACCGAGAAGCCGACCGAGAAGCCGACCACTCCGGCCACCGGTGAGCCCTCCGGCTCGGCCACCGCCCCGGCCCCGGTCGAGAGCAGCGGCGACACCTCGGGCCCGATCGACTTCCCGGTGGAGCCCCCGGTCATCACCCCGCCGCCGCTGACCCCGGCCGCCGTCGACAAGGCCAAGGCCGCCGCGGACGGCAGCGACAAGGCCCTGGCCCAGACCGGTGGCGGTAGCAACACCACCGCCATCGCGGCCACCGGCGGCGCCGTCCTGGTGGCCGGTGTCGGCACCCTCGTGGTGCTGCGCCGTCGCAAGTCCGCCCAGCAGGGCTGAGGCGAAGCGCGCTGACGCGAGCACGCCGACCCGAGGCGCGCCGACCCGAAGCGCACTGATCCGGAACACCCCCGTGCCGCCCGCACCGTCCCCTCGGACGGATCCGCGGGCGGCACGGGCCGTTCCGGGGGCCGACCCGGGCCGTCCCGCGGGCGGTCCGGACGGTTCTCCTCCGTCACATAGGATGTCCGGCCGGAGGGGGGCGGAACGGCGGGGAGAGGACAGGTGCGGGTAGCACGCACGGCACGGACCACCACCGACTACGAGGCGACGACCGGGCGGATAGCCGGGCTGCCGCTCCGGAGGCACCACGTCCTGCTGACCGCCTGGACGGTGCTCTGGTTCCTCCTGGTCGAGCCCAGCGGCGGCTTCTCCTGGCACTACCTGCGCCAGGGCGAGCAGTTGCTCTTCAGCGGCCAGCCCGACGGCGGCCTGTCGCTCTACGCCCACCACCCGGAGCTCCAGATCGGCCCGGTCAGCCTGGCCGCGGCCCGGCTCACCGCCCCGTTCGCACCGCACACCGGCGAGCTGATCGCCGAGGCGGTGAGCGCCGGGCTGGGCCTGGTGATGCTGGTCGTGGTCGGCCGCACCGCGGCCCTGTACTACCTCGGCACCGGGACCAACCACCGGCGGCTGCAGCAGCGGCTGCTGATCGCCGGGCTGGCGTTCATCCCGATGTGGGTCGAGGTCTCGGTCCGCTTCGCGCACCTGGACGACGTCCTCGCGCTGTTCTTCACCACCCTCGCCGCGCACGCCCTGGCCCGCGGCAAGCCCGTTCAGGTCGCGGTCTTCCTGGCGCTGGCGGTGGACTCCAAGCCCTGGGCGATCGCCTTCGCCCCGCTGATCCTGGCGCTGCCCCGGCCCGCCTGGCTGCGCACCGCGCTCTGGTTCTGCGCCCTGGTGGCGATCGCCTGGCTGCCGTTCTACCTGGGCAACCTGGACACCATGGCGGCCGCCAAGTTCACCATCCCGAACCAGCCCGCCTCCGCGCTGCGCTGGTTCGGGGTCACCGACCCGGCCACCCCCTGGTGGGACCGGCCGACCCAGTTCGCGCTCGGCATCGGGCTCGGCTGCGTCGCCGTCTGGCGCGGCCGCTGGCCGGCCGTGGTGCTGCTGGGTGCGGACGCCCGCATCCTGCTCGACCCGAGCGTCTACACGTACTACACGGCCTCGATCCTGCTCGGCACCCTGCTCTGGGACGCCGTCGGGCAGAAGCGGCTCGTCCCGTGGTGGAGCTGGATCGCGCTGGCCGCGCTGTACGGCGGCACGCTGTTGCTCCCGTCCGACGCGGCCCGCGGCTTCGTCCGGCTCGCCTTCGTGGTGGTCTCCGCCGGGTACGTGCTGTTCTGGCCCACCCAGCGGTCCCGGCGGCAGCGGCCCGGCGCACCGGGCGACGGCGGCAGCGGCGGCACCGGCCGCCGGGGCGGTCGGGGCGGCCGGCGGCGCGAGCGGGCGCTGGCCGGCGCCGGGGTCTGACGGCACGGGCCCGTCCCCGTCCACGGCTTGACCCTCACGCGACGTGAGAGCCGAGGGTGGTGGTCAGCACCAGGGAGGAACCCGATGACCAGTGAGGGCTACTCGGTCGGCGCCGTGGCGAAGATCGCCAAGGTGACCGTCCGCACCCTGCACCACTACGACGAGATCGGCCTGCTGTCCCCGGCCGGCCGGACCCGGTCCGGCTACCGCCGGTACGTGGACGCCGACCTCGACCGGCTGCAGCAGGTCCTCTTCTACCGGGAGCTCGGGTTCCCCCTGGACGAGATCGCGGCGATCCTGGACGACGACTCGGTCAGCCCGACCGAGCACCTCCGGCGGCAGCACCGGTTGCTCACCGACCGGATCGGTCACCTCCAGGAGCTCGCCTCAGCCGTCGAACACGCCATGGAGGCACGGAGAATGGGCATTCAGCTGACCCCGGAGGAGAAGTTCGAGATCTTCGGCGAGGGCTACCAGGAGGACTGGGAGCAGGAGGCCGAGCAGCGCTGGGGCGACACCGCGGCCTGGGCCGAGTCGCAGCGCCGCACCGGCGGCTACTCCAAGGCCGACTGGCAGCGCATCCAGGCCGAGATGACCGCGCTCAACGAGCGCCTGGCCGGGGCGGTCACCGCCGGCGAGCCCGCCGACGGCACGGTGGCCACCGGCCTCGCGGAGGAGCACCGGCAGCACATCCGCCAGAACTTCTACGACTGCACGTACACCATCCACCGCGGCCTGGCCTGCCTGTACGTCTCGGACCCGCGCTGGACCGACACCTACGAGAAGATCGCGCCGGGCCTGGCCCAGTGGCTGCACGACGCCATCGTCGCCAACGCGGACCGGCGCGAGGGGAAGTCCGCGGAGAAGGCCGGGGAGAGGACCGCGGAGAAGGCCGAGGAGAAGCGCGCGGAGGAGCGCGAGGGGCAGTAGACCGCGCGCTCAGGCCACCCCGCGCCCGAAGGAGCGCCGGTAGGCGGTCGGCGAGGTGCGCATCACCCGGCCGAAGTGGTGGCGGAAGGTCGCGGCGCTCTCGAAGCCGACCGCCGCGGCGATCTCCTCCACCGTCCCCTCCGGCGACTCCAGCAGCGCCAGACTGGTCGCGATGCGCTGGGTGACGACCCAGCGCATCGGGCTGGTCCCGGTGCGGGCGGTGAAGTGCCGCAGGTACGAGCGGTCCGACATCCGGGCGGCGCGGGCCAGCTGCGAGATGGTCAGCGGGGACGACAGGTGGTCCAGCGCCCACCGCATGCTGAGGGCGATCCCGTCGTCCTCCTCCTCGACCGGGCGGACCGCCGCCTCGACGAACTGGGCCTGCCCGCCGTCCCGGTGCGGCGCCACCACGAAGCGGCGGGCCACCGCGTTGGCCACCTTGGCGCCGTGGTCCCGGCGGACCAGGTGCAGGCAGAGGTCGATGCCGGCCGCGCTGCCCGCGCTGGTCAGCACATCGCCGTTGTCCACGTACAGCACGTCGGGGTTGACCCGCACCGCCGGGTACCGCTGCTGGAGCAGCTCGGCGTACCGCCAGTGGGTGGTCGCCTCCCGGCCGTCCAGCAGTCCGGCGGCGGCCGGTGCGAAGGCGCCCGAGCAGATCGACACGATCCGGGCGCCGCGCCCGTGTGCGGTGCGCAGCGCCTCGACCAGGTCGGGGGAGACGCCGCCGAACGGGTTCGGCACCCCGGGGACCACCACCGTGTCGGCCGCGGCCAGCTCGTCCAGCCCGTGCCGGGCGGTCAGCGCGAAGCCGCCCACCGCCTCCAGCGGCGTCCCGGGCCGGTCGGCGCAGACCTTCAGCCCGTACCAGGGCGCCGCCAGCAGCCCGGTCAGCTCGGGCCGCGCCAGTCCGAACACCTCGACCACCACGCCGAGTTCGAACGGTGCCATGCCCGGGAAGGCGTACACCGCGACGTCGTGCACGGGCTCCGGGCGCCGGCCGATGGCGACGGGCACCGGCCGCGGGGCGGCACCGGTCCGGTCCTCGGCGTGCTGCTCGGCCATGCGAACCCCCTGCTCACGGGTGGCGGAATGCCGGTGAGTGTAGCCGTCCCGACCCCTTCGGAATTTTCTTCGAACCCACCTGCAACCTTCACCCCCGTCACACGTCCTTTGGTACGGGGGCGGAGGGAACCCGGCAGAGGGCGGCTGGGATGATCCCCCCGATCACGATCTTGATCAGGTGACCTGACGGAACGGCGGCCGCCGTCACCGTCCCGGGGGAAAGCGGAAACGCGCATGTCCATGGCCATCGGGCCGACCGCCGCGCAGGCAGGGGGGCGGGGCTTCTCCATCCGTGGAGTCGTCGCCGCGCTGTTCGGCGCGCAGGAGGCCGGCGAGCCGCTCGCCGGCGCCGCCACCGAGCAGGAGGCGAAGCAGCGCCGCTCCGGTTTCCGGCTGCTGCGCGGCGGTCGCAAGCCCGCCGAGGACCGGCCCACCCTGACCGACCTGTACCACGCCCACCGGCTCGGCCTGGTCCGGATGGCGGTCATGCTGGTCGACCACCAGGACCTGGCCGAGGACGTCGTCCAGGACGCCTTCACCCAGCTCTACCAGCGCTACGGCGAGGAGCTGGACGACCTCGACAACGCGCTCGGCTACCTGCGCACCTCGGTGGTCAACGGCGCCCGCTCGATGCTGCGCCGCCGCAAGACCGCCCGCGAGTACGTGCCGCCGCACGTGGCCGACGCCCCGTCCGCCGAGGACCACGCGGTGCTCAACGACGAGCACCGCCGGGTGCTGGTGGCCCTGCAGGAGTTGACTCCCCGCCAGCGTGAGGTGCTGGTGCTGCGCTACTGGTCCGACCTGTCGGAGGCGCAGATAGCCGAGACCCTGGGACTGTCCCGGGGTGCCGTGAAGTCCACCGCCAGCCGCGCTCTGGACGCCTTGGAAAAGCACCTGGAGAAGGTTCGATGACCGACAAGCTCCCCCGCCGCACCGGCGGCGACGGCGACGGGCCGGCCGAGACACCGACGGAACGGCTGCTCCGCGAGGCGATGACGGCCCGGGCCTCCCTCGTCACGGCCGCCAGCCTGCGCCCGGCCGCTCCCCCGAAGAACCGGATCCGCCGGCTGCGCCCGGTGTACGCCGTCACCGTGCCGCTCGGCCTGGCCGCCGCCATGGCGCTCGGCGTGCTCACCTTCCACGGCGAGCCGGTCGCCCAGGACGAGGTCCCGCCCCCGGCCGCCACCCTGACCACCTCGCCGAGCCCGACGCCCGAGCCGACCGGCGACCCCAGCCCGACGGCCGCCCCCACCGATTCGGGCACGCCCACCAGCGAGGCCGAGACGGAGGTCCCGCTCGCCGACGGCGTCCCGACCACCGCGACCTCCGCCCCCGGCACCGCGAGCGGCCCGGCGAGCTCGTCCAGCCTGCGGGGCGTCAAGTTCAAGGTCCCGGCGGGCTGGAAGGCCGTGCCGGTCTCGGCCGACCGGGTCTGCGTCCTGAGTCCGGGCGCGCCGACGGAGCCGCAGCAGGGCTGGGCGCCGGCCAGGTGCGAGCCGTACGGCGTCCTGGTCGTGGCCTACAACTCCCCGGACGAACTCGAGGGCGGCGCCTGGCCGACGACGGACGACCTGGTCGCCGACAGCGGCTGGGGCCACCAGCCGAACTGCCCGATCTGGGGCCGGCCCTACTTCCCGGACAACGGCTACTCCTCGGTCGGCGCACCCGTGCGGACCAAGCCCACCGTGGCCGGCAAGACGATCGACAAGACCCAGTGGAACGTCACCTGCAAGCCCGGGGACACCTTCACCGCCCAGCTGTGGGGGATGGGCCTGGACCAGGTCTTCGTGGTGGCGAACGGGCTCAAGAGCGACTACCAGCCGGGCCTGACGGCGATCGTCAACAGCCTGGACGTGAGCGGCCACAAGTCACCGTCCCTGACCGCGTCCGACAAGGGCGCGAAGGACATCGCGATCACGGTCGACGGCGGCCTCGGCGCCGGGCAGAAGGTGTCCACCAACGGCACCCCGGTGACCTTCACGGTGACGTACCGGAACACCGGCCAGAAGACCTACGACAAGCTCCAGCCGCTGGTCTACACGAAGGAGTACGCCGGGACGCCGCCGAGCGAGATGGTCACGATGAACAAGGGCAAGCTGGAGCGCCAGGACGGCGGCGTCTGGAAGGAGATCCCGCTCGCGATCGGCGGCGGCATGGACTACGCCATGGTGGGCCAGCAGGCCCAGTTCTCGCTCGCGCCGGGAGAGTCCAGGACGGTGACGTACCGGATGGCCCTCGACAAGCTGGACGGGCCCGGCACGATGCCGGTGTCCGTCCAGGCGGTGCTGCCGTACGACGGTTCCGCGCCGCTGACCTCCGTGAAGGAGCTGATCGTCCCGGTGACGGTCGTGAAGTAGCCGTTCCGCACTGGCAGTTGAGGCGCCGTGACCGGGTTTCCCCCGGTCGCGGCGCCTTTCGGCGTTCCGGGGAGGGGCCGGGAAAAATTCTTCGAACCGGCCTGCAACCCCCCGGCGGGATGGACGTCTATCAGGGTGAGAGGCAGGGAGAGCGAGCCGGCGGAGCCGGGGGGCTCGGGCCGGTTCCTCGGGGCGCGACCGTAGGCGCCCGCTCATTCGATCACCACCATCACCATGTCCTTGGGGGGACTGTCACATGAACGCGTCCGTTATCGCCCGTATTGCGAAGATCGTCCCGCTGGCCGTCGTCACCGCCGTGGGAATCGCGGCCTGCGGCCCGACGAACGGCGAGGCGTCCGTCGCCGCCTCCGCTCCCGCCTCCACCCCGGCCGTCACCTCGTCGGCCACCCCCGGCGCGGGCGCCGTCCCGACCGTCCCCGCCCCGGCCGCGCCGACCACCGAGGCCGCGCCGACCACCCCCGCCCTGACCAACGCCGCCCCGGCCGCCGCTCCGGCCGCGCCCGTGGCCGCCAAGACCGAGGCCAAGACCGCCGCGAAGGCCCCGGCCGCGCCTGCCCCGGCCAAGCCCGCCGGCGGCATCGGGATCACCTTCAACGGCCTGCGCGCGGGCCAGAAGATCCAGGTGGGCGACCAGGTCTCCTTCTCGGTGACCTGGAAGAACAACGACGCCTCGGGCACCCGCGCGGTGGCGCCGGTGGTGGCCACCCAGCAGTTCGAGGGCGCGGAGTGCCGGCGGGTGCTCTCGATGGCGCAGGGCACCCTGGAGCGCAAGGACGCCACCGGCTGGAAGGCCATGCCCGCGCTGAGCCAGGGCGGCGGCATGGACTACGCGGGTACGGGCAACGACGCGGCCTTCGAGCTGGCCGCCGGCGAGAGCCGGACGGTCGAGTACCGGATGGTGCTCGACGCGGGCAACCAGCCGGGCAAGCTGTACGTCGAGGCGGACGCCGTGGTGCCGTCCACCTACAAGGTGCTGACCAAGGGCGTGGTGACCACGTCCGTCGTCGACTCGCACCGCCCGGTGGTGAACTCGGTCTCCAAGCCGACCCCGCTGGTCGTCGGCGGGACCCCGACCGAGTTCTCCTTCAAGGTCTCCTCGCCCGACGGCCCCGGCCTGCTGCGCCCGGCGGTGTACCTGTCCGTGCCCGCGAGCGAGGGCCTGACCGGGGAGGACGTCACGATCGAGGCGAAGGTCGGCGGCGAGTGGAAGTCCTTCGAGGCGACCGAGGACTGCAACGGGCGGATCGGGGTGGCGCCGGCCCAGCTGACCGGCGTGATGACGGGCAACCCGGCCGAGTACACCTTCCGGGTCGGCCTGAAGCGGACCGGTTCCACCAAGCCGGTGGAGATCGAGGTCGGCGGCGCCTCGGACGGCCACTACGGCGCCCCCACCACCCTGCGGCCCGCCGTCCGTCGCTGACACCGGCGGCCCGCACCGGAGCCGAAGGGCCCGGCCTCCCACTGCTCGGGAGGCCGGGCCCTTCACCGTGGCCGCGTCACGGCCGTCGTGCGGAGGCTCAGGCGAGCGAGGCCATCCAGGCCTCGACGTCCTCGGCGCTGCGGGGCAGGCCGGCCGAGAGGTTCTCGTTGCCGTCGGCGGTGACCAGGATGTCGTCCTCGATCCGGACGCCGATGCCGCGGTACTCCTCCGGCACGGTCAGGTCGTCCTGCTGGAAGTACAGGCCGGGCTCGACGGTCAGCACCATGCCGGGGACCAGCAGCGCGTCGACGTGCTCCTCGCGGCGCGAGTGGGCGCAGTCGTGGACGTCCAGGCCGAGCATGTGGCCGGTGCCGTGCAGGGTCCAGCGGCGCTGGAGGCCCAGCTCCAGGACCTTCTCGACGTCGTACACCGAGGCGTCCAGCAGGCCCCAGGCGAGCAGCCGCTCGGCGAGCACGCGCTGCGAGGCCTCGTGGAAGTCGCGGAACCGGGCGCCGGGCTTCACCGCGGCGATGCCAGCCTCCTGGGCGTCGTACACCGCGTCGTAGATCCGGCGCTGGACCTCGGTGAAGCTGCCGTTGATCGGCAGGCTGCGGGTGACGTCCGCGGTGTAGAGGGTGCTGGTCTCCACGCCCGCGTCCAGCAGCAGCAGCTCGCCCGGGCGCACGTCGCCGTCGTTGCGCACCCAGTGCAGGGTGGTGGCGTGCGGGCCGGCCGCGGCGATGGTGCCGTAGCCGACGTCGTTGCCCTCGACCCGGGCGCGGCGCCAGAAGGTGCCCTCGATCCAGCGCTCCGAGGTGGCGACGGCCTGGCCCAGCTCGCGGACCACGTCGGTGAAGCCCTTGACGGTGGCGTCGCAGGCGGCGCGCAGCTCGCCGATCTCCCACGCGTCCTTGACCAGCCGCAGGCCGCTCAGGAACTCCTTGAGCCCGGCGTCCTTGTCGGCGTCCAGGGCGTCGGCGAGCGCGGCCTCCAGGCCGGCGTCGTAGCCGCGGACGATGCGGGTCGGCACGGCCGAGTCGGCGGCCTTCGCGGCCAGCTCCTCGGCGGCCTTGCGCACGTCGCGGGCGGGCAGCCCGAGCAGCTGCTCCTGCTCGGCCAGGCTGTGCCGGCGGCCGACCCACAGCTCGCCGTAGCCGTCCAGCCAGAACTCGCCGTTCTCGCGGTTCGAGCGGGGCAGCAGGTAGAGCACGAAGTCGTGGCCGGTCGCGCCGGTCGGCTCGCCGACCAGCACCGCGTCCTCGGTCTGGTCGCCGGTGAGGTGGACGTACTCGCTGGCGGCGCGGAACGCGTAGTCGGTGTCGTTGGAGCGGACCCGCAGGTTGCCGGCCGGGACGACCAGGCGCTCGCCCGGGTAGGCGGCGGACAGCGCGGCGCGGCGCTCGGCCGCGTACGGGGCCTGGGCGACGGGGGCGAGGCCGTGCAGCTCGGTGTCGGCCCAGCCGGACTTCATCGAGGCGGCCAGCTCGTCGGAGATGTCGCCGTAGAGACCGTTCTTGCGGCCCTTGTGCTGCTCAGGCTCCTCGCCGCCCTCGGCCTCGGGGTTCTCGGCCACCGCGGGGGTACGGTCCTCGGTCACGTGCAACGCCTCCTTGGGGGGTGGTACCGCCGCCCCTGGGGGAGGTGTCGGATCGCGACACGCGCGGGCGGCCGTGCGTCCGTCCATGGTACGGACGCCCGGCCGCCCGTTCGTTCCGGGCCCGAACCGTCACTCGAAGCGGGCCGCCAGCAGCATCAGGTCGTCGGTGGCCGTGCCCCCGGCGTCCGGGTCCGGGCAGACGGCCAGCAGGTGGGCGCAGAGCCGGTCCGGGTCGATCCGCACGTCGCGCGGGGCGTCGGCGGCGGCCCGGCGCAGGTTGGCCTGCCCGGCGTGCAGGGTCGGGCCGCAGCGGCGGGCCAGGCCCTCGGTGTAGAGCAGCAGGGTGTCGCCGCGCTCGGCGACGAACTCCACCCCGGGGGCCTCCCAGCAGGCCAGCATGCCGAGCGGGGCGGAGAGCGAGGTCTCCACGAACTCGGCGCCGTGCCGGCCGACCAGGACGGGCGGGCAGTGCCCGGCGCCGGCCAGGGTGATCCGGCGCTCCTCGGGCTCGATCCAGGCGTAGACGGCGGTGGCGGTGCGGGTCGGTTCGGTGGTCTTGAGCAGCAGCTCCAGGTCCCCCAGGACGGAGACCGGGTCCTCGCCCTCCAGCACCGCGTACGCCCGCAGCGCGGCCCGGACCCGGCCCATCGCGGCGGCCGCGCCGGGGGCGGAGCCGGGGCCCGCGCCGGGGCCGTCGCCGGAGACGGAGCCGACGGTGAGGCCGATGGTGCCGTCGGGCAGCGGGATCGCGTCGTACCAGTCGCTGCCGGTGGAGCGCTCCAGCCCGGCGGGGACGAGCCGGGCGGCCAGCCGCAGCCCGGCGGCCCGGGGGAGCCGGTCCGGCAGCAGGCCGCGGCGCAGCGCCTCGGTGGTGCGCGAGATCCGGTCCGCCTCCAGCTGCTTGGCGAGCAGCGGGGCGGCGATCTCGCAGTAGTGGCGGGCCAGTTCGCGCTGGCAGTCGGTCGGTTCGGCGGGCTCGTCGTAGAACCAGAGGGCGGCGGCGAGCGGGCCGTCCTCCTCGGTGGCGAGCGGCAGGCCGTAGGCGCCGCCGAGGCCGAGGTGGACGGCGAGTTCGCGCAGCCGGGCGCCGGTGGCCGGGTCCTCGGCGAGGTCGTGGGAGTGCAGCTGGGCGGGCCGGTCCCGTTCGCGCAGCAGCCGGGCCAGCAGGCTCTGCTCGGTCGGGACGGTCTCCAGGGCGCCGAGGCTGGCGCGGTCGAGGCCGTGGCCGACCGGCTGTCCGGGTCCGCCGCCGGGCCGCCGGGTGACCAGCATGCCGCGCCGGGCGCCGAGCAGGGCGGCGCCGGAGGCGAGGACGGTGTCCAGGGTGGCGGCCAGGCCGCGGGCGCGGGCGAGCCGTTCGGTGTGCTCGTGCAGGCTGGTGATATCGGACAGGCGTCCGGCCAAACGGTCCTGCAGCGCGGCGGAGGGCGCCGTGCGGGTGTCCGCCGTGCCGTCCGGGGCGTTGACGGGGCCGGGGAGGTCCGGCAGGTCGAGGACGGTGAGCCCGCCCGCGCAGCCGGGTTCGCCAGGCTCGGCGGTCGTCGTCGGGAGGGCCGTCGACGGGTGGGACTCGTTCATGCCGTCACTCCTGACGCGGTGCTACGTGCCATGCGAAACCCCCAGGTACGGCCAATGTGGAGCGAGCACGGCCAAAGGGCGTGTTTCGCCTCGATTCGCTACTACTCGTCATTGATCGACAGCAATGCCACCACTTCTACACAGGCCATTCGGGGCATGTCCAGATCCAGGACGACGCGGTGGCCCGTTCCACATCGATCGCGACCCGGTCGGGGGGCGCGCGGGGTTGGTGCGCGCGCCACTCGGCCCGGAGGCATGGAGCGGGCCGCGAGCGGGCAGAACGGGGAGGACGGCCCGGGCGGCCGTCCGGATCGTATGTCCGTGCCGCCCGTGAGCCGGGTCGGCCGGAACTCTCTCACTCGTACGGTGGAACCAAGCGCGCCCGGGCGGCGTCCATCCGGTCGCGTACGGGATTCTCGTTCCAAGGGCTGTGCCCTGCGCGGCCCTTTCACGTCGTACTCCACACCTGCTCCACGTCGTGCCGCGCCGTCCGCCCTGCCGCCCGCCCCGCGCCGCGCCGCCCGGGTCCGTGCCGCGGCGGGTCCGCGCGGAGGATCCCGACGGACGCCGGCGGAGCGGAGCGAACCGAGCGGTCAGGGAAAGGAACGAGCGCCATGCGTGAGAACCCGAAAGACCGGTCGGAGGATCGTTCCGCCCGGCTGGCCGCGGCCCTGACGGCCGCCGTCGACCACCGTTGGCCCGTGGTGCCGGGCGCCGTGCTGCGCGACGGCCGCTGCTCCTGCGGCGACCTGGACTGCACCGTCCCCGGCGCGCACCCGCACGACCCCTCGCTGCTGGCCGCCACCACGGACGCCCGGATGGTGCGCTGGTGGTGGGAGCGGCAGAGCCCGGACGCGCCGGTGCTGGCCGCCACCGGCTCCACGGTCTCGGCGGTCAGCCTGCCCGCGGCGGCCGGCGCCCGGGCGCTGGTCTACCTGGGCGCGCTGCGGCTGCCGCTCGGCCCGGTGCTGGCGATGCCGGGCCGCTACGCGCTGCTGGTGGCCCCGTACTCGCTGGACGTGCTCGGCGAGATGCTCGCCCAACTCCCTTGGGTGCCGGGCTCGTTGCGCTACCACGGGGCGGGTGGCTTCCTGCCGCTGCCGCCCGGCGGCGCGGCCGTCGGGGTGCCCTCGGCCGGAGGCTGGGGGAGGGTGCGCTGGGTGCTCGCGCCGCGACCGGGCGTCGGCGGCGGGGTCTGGCTGCCGCAGGTCGGGCCGCTGCTGGGGGAGTTGGTGGAGGCGACGGTCCGGCTGGACAGCGGGCGTTCGGCCTACTGAGGGCCACCGGAGCGGGACGGGCTGTCGACACCGTCCGCCGGGCCCGGATCCGGGCTTCTCCCGGGTCTCGGCCCGGGCCCGTCCGGGGGCTCCGAGCGGGGCACTCCGGAAAAAGAAAAGATCCGGCCGCTGGCGACGGGGGATGCACCAGCGGCCGGACTCTTTAGACAGTAACAAGGATCCGCGCCCGCGCCAATTTCCAAGACGCCCTCCACGCCCGGAAATTGCGCGTTCACCGCGACAATGTGACGCGTATCACGCGGATCCTGCGCCCTTTAGTTCAAGGTGACCTGACGGTTCACCAGGTTCGCGCGGGTGCGCCGCTCCTCGGCGGTCAGCGGGGCCGCGTCGGCGAGCACCGCGGCGAGCCGCTCGGCGAACTCGGCGGCCGGCTTCTCGCAGTCGGCGGCGGTCATCGCGAGCGGGAGGTCCCACACCGGGACGGTCAGGCCGTGCGCGCGGAAGGAGCCGACCAGGCGGGTGTCCGGGCCGAGCGAGGCCTCGCCGGCCGTGTTCAGTCGGGCCAGCGCGTCCAGCAGCTTCTCCTCGGGCACGGTCATCACCCAGCGCAGGTGGTTCTTGTCCGGGGTGCCGCACCAGTACGCGGAGTCCACGCTCGCGAGCTTCTCGGTCGGGATGGCCGAGGCGTTGGCGCGCTCCAGGGAGGCGGCGACCTCGCCGGTGGCGGCCTCGGCGTCCTCCAGCCAGAACTCGAAGCCGGTGTGCACGGCGGGCGTGAACGCGGCGGTGGTGTCCAGCAGGTCCTGCAGGCGGCGCCCGCCAGGGACGGTCCGGCGGGCCGGCACCGGGCTGCCCGGCTCGGTGGCCAGGGCCAGCTCCAGGGCGTCCGCGAGGTCGCGGCTGAGGTCGCCGGAGGCGGACTGGGTCTGCAGGCCGAGCAGGATCGAGCCGTCCTGGCGGCGCAGGGCCGGCCAGGCCAGCGGCAGCACGGTGGCCAGGGTCACCGACGGGACGTCACCGGTCGCGCCGTCGGCCACGCCGGCGGCCAGCGTCAGCGGCACCGTGGCGGCGGGCACCAGCTCGCGCAGCGCCACCCAGTCGGCCTCGCCCGGCAGGCCCTCGAACGGGCGGTGCACCAGCTCCTGCACCGCGTGCGAGGCCTCCCGGCCGTGACACGCCTTGTACCGGCGGCCCGAGCCGCAGGGGCAGTCCTCGCGGGCCCCGACCACGGGGATCTCGCCCGTGACGGCGGTGGTGGACTGGCGCTGCGGCGCCTTCTTGGCGGCCTTCTTGCCCATGCTGCGGCTCTCCCGGGAACGGTGGTCCTGTGTCCCGGGAAGCCTAACGACACATTCCCCGAGCCCGGCTCACGCGCTACGGGCATCGCCCCCGGTGCGCCGGGCGTGCCGGGTCCGGGCGGGCAGCGCCGCCCAGACCGTGACCTCGCCGGGGGCGTCGCGCACGCCCCAGTCGCTGGCCAGCTGGTCGACGATGCTCAGGCCGCGGCCGCCGCGCGAGGTCAGCGAGGGACTCGCGGGCAGCGGCCGGGTGGCCGCCCCGCCGTCCGTGACCTCCAGGGTGAGCACCCCGTCGGCGTGCATCTGCCAGCGGACCAGCACCCCGCCGGCCGGCTCGGCCGGACCCTCGGCGGGCTCCCGGGCGCCCTGCGCGGCGGTCGCCCCGGAGGGGACGCCGACCAGCACCTGCCCGAGCACCTCGGCCCGGGCGCTGCGGCCCAGGGCCGGCAGCGGGCCGAGCGGACGGGCGTACCGACAGGCGTTGCTCAACAGCTCGGAAAGGATCAGAACAGCATCATCGATGACCGGTTCGGGTACCTGCCGGTCACCCAGATCTCGACGCAGTCGGCGCCGTGCGACCCCGACACTCGCTGGGCCGTGCGGCACTGCCATGGTCGATGAAGTCGGCACTTCACGCGCCACCATCAACGCCACCCCCGGACCTCCTTCAGCGTATGCCGAGGGAGAGATGCCCCTTGGTAATGCGTCGGAAACGAGCACCGGACGATCCCGCGAGCCCATTTCGAGTGCGGCGACCGACGGTCGACATCAGGTCATTCCGCGCTCACCCTCCGTCGCCCGGATGCAAGAATTCCGGCAATTTCGCGCGAGGAAGGTTTGACTGCCGACCAGAGTGATCGGATCGGAGGGGTTCGGAGGAGTACGGCCTTCGGTGCGCCGACGGATCACCGGTGGATCACCGGCCGAGTTGCGCCAGTACCTCCGCGGGCCGGTTGGTGATGATCGCGGACACCCCGAGCTCCAGGCAGAGCTCGACGTCGGCCGGCTCGTCCACCGTCCACACGTGCACCTCGTGGCCGAGCTCGCGCAGCCGGGTCACCAGCTGCGGGCGGGCCCGCACCAGCTCGATGCCCGGGCCGGCGATCCGCGCCCCGCCCGGCAGCGGCGAGCCCTCGCGCAGCCGGCCGAGCAGCGGCAGGGTCCGCTCGAACAGGAAGACCCGCCGGTACCGCGGCGCGGCGGCGGCCACCCGGTTCAGCGCGACCGAGGAGAAGCTCATGATCCGGGCGGACGGGCGGTCGCCCTCCCGGGCCGCGCCGATCTTGAACCGCTCCAGGGTCCGCAGCAGCTCGGCCTCCACCCGGCCGCGGAAGCGCACCGGGTGCTTGGTCTCGATCGCCAGGTCCACCGGGCGGCCGCACTCCACCACCAGCTCCAGCAGCCGCTCCAGCCGCAGCACGCCGCGCAGCTCCGGGTCGGTGCTGGGGCGGCCGGTCTTCCAGGCGCCGAAGTCGTACGCCTCCAGCTCGGCGAGGGTCATGGCCGAAACGGTGCCCCGGCCGTTGGAGACCCGGCCGATCCGGCGGTCGTGCACGCAGACCAGCGCGCCGTCGGCGGTGACCCGGACGTCGCACTCCAGCGCGTCCGCGCCCTCGTCGAGCGCGCGCCGGTAGGCCGCGAGGGTGTGCTCGGGCAGGGCGTGGGAGGAACCGCGGTGGGCGATCACCTGGACGGGCGGCACGGTGCGCGCCGCCGCCGAGGACAGGTCTGGGCTGGTCACAGGCCCAACGATAGGCGGCGGAGGTGAAGCGCGGACAAAGACGGCCCCAACCTGTGGGGCCGTCTGCGTACCTGCGGGGCCCGCTCGGGCCCCGCTCCCTCCGCTCCGTCAGCCCCGGACGGCGCGGCGGCCGAGCGGGGTGAGCGCCCAGGTGGCCAGGGCCGGCACCAGGAAGGCGAACAGCGAGGCCGAGGTCCACTCCTGCGGGGTGAAGTGCAGCGCCTCCTGGGCGGAGGTCCAGAAGTCCGTCCACCAGCCCGCGACCTTGGTCGGCGCGATGAACTGGTAGACCGCGAAGCCCAGGGCCCACGGCAGCAGCATCAGCCAGCGGGACGGCGCGTCGGCGGAGAGGTTCCAGCCGCGCCGGCCGGCGCCGAGGAAGTAGTCCACCACGAGCACCGCCAGCAGCGGCACGAACACCGAGCCGATCAGGCCGAGGAAGCCGTAGTAGGTGTCGGTGAACTCGTCGATCTGCAGCGCCAGCACGGTGATCAGCACGCCGATCGCGCCCGAGAGCACCCGGCGGTCCACCTTCGGCAGCAGGTTCTGCACCGACATCGCGGTCGAGTACACGTTGGCGAAGGACTGGTCCGTCTCGCGCAGCACCAGCACCAGCAGGAACAGCCAGCCGGCCCAGACCCCGAGGAAGGAGTCGAAGATCCGGTTCGGGTCGCCGTCCGACTGCAGCAGCGCCATCAGGCCGAGCACGTAGCACCAGACCTGGGCGACCGTGTAGCCGGAGAAGCTGCCCCAGAACGCCGAGCGCGGGGTGCGCGAGTGCCGGGTGTAGTCGGCGGCCAGCGGGACGAAGGAGACCGACACCGCGATCATCGCGTCGGTGGCGCCGAGGAAGCCGTGCCAGTTGCCCGCGCCCGGGTCCGGCACGCCCTGGCGGCCCAACTGGACGGTGAAGTACACCATCGCCACCGCGACCGCCCCGGCCACGAAGCGGCGCAGCACCGCGATCGAGCCCAGCGGCCAGATGGTCAGCGCGGTGGTCAGCGCGCCCGCGAGCAGGACGAACAGCCAGCGGTAGCCGGTGGTGTGCGCGACGGTCTGCGCGCCCGCCGAGATGGTCAGCAGCTCGAAGACGCCCCAGCCGATGCACTGCACGATGTTCAGCACCGTCGGCAGGTACGACAGCCGGGTGCCGAACAGCCCGCGCAGGTTCGCCATCGCGGGGGCGCCGGTGCGGGCGCCGATCAGCGCGGCCACGGCGAGCATCGCGGTGCCGACCGCCGTACCGATCGTGATCGCGGTCACCGCGGCGGCCAGCGACAGCTCGCTGCCGGGGGCGCCGAGCACGGTGGCGGCGGTGGAGAAGCCGATCAGGCTGACGCCCAGGTTCATCCAGAGCGCGAAGTGGTCCCGGAAGCGCAGCGTGCGCGGCGGTTCGGTGTCCAGGACCAGGGGCGCTTCGACGTGCTCGGCGCGTTCCAGGAGGGCGGTCGCGCCCGGCGCGGGGGCGTTCGCGCCGGAGTCGGAGGCGTTCGTACCCGAAGAAGAGGATGGCGAAGCAGGCGGCATGGCCGATACTCCCTACGCCGGCATTACCCGGACAGGTTCCGGCGGTCAGCGCCCCCTCGAACGTCCGTCACTCGTGTGGCGTACGGTCGACATGCGCACTCTCAGCCTGGTGGGTCCAAGCTCCCGCGTGTCAGTTTGGAGCGCCAGGCTAACCGGCGCGGGTGCCGACGCCCAAGGCCGAGGGCGGGGCGGTCCGCATCGCGGACGCCCGACGGGGAGGGGAGCCCCGGCCGTCGGTACGGGTGCCGGAGCCGGTGTCGGTGCCGACGCGGGTGCTGACGCCAGTGCCGGTGTCGGTGCCGGCTAAGGATTCTTATGAGTTCTTCAGAGGGGTCCTTACGGCAAACGAATCGACAGTGCGAAAAACTATGGTCCTTGGTTCTGCCAGCTATGGAGGTCGTCCGTGAGCACCGAGCGCGAGGTTGGGCCCACCGGGCCGCAGGGGGAGCAGCCCGCCGGGCCGGGGGCGGCCGAGTCCGCTGCCGCGGGCCCCGCTCAGGGCGGGCACAACCCGACCATGGCGTTCCGGCGGGTGCCCGAGCCGGAGGCGGGCGCGGTCGAGGCCGCCGCCGCCGAGGCGGCGCCGTCCGCCGACGCCGTTCCGGCCGAGGAGGTCCCGGCCGGGGGTGGGCACAAGCCCACCGTCGCCTTCACCAAGGTGCCCGCACCGGAGGCACCCGCCGCACCCGCCGAGCCCGTGGCACCCGCCGCACCCGCCGTACTCGCCGTCGAGGAGCCGGCCGTCGACCCGGCCACCGGCTACATCGACGCGCCGCCGCCGGTCCTGCCGCCCGTTCCGCCCGCCCCGGTGGCCGCCGCACCCGCCGCCCCGGCCCTGCCGCCGGCCGGCAACCCGTACGCCACCCCGACCCACGGCGTCCCCGCCGCCGGCGCGCACGAGGGGTACGGCGCCGCTCCGGCCGCGCCCGCCGCGCACGGCCACCACCCCTTCGGGGCCGGCCAGCCGCTCGGCGGCTGGGGCCCCACCCACGACTCCACCTCCGGCGGCGCCGGCTACCCCGGCGGCCCGGCCGGCCCGCTCGGCTACCCGGCGGAGTACCCCGGCGGTCCGGGCGGCCCTGGCGGCCCGCGCAAGAAGCGCGGCGGCCTGGTCGCCCTGATCGCGGCCGTCGCGCTGGTCGCCGGTGTGGCCGGCGGCGCGCTCGGCGTGTCCGTCTCCGACAGTTCCGACCGCAGGAGCTCCGCGAACGACCACCGCAGCACCACCGTCCAGGCCAGCGACACCCAGAAGAACGAGCCCGTCCCCGGCTCGATCGCCGCCATCGCGCAGAAGGCGCTGCCCAGCGTCGTCACCATCAAGGCGCAGGGCAACGGCGAGTCGGGCACCGGCACCGGCTTCGTCTTCGACACCGAGGGCCACATCCTCACCAACAACCACGTCGTCGCGCCGACCCTCAGCGGCGGCAAACTGACCGTCAAGTTCGCCGACGGCAGCTCCTACAGCGCCTCGGTGCTCGGCCACGCCGAGGGCTACGACGTCGCCGTGGTCAAGATCGACAACCCGCCCAAGAGCAAGCTGGCCCCGCTGCCGCTGGCCGACTCCGACAAGGTCAACGTCGGCGACGCCACCGTCGCGATCGGTGCGCCGTACGGCCTGGAGTCCACCGTCACCAGCGGCATCATCAGCGCCAAGGACCGCCCGGTGGCCTCCGGCGACGACACCGGCTCGCAGGCCTCGTACATGAACGCCCTGCAGACCGACGCCTCCATCAACCCCGGCAACTCCGGTGGCCCGCTGCTCGACTCCGGCGGCGCGGTGATCGGCATCAACTCGGCGATCCAGTCCAACGCCTCCGCCAACGGCCGGGCCGGCAGCATCGGCCTGGGCTTCGCCATCCCGATCAACCAGGCCAAGTGGGTCGCGGACACCCTGATCAAGACCGGCAAGCCGGTCTACGCCAAGCTCGACGTGCTGCGCAACGACGACTACAAGGGCGACGGCGCGCAGATCCAGACCAAGGACATCCAGGGCCAGCCCGCCGTCACCCCCGGCGGCGCGGCCGACAAGGCCGGCCTCAAGCCGGGCGACGTCATCACCAAGCTCGGCGGCGTCCCGATCGACAACGGCCCCGCCCTGGTCAGCCGGATCTGGACGCACAAGCCCGGCGAGACCGTCGACGTCGAGTACACCCGCAACGGCCAGACCCTCAACACCAAGGTCACTCTCGGCCAGCGCGAGGGCGACCAGCCGTAACCCCCGCCCGCCCCGAAACGTGTGCACCGAACCCCGCCGGACCCGTTAGGCTGACCTCCGCCTGGAGAGCTGCCCGAGCGGCCTAAGGGAACAGTCTTGAAAACTGTCGTGCGGTGACCCCGTACCGTGGGTTCGAATCCCACGCTCTCCGCCGGTAGGAGAACCACCTGCTCAGGGCGGGTGCCGAGACCACTCGGCACCCGCCCTCGGTGTTTCCCGGGCCACGGGCGGGGCGGGGGTTGACCCTGACACGGTGGCAGGGGGTGGAGTGGTCGCATCATGTTGAACATCGGAGACTTCGCCAGCCACGGCCGGGTGTCGGTGCGGATGCTGCGCCACTACGACGCGATCGGGCTGCTGCGGCCCGCCCGGGTGGACCCGGTCAGCGGCTACCGCTTCTACGAGGCGTCCCAACTGGCCCGGCTCAACCGGGTGATCGCGCTCAAGGAGCTCGGGTTCACCCTGCAGCAGGTGCGGGCCGTCCTGGACGAGCGGGTGGACGCGGCCGAGCTGCGCGGGATGCTGCGGTTGCGGCGGGCCCAGCTCGCCGCGGCGATCGCGGCCGACGAGCTGCGGCTGGCCCGGGTGGAGGCGAGGCTCCGGACGATCGAGAGCGAGGGGACCATGTCCGTGCGGGATGTCGTGGTGAAGCCGGTGCCGTCCGTCCGGGTGGCCCAACTGACCGGTGTGGCCGCGAGTTACGAGCCGGAGGACATCGGGCCGGTGATCGGGCCGCTGTTCGCCGAGCTGTGCCGGCGGCTGGCCGGGGCCGGGATCGAGGCGGCCGGCCCGTCCGTCGCCCACTACCAGGACGCCCCGGAGGGCAACGGCTCGGTGCTGGTCGGGGCCGCCGTCCCGGTCGGCCCGTCGGTGCGGGCGGGCGCGCACGACTTCGAGGTGGTCGACCTGCCGCCGATCGGGGAGGCGGCGACGATCGTGCACCGCGGCCCGATGGACGAGGTCCTGGGCGCGGGCCAGGAGCTGGCCCGCTTCATCGAGGAGAACGGCTACCGCTCGGCCGGCTACGCCCGGGAGCTGTACCTGGAGTGCCCGGAGGACCCGGCGGGATGGGTCACCGAGCTCCAGGAGCCGGTGGTCCGCGGGTAGCCGGGCTTGCCCTCGACCCGGTCGAGGGTCCTAGCGTCACCCGGCATGACCACTGCCGCTGCCACCGCCGCCGTCGGTTCGCGGGCCGCGCTGCCCCGGACGTACCTGCTCTGGCTGGCCGGGGTCCAGGCCGGACTGCTGGGCGACGCCGCGCTGTACTTCGCCCTCGGCTGGGCCGCCTCCGCGCACGGCGGCGGCGCGGCCGGGCTGGTCCTGACGGCGGTCACGGTGCCGCGCACCGCGCTGGTCCTGCTGGGCGGCGCGGTCGCGGACCGGTTCGGCGCCCGTCGGGTGATGCTCGTCGGGGACACGGTGATGCTGGCCGCGACCGCCGCGCTGGCGCTGGTCGCGGCCGACCGGGGCACACCGCTCTGGCTCCTGGTCGCGGCGGCGGCCGTGATCGGGACGGTCGACGCCTTCCACCTCCCGGCGAGCGGTTCGATGCCGGGCCGGCTGGTGCCCGCCGACCGGCTGCCCCGGGCGCTCGCCCTGCGGCAGGCCGGCGGGCAGGGCGCCGTCCTGCTCGGGGCGCCGCTCGGCGGCCTGCTGGTCGCGGCCGGCGGGCTGCCCGGCGCGGCGCTCGTGGACGCGGTGAGCTTCGGGGTCGTGCTGCTGGTCCTGCTGCGGGTCCGCCCCGGGGCGGACGGGCCGTCCGGTCCGCGGGCCGGCCTGCTGAGCGAGGCCGCGTCCGGCGTCCGGCTCGCCCTGGCCGACCCGCTGCTGCGGGCCGCGCTGCTGCTCACCGGTGCGGCGGCCGGGGCGCTGCTGCCGGTGGTGTCGCTGCTCGGCCCGCTGCTCGCCCGGGCGCACGGCTGGTCGGCCGGGACGGCGGGGCTGGTGAGCGGCGGGCAGGCGGCCGGGGTGCTGGCGGTGGCCGTCCTGGTCGCCCGGCGGGGCGCGCTGCCCCGGGCCGGCGTGGGGGCGGCCGCCGGGCTCTGCACGGCGTCGGCGGGGATCGCGCTGCTGGCCCTGGCCGCGGGGCCGGTGGCGGCGGTGGCCGGCAGTACGGTGGCGGGCCTCGGCTCGGGGCTCTTCGCCTGCCACCTCGGCCCGCTGGTGCTGACCGGCGCGCCGCCGACCCATCTCTCGCGGGTCCAGGCCCTGCTGACGCTCGTGCAGAGCCTGGCCCTGGTGCTCTCGAACGCCCTGCTGGGCCTGCTCGCGGACGCGGCGGGCGCCGCCCCGCCCACCCTCCTCTGCGCCCTCGCCACCGCCGCGGCCGGCCTCACCGCCCTGGCCACCCCGACCCTCCGCCGGGCCTGAGTCGACCGGTCGCCGCGCCGACCCCGGGATCCGGCCGGCACCTCCCCGTACGGCGGCCCTTGCCGCCAGCCCCGGTGCCTGCCCCTTCCCGTGGCCCACTTGCCCGCCCCCTGCCGTCCGGGCAGAGTGCGGAGGTGGAGGCGGTCGGGCGGCGAGTGGAGGCGGCGATGAGTGATCTGACGGACCGACTGGTGCAGGGCCTCCCGGACGGGGCCGTCGTGGTGGACCCGGACGTGACCGCCGCGTACCGCCACGACATGGCGGGCTTCTGCGCGGCCGGGCAGCCCGCGGCGGTGGTGTTCCCGGAGACGGTCGAGCAGGTGCGGCACGTGCTGCGCACCGCGACCGAGCTGCGCGTCCCGGTGGTGCCGCAGGGTGCCCGGACCGGGCTGTCGGGTGCGGCGAACGCGGTGGACGGCTGCGTCGTGCTGTCGCTGGTGAAGCTGAACCGGATCCTGGAGATCGACCCGGTGAACCGGATCGCGGTGGTCGAGCCCGGTGTGGTGAACGCCGAACTGTCCAGGGCCGTCGAGGAGTTGGGCCTCTCGTATCCGCCGGATCCGTCCAGCTGGGAGTCCTGCACGATCGGCGGCAACATCGGTACGGGGGCCGGTGGGCTCTGCTGCGTGAAGTACGGCGTCACCAGCGAGTACGTGCTCGGGCTGGACGTGGTGCTGGCGGACGGGCGGCTGCTGTCCACCGGCCGCCGGACGGCGAAGGGCGTGGCCGGGTACGACCTGACCAGGCTGTTCGTCGGTTCGGAGGGGACGCTCGGGGTGGTGGTCCGGGCGGTTCTGTCGCTGCGGCCGGCGCCCGCCCCGCAGCTGGCGCTGGCGGCGGAGTTCCCGAGCGCGGACACGGCCGGGGCGGCGGTCTGCGAGGTGATGGCGCGGGGTCTGACCCCGTCGCTGATGGAGCTGATGGACGCGGTCTCGGTGCGGGCCGTCAACGAGTTGGGGCGGATGGGGCTGCCGGAGTCCACCCAGGCGCTGTTGCTGGTGGCCTTCGACGGGCCGGACCGGGTGGCCGAGCTGGCCCGGGTCGCGCGGCTGTGCCGGGAGGCCGGGGCGACGGAGGTGGTGCCGGCCGAGGACGAGGCGGAGTCCGATCTGCTGCTGGCCGCCCGGCGGATGGCGCTGCCCGCGCTGGACCGGCTGGGCACCACGATGATCGACGACGTGGCGGTGCCGCGCTCCAGGCTGGCGGAGATGCTGAACGGCGTCGCGGTGATCGCCGAGCGGCACGGGCTGACCATCGGGGTGGTCAGTCACGCCGGGGACGGCAACACCCACCCGATCGTCATCTTCGACGCCTCGGACGAGGAGGAGACGGCCCGGGCCCAGCGCTCCTTCGACGAGATCATGGCGCTCGGGCTGGAGCTGGGCGGCACGATCACCGGGGAGCACGGTGTGGGGCTGCTGAAGCGGGACTGGCTGGCCCGTGAGTTGAGCCCGGTGGCGTTGGACCTGCAGCGGCAGCTGAAGGCGGTCTTCGATCCGCTGGGAATTCTGAATCCAGGCAAGATGATCTGATTTTCACTTAAGTATTTCGGCGGGGACCGCACGTCCGAACCCCTGCCGTCGTGGTGTGGCATCCGACGGCCTTTTCATGACCGGGAAAGTCGACATGGGAGGGTGACCGAACTTTTCCAGGGGCGCGCATGCGGTTCGCACGCGCCAGGGTGGTGCGCCCAGCGGATCGCGTGGCGGTGCCGCGCCGTCCCCCGGATCGACCATCGACCAGCGGCCGTACGGGTGAAGTCCCAGCTCGGACGGGGTATCTCGCCGCGTTTTCCGTTTTCCCGGTCGTCATGCGCGGCCCGGGTGGATATCACGCAAACGGGCGAAATTCGCCGTGTGAGCTAGCGCTTTGTCGATTTGTTGCGGAAGTCTGTCTTCCGGCGTCGCAGCCCGCAGGTGTTCGTCCGGTCGACGAACCTTGCGCACCTTGATCGACCATTGCGCGACAAGCAGCTTCCCGGAGGCATTCATGGCTCGCACCCACCCCCGTCGAACAGCCGGGCTCCTACTCGCCGGCCCGCTCGCGGCCGGCCTGCTGCTGGCCGGTGCCGGGGCTGCCGCCGCCGACAACGGCGCGGGCGCCGAGGGCGCCTCCAACGCCGGGGCGGTCTCCGACACCGGCACCGGCAACGTGTTCGGCGGGGTCGACGGCAACTACGTCTCCACCCAGCAGACCGCCGCCGGCTCCGGCGCCACGAACCAGGACAACACCATCGCGGTGAAGGACAACACCGGCACCGTCCAGGGAGGCCAGGGCAACAAGGACGTCAACGTCGTCGTCGCCCCGACCTTCAACTGACCGACCGACTGACCGGCCGCACGGCCGAGTGACGGCACCGGGCACCACGGAAGGCGGGGGCGCCGGACGTGGGTGGACGCGGGTGAGCTGAGCACCCGCCGACAGGCCCGGACCGGAACGGAACGGCCGGAACGGACACCGAACCACCGACGCATCACCACCAGAGGGAACAGCGCAACGACCGGCCTGCGGAAAGGGTCACCGCGAAACCGGTCTCGTGGGCGGTGCCGCCATCGGCACCGCCCACGAGTGTGTCCGGCGCCGGTCCCGGGTTCCCCGGCCGTCGGCCCGGGCCTCCCCGCAGGACGTCCCCGCCGGGCCTCCTCGCCGGATCTCCCCGCCGCGCATCGCCGTCGGAGCACCCCGCCAGGCATCCCCGGAATCCCCCGCCGACCGGCCCGGATCCGTCCACCGAGGGCCCGCGCCCGGAGCCGTCGGCCCACGGCGGTACGGTTGCGCTCCGACAGCGCACCCACGTGCCCGGGCCCGGACGGACCGGACCGGCCGGGGCGGCGACCGCGGCAATCGGAAGGAAGGGCGCGCGATGGCGGCGGAGGAGGAGGGCCTGACCGGCCCGGACGAGGCCAGGCCCGCACCGGAGGCCGGGGCGGAGCCGGCGGCGGACGCGCGCCCGGAGCCGTCGGCCGAGCCGCTCCACGAGCACCGCTCCGGGCCCAGGTCCGTCCCCGAACTACTGCTCGGCCGCCCGCCGATGGCCCGCCCGCTGCCGTCCTTCGACCACCAGGCCGCCCCGGCCGAGCCCGGCCCGCTGTTCGTGGACTGGCTCGCCACCGCGCTGCACGCCGGTGTGCTGGACCCGCAGGCCTTCACCCTCTCGACCGTCGACGCGGACGGCATGCCGGACGCCCGGGTGCTGGTGCTGCGCGACGTCGACGCGGCCGGCACCGGCTGGAACTTCTCGGCGGCCGCCGACAGCCCCAAGGGCCGCCAGCTCGCCGAGCACCCGGCCGCCGCGCTGACCGTCTACTGGCCGCAGCTGGGCCGCCAGGTCCGGGTGCGCGGCACCGTCGAGCGGGCCGCCGACCTGGTCGCGGCCGCCGAGTTCGCCACCCGCTCGCCCGCCGCCCGGGTCGGCGCGCTGGTCGGGCGGCAGAGCGAGCCGCTGGGTTCGGTCGCCGAGTACGACGAGGCGGAGGCGGTCGCCCGTCGCCGGCTGGAGGCGCACCCGGACGCGGTCGCGCCCGGGCACGCGGTCTACACCCTGTGGGCGCACGAGGTGGAGTTCTGGCAGGGCGACGCCCAGCGCCGGCACACCCGGCTGCGCTACACCCGCACCGGCCCGGTCAGCTCCCCGGAGTGGTCGCGCACCCTGCTCTGGCCGTAGCGCCGTAAGGCCGCCGGGTCCCCAGGGCACCCAGGGCGTCCTGGGGACCGAAGCGAGGGCTACCGTCGCCCGGTCAGCGTGGCCCCCACGCTGGCCGCGACCACGCACCCGATCCCGGCCAGCTGCGGCGCGCCCAGCAGCTGGCCCAGCACCACCAGCCCGACCAGCGCGCTGACCGCCGGCTCCAGGCTGACCAGCACGCTGAACACCCGCTGCGGCATCCGTCGCAGCGCGGTCATCTCCAGCGCGTACGGGATCACCGGCAGCAGCAGCGACACCCCGGCCACCGCGGCGAGCAGCGCCATCGGCGAGGCCTCGGGCGCGGTCAGCCCGTGCCAGGCCTGGCCGAGCCCGAACGGCGCGAGCGTCAGCGCGCCGACCGTCATCGACACCGCCAGGCCCTGGAAGCCCTGGAAGGCCGCGCCGACCTTGTCGGTGAACAGGATGTACAGGGCGTAGCAGGCGGCCGCCCCGAAGGCGTACAGCAGGCCGACCGGGTCGAGCGATCCGCCGCCGTCGCCCTCGCCGAGCAGGGTCAGCAGCGCCACGCCCGCGGCCGCGAGCAGCGCCCAGAGCAGGTGGCTGGCGCGCCGGGCGAAGACCAGGGCGACGGCGAGCGGGCCGAGGAACTCGATGGTCGCGGCGGTGCCCATCGGCAGCCGGTCGATCGCCCCGGCGAACAGGAAGGTCATCCCGGCCGAGGCCATGCCGAGCAGCGCGGCCGCGGCGAGGTCGCGGGGGCGCTTGTCGCGCAGCTTCGGCCGGGTGACGGCGAGCAGGATGACGGCGGCGAAGCCGAGCCGGAGGAAGGTCGTGCCGCTGACGCCGAGCGGGCCGAACAGCGGCTTGGACAGGGCGATGCCGGTCTGCACCAGGAACATCGCGGTCAGACAGAGAAGCGGCGCCGGGATCCGCTCCGGGCGCCGCAGGACCTTGCCGAACCGGCCGGTGGACCGGCCGGGGTGGACTTCGGGTGGCGCCGAGGGGCCGGACGCCCCACCTCGTCGCCAGCTGCCCCGCTCGCCGGCGGGCTCGCCCTTGGGGGAGGGCGGCATGGCCAGGGCCTCGGCGACGGCGGCGGCCGACGACGAGGCGGCAGGGGTTTCGCTGGTATGGGAGGTGGGCATATTTGTGAGTTTGCCGTAAGGAGTGATGAACCAGCAAGCTCGTTACAAAAATCGGGACGGATACGGACGGGTGCGTCCGAAAGGGTGGACTCGCGCGGGTGTCGCGGCGTGGCTGCCGCGGTCGTCCGACGGACCGTCAGTATCAAGGCGGGGTGCGCCATCTCCGCTCCGCCGCCCTCCTCGCCGCCGCCCTCGTGCTCCTGCTGGCCACCGACGGGACGGTCGTGAACGCCGAAGCCGTCACCCCGGCCGCCGGCGCCGCCCCCCGCATCCGGGCCGTCAGGCTGCCCGACCGGTCCGGCCCGCCCCGGGCCCGCGACACCTGGAGCGGCCCCGCCTTCGACGCCTGCACCGCACCGCCGCTCGACACCCTGAAGGCCTGGCGCGACGCCTCCCCGTACGGGGCGCTCGGCGTCTACACCAGCGGCTCCCAGCGCGGCTGCGGCCAGCCGCGGCTCACCGCCGAGTGGGTGCGCCAGGTGCGGGCGCTGGGCTGGCGGTTCCTGCCGGTGCACGTCGGACTGCAGGCGCCGTGCGCCGATCCGGGCCACAAGCCCAAGCGGATCGACCCGGGGAAGGCCGTCGAGCAGGGCCGGGAGGAGGCGGACGAGGCCGCCCGGTCCCTGCGCGCGCTCGGCTTCGCCAAGGGCAGCCCGGTCTACCTGGACATCGAGGCCTATCCCTTGCGCGACCCGGCCTGCGGCCAGGCCGTGGTCGACTTCACCCTCGGCTGGACGGCGGGCCTGCACGCCGCCGGCTACCGCTCCGGCTTCTACTCCAGCCTCGACTCCGGCATCGCGGACCTCGCCGCCGCCGCCCGGGCCGGCGGCTCCCCGATGCCCGACGCGCTCTGGTACGCCCGCTGGGACGGCCAGGCCGACACTGACGGCTCCGGCGCCCTGGCCCCCGACCTCTGGACCTTCCACCAGCGCGTCCACCAGTACCACGGCAACGTCGAGGAGACCTTCGGCGGCGCCACCCTCACCGTGGACCGCAACCACGTGGACGGCCCGACCGCCCGCTGAGACCCGCCGCCGATCACCGGCCCACTCCCCGCCCAGGGCGGGGAGCGGGCCGGGGGCGGAACCGGGACGAATCCGTGATCCGCGCAACGGGGCCGGGATACTGACAGCAGGGGGTGGGAGCGGCACAATCGGGCACGTCCGCGCGCATTACCGCCCGGTAGGTGCCGCGAGCGCAGCCCCCAGTGCCGCCAGGTCAAGGAGGACCCGTGTTCAGCACGATGCAGGACGTTCCGCTCACCGTCGCCCGAATCCTGGAGCACGGGTCCACGGTCCACGGCCGTTCGACCGTGACCACCTGGGACGGCACCGGCCCGGTCGTCCGGACCTACGCCGAGGTCGGCGCCCGCGCCGCCCAGCTCGCCTGGGCGCTGCGCGACGAGCTCGGGTGCACCGAGGAGAGCGTCATAGCGACGCTGATGTGGAACAACGCCGAGCACCTGGAGGCGTACCTCGCCGTCCCCTCGGCGGGCTCCGTGCTGCACACGCTGAACCTGCGGCTGCCGTCCCAGCAGCTGTCGTTCATCGTCAACCACGCCGCCGACCGCGTGATCATCGTCAACGGCAGCGTCCTGCCGCTGCTCGCCGCCGTCCTGCCGGACCTCGCGCCGACCCTCAGGCACATCGTGGTCAGCGGCCCCGGCGACCGCTCGGTGCTGGCCGGCTTCGCGGGCGGCGTGCACGACTACGAGGAGCTGATCGCCGGCCGGCCCACCGAGTACCCGTGGCAGCGCGACATCGACGAGCGGCAGGCCGCCGTCCTCTGCTACACCTCCGGCACCACCGGGGACCCGAAGGGCGTGCTCTACAGCCACCGCTCGGTCTACCTGCACTGCCTCCAGGTCAACACCGGCGACAACTTCGCCTTCACCCCGAGCGACACCGCGCTGCCGGTGGTCCCGATGTTCCACGTCCAGGCCTGGGGCATCCCGCACGCGGCCTTCATGTCCGGCGCCAACCTGCTCATGCCGGATCGTTTCCTCCAGCCCAAGCCGATGGCCGAGATGATCGCGGCCGTCCGCCCGACCGTCAGCGCCGCCGTCCCCACCATCTGGGCCGGCCTGCTGGGCGAGCTCGACGCCGGCGACTACGACACCTCCAGCCTGCGCATGGTGGTCATCGGCGGCAGCGCCTGTCCGCCCTCCCTGATGAAGGCCTACGAGGAGCGCCACGGCATCCGGGTGCTGCACGCCTGGGGCATGACCGAGACCTCCCCGCTCGGCTCCTTCGCCCAGCCGCCGGGCGGCCTCACCCCCGAGCAGGAGTGGCCGTACCGGATCACCCAAGGCATCTTCCCGGCCTCCGTCGAGGCCCGGCTGATCGGCCCGGGCGGCGAGCGGATGCCGCACGACGGCGTCTCGGCGGGCGAGCTGGAGGTGCGCGGCCCGTGGATCGCCGGGGCGTACTACGGCGGCGCCGGCCAGGACCCGGTCCGCCCGGACGACAAGTTCTCCGAGGACGGCTGGCTGCGCACCGGCGACGTCGGCACCATCACCGCCGACGGCTACCTGACCCTCACCGACCGGGCCAAGGACGTCATCAAGTCCGGCGGCGAGTGGATCTCCTCGGTCGAGCTGGAGAACGCCCTGATGGCCCACCCCGACGTGGCCGAGGCCGCCGTGGTCGCCGTCCCGGACGAGAAGTGGGGCGAGCGCCCGCTGGCCACCGTGGTGCTGTGCCCGGGCGCGACCGCGGGGCTGAAGGAGCTGCGGGCCTTCCTGGGCGAGCGGATCGCCTCCTGGCAGCTGCCGGAGCGCTGGTCGATCGTGGAGTCGGTGCCGAAGACCTCGGTCGGCAAGTTCGACAAGAAGGTGATCCGGGCCAGCTACGCGGCCGAGGAGCTGGACGTCACGGTGCTCGGCAAGGAGTGACCGCGCGAAGGGCCGGCCGCCCCCGTACGAACGGGGGCGGCCGGCCCTTCCACGTGTTCGGCGTGCCTCAGCCGGCGGCGGCGACGCCCGCCTCGCCCATCGCGCCGATCCGCCCGAGCAGGTCGACGATCCGGGACTGGACGTCCTCGCTGGTCGAGCGCTCGGCGAGGAACAGCACCGTCTCGCCGGTGCGCAGCCGGGGCAGTTCGCGCGGGTCGAGGTCCACCGAGGTGTAGACCACCAGCGGGGTGCGGTGCAGCCGGTCGTTGGCGCGCAGCCAGTCCAGCAGGCCGACCCGGCGGCGGCGGATCTGCAGCAGGTCCATCACCACCAGGTTGGGCTGCACGCTGCTGGCCCGGGCCACCGCGTCGTTCTCGTCCACCGCGTGCTCGACGTGCATGCCGCGCCGCTCCAGGCTGCTGATCATGGCGGCGGCGATGTCCGGGTCGCCCTCGACCAGCAGCACCCGCGGGGCGTGCTGCTCGCCGTCGCGCGGTGCGAGGGCGCGCAGCAGGACGGCCGGGTCGGCCCCGTACGCGGCGTCCCGGGTGGCCTGGCCGAGGCCGGCGGTGACCAGCACCGGGACCCTGCGGTTGAGCGCCGCGGTGCGCAGCGACTGGAGCGCGGTGCGGGTGATCGGGCCGGTCAGCGGGTCGACGAAGAGGGCGGCGGGGAAGCCGGGGACCTGGGCGTCCACCTCCTCGCGGGAGCGGACGATCACCGGCAGGTAGCCGCGCGCCTGGAGGGCCTGCTTGGTGGCCGGGTCGGGCTCGGGCCAGACCAGCAGCCGACGGGTGTTGGCCAGCTCGCCGGTCGGGGCCGACGGCTGCTCGGGTGCGGGCCGCTCCTCGGCGGGCGGGAGCTCGGCCATCGGGCGCGGCGCGGTCCGGGCCGCGTCGGCCGGGACGGGCGGCTGCGGCGCGGCGGCGGGCACCGGGCCGAGCTGGCGCGGCGGGGCGAGCTCGCCCAGTCCGGTGCCGACCGGGCGCGGGCCGGACGGCTCCTCGGCGGCGGGCAGCGCGGCCCGGGCGGGCGCCAGCGCGGTGCCGGGGGAGGGCTGCGCCTGGCCGGCCTGGCCTCCTTGGCCGCCCTGTCCGGACGGGCCGGAGGCGTTCACCAGGGCGTCCGGGCCGGGCCCCGGCGGGACGGCCAGCCGGCGGCGGCGCCCGGTCGGGGCGGCGGCCGGTTCGGGCGGCGCGGGCGCGGGGCCGACCGGCAGGGCGTGCTCCAGACCGGGGTAGACCGGGGTGTCGGCCGCCCCGGGCAGGGCGAAGCCGCCGGAGGACTCCTCGGCCGAGGGCAGCGCGCGGCGGCGGCGGTGCCTGGTCTCGCCGGAGGCCTGCTCCTGGGCCGCCTCGGCGGTCGGGGTGCCGCCGGGCGGGGTGCCGTCCGGGGCGGCGGGCGCGGGCGCGGGGGCCGGACCGAGGGCGAGCGGCTCGCGCCCGCCGGGGCGGTTCGGCTGCGCCCGGTGGCCCTCGACGGGCACGGCGTAGGCGGGGCCGGAGCGGCCGTCGTCCTTGCCCCACGGGTCGCTCTGGGCGCCGTTCGGCCCGGCCAGGCCCTGGCGGCCGTACGCGGGGTCGTTGCCGGTGCCGTTCCACTGCTCGGGGACGGCCCGCTCGACCCGGGCGGGGGCGTTCGGCCACTGGTCGGCCGGGATGTCGGGGTTGCCGGGAGCACCGGGAGCACCGGGGACGCCGGGGGCGTCGGGGGTGTCGGACGCCGGGGTCTCGGCGGCCGGGCGGCCGCGGCGGCCGCGCCGCTCGGCGGGCGGCTCCTCGGCGGGCGCCCGTTCCGCGGCGGGGGCCGCGGCGGCCTCCGGGGTCTCGGAAGCGGGCTGCTCGTCGGCCGCCGCGGGCTCGGCGCCCTCGCCGCTGCTGGGCAGCTGCGGGATGCCCGGGAGCTCCGGCAGGACGGCGCTGTCGCTCTCCTTGGGCCGGTCGGAGCGGCCTTCGGCGGCGGCGCGCTCGGCGGCGGCCTTCGCGGCGACCGGGTCCAGCGGCAGCTCGACGACGTACGTGGTGCCGGCCTTGCCGGGCAGCTCGTGCGGCTGGAGCACGCCGCCGTGGCGCTCGACCACCGCGCGGGCTATCGGCAGGTGGACGGGGCTGCCGCCGACGCCGGGGCCGCGGATCTCGACCCGGGCGACCTCGCCGCGCTGGGCGGCGGCCAGCACGACGGTCGGCGGCTCGGGGGCGGGCGGCAGCGCGGGCGCGGCGGCGCCGTTCAGCCCGGGCACGGTCAGACCGGGGGACGGGGCGACGGGGGCGTCCAGGGAGAGTCCGACGCCGCTGACGTCGGCGACCAGGTGGGCCAGCGCCTGGGCCAGCCGCCGCTCGTCGGCGATCACCTCGACCGCGGCGGCGTGCACCGAGAACCGGACCCGGCCGGGGCCGACCAGCTCGCCGGCCTCCTCGACGGCCCGGCGGACCACCTTGTCCAGGCCGACCGGGACCCGGGACGCGGCCTTCGGCCCGTCCTTGCCGTCCTTGGCGCCGGCCTTGGGCTCCTTGCCGTCCTTGCCGTCCTTGGCCTCGGCGGCGCCGCTCTCGCCGGCTTCGCAGCGCTGGTGGTCGAGCACCCCGTCGATCAGCTTCCCGTACCGGCGGCACTCGGCGGCCAGCCGGCGCAGCGTCCAGTTGGCCTCCGGCCAGAGCTGGCCGGCCGGGTCGGCGGCGAGCGCGTCCAGCCGCTCGTTCAGCGCGTTCAGGGCACTGCCCAGCTCGCTCTCCAGGACGGCGGTGAGGTGTTCGTTGCGGGCGACCAGGGCGAGTTCGCGGCTGCGGTCGGTGAAGGTCATCACCGCGCCGACCAGCTGGTCGCCGTCCCGGACCGGGGCGGTGGTGAGGTCGACGGTGACCGGTCGGCCGTCCTTGCGCCACAGCACGGTGCCGCGCACCCGGTGCTTGCGCCCGGAGGTGAGGGTGTCCAGCAGCGCCGACTCCTCCAGCGCCAGCGGGGTGCCGTCGGCCCGGGAGTGCTGGATCAGCGGGTGCAGCTCGCGCCCGCCCAGCTCGCTCGCCCGGTACTCCAGGATGTGCGCGGCGGCCGGGTTGACCAGCACGCAGCGGCCTTCGAGGTCGACGCCGAGCACGCCCTCGGCGGCGGCCCGCAGGATCATCTCGGTCTGCTTGTGCTGGCGGCGCAGCTCGGCCTCGACGCCCAGCCGGCCGGAGAGGTCGCGGACCAGCAGCAGGAGCAGGTCGGAGGAGGAGGGCGAGTTCTCGCGGTACGAGTCGTACGGGGAGCGCGCGTAGCCGCGGCCGTCGCCGTCGTCGGCGAAGTCGTTGCCGGAGACCTCGACCGGGAAGGTGGTGCCGTCGGTGCGGTGGGCGGTCATCCGGACCGGGCGGTCGAGGGCGTCGCCGTCGCGGGTGGCCGGTCGCATCGAGCCGGGGATGCGGCTGGGGTCGAACTCGGGCAGCAGACCCAGCACGCCCATGCCGACCAGTGAGGTGCCCGGCGCCTGCAACGCCTGGACCGCCGCGCTGTTGGCGTCCACGACGGTGCCGTTGCTGTTCACCAGCAGCAACGCGTCGGGCAGGGCGTCGAGTATGGCGGCGAGGCGAGCAGCGCCTCGGATCGGCCTGCTGCTCACGTCGACAGGTCTCCTCGGCTCGGGGCAGCTCCTCCGGAGACGGCAGTATCTCATTCTTCTTTGCGGCGGAGTCGACCCGCCTAGTAACGTTGGCGGCGGTTGGTGCCGAGCCCCACGGTTGTGGCATCATCACTGACACACGGAACGGCTCCGCTCGCGCGGGTACGATCCCTGTGGGGAGGCTTCGCCTAGTCCGGTCTATGGCGCCGCACTGCTAATGCGGTTTCGGGGTTATTCCTGATCGAGGGTTCAAATCCCTCAGCCTCCGCCAGTCGGGAGCCCCCGTCGACGATCTCGTCGACGGGGGCTCTTCGCGTTCCCGGACACGTTCCCGGCTGCGGTCCGGCCGCACTCCGGGATGGCCCGGAGCGCGGCCCCGGCGGGGCCGGGAGGAGGTCGGGAGGGGTCGGGCGGGGCCCGGAACAACCGATTTCGTCCTACGCCGCAGGTCATGTAATGTTGTCCCCGCAACGCCCCGGCGGCAACGTTCACCAGGGCGAGCGCTCATAGCTCAACGGATAGAGCACTTGACTACGGATCAAGAGGTTGCAGGTTCGAATCCTGCTGAGCGCACTCAACTCCGCAAGATCGGGTTCGCCCGTTCCTTGCGCTCATAGCTCAACGGATAGAGCACTTGACTACGGATCAAGAGGTTGCAGGTTCGAATCCTGCTGAGCGCACCATCGAGAAGCCCCCGGCCACCGGCCGGGGGCTTCTCCGTTTCCCCGGCGTACCCGGCGAGTGATTCGAACACAGGCCACGAGTGGGTGGTCGCGTCCCGGAGGCCGGTGTCCGCCGAATGGGCCTGGAGGTGCCATTCCCGCGTCCGTTCGGGTGGCGCCGATTGCCGCCTAATGGATGAAATGCAGCCGTTTCGGGTACATCCCGTCCTGCCGCCCGGATGACCGCCGAACGGGTGGGACACGGCCAAAAGCACCGGTGTCGCAGTATGACCGGCCCAGGATCGTGATTCCTTTTTGTCGGATCTTGTGCAGACTGCCCACCCCCCGGCAGCCGACCGCGAAGGAGAGCCGGATGAGCCGACAGTTTCCCCGTACGGCTGTCGCCCTGGCCGTCCTCGCGAGCGGGCTGCTGACCGCGTGGAACGTCCCGCTCGCGGCGGCCCGGCAGTTCCCCGACACCCGTTCCGCCGAACACCGGGTGGTGCCGCCCTCCGGGCTCCCGGCCCGGGTCGACCTCGACGCCGCCCCGCAGGAGTACGGCACCGCCACGCACGTGGCCTCCGACCTCCTCCTGGGCGCCGGCGCGACCGCCCCGGCGCGCACCGGCCGCAGCGGCGCCGACGTGTCGATCGCCCTCCCCTTCCCCACCGAGGCGGCGATCGGCCGCTACTACCGGCTCACCGTCCCGGTCGCGGTCGGCGACCGGCCCGCCACCCTGGCCGGCTGGATCGACTTCGGCCGCACCGGCCGGTTCGACCCCGCCCAGCGGGTGCAGACCGAGATCCCGGTCGGCGCCGCCACCGCGACCCTGGAGTGGACCGTCCCGCCCGGCGCGGCCTCGGGCGAGACCTGGGCCCGGCTGCGGATCGGCCGCGACGCCGGACAGCTCGTCTCCTCCGGCGGCTTCGCCGACTCCGGACAGGCCGCCGACCAGCGGATCGAGCTGACCGTCGGCGCCGCCCGGCCGGAGATCGCCGAGCCGGTCGCCGGTGCCGTCCTCGCCGACGCCCGCCCGCAGGTCAGCGGCCACGGCGCGGTCGCCGGCGCCACGGTGGAGGTCCGGGAGGGCGACACCGTCCTCTGCCGGACCGAGGTCGGGAGCGGCGGTGACTGGTCCTGCCGCCCCGGCACGGAGCTGGCCGTCGGTCCGCACGCCCTCACCGCGGTGGAGACCACCGGCGGCGGCGTGGTGCTGCGCGGCGATCCGGTCACGGTCGACGTGAAGACCGTGCCGCCGGGCGCTCCCACGCTCACCGTCCCCGCGTACACCAACGACCCGGGGCTCCGGCTCACCGGCACCGGCGAGGCGGGCAGCACCGTCTCGGTCCTCGACGAGGGCTCCAGCGACGAACTGTGCATCACCGGGGTGCCGGCGGGCGGCGCGTGGTCCTGCCTGCCGGTCGAGGACCTGACGGACGGGAAGCACTTGCTCACCCCGGTCGCGGTCGACCGGGCGGGCAACCGGACGGCCGGGCTGCCGGTCCCGCTGGTCGTCTCCACCGCCCTGCCGGGCCGGCCGGTGCTCACCTCGCCGGCCCCGGGGGAGACCGTGCGGGTCAGCCGGCCGAAGCTGGCCGGCCGGGCGGATCCGGGCACGGACGTGCTGGTCACGACGGGGGCCGACGCGGGCGCGGAGCCGGAACGGCGGACGGTGCTCTGCGGGGCGACGACGGCGTTCGACGGGAGCTGGAGCTGCACGGCCAACCGGGACCTGGCGGCCGGGGAGCAGTGGCTGACCGTCACGGCGACCGACCGGGCGGGGAACGCGGCTTCGGCGGAGCCGGTGCCGGTACGGGTCGCCACGGCGGAGGCGGCGCCCGCTCCGGGGGCGTCGAGCCCGGCGGTGCCGAGTGCGGCGGCGCAGAGTTCGGTACTGCCGAGCCTGGTGCTGCCGAGTGCGGCGGCTCCGAGTGCGACGGCAATGGCGACGGCTTCGGCTACGGCTCCGGGGGCGTCGAGCCCGACGGCGGCGGTGTCGGCGTCGAGTTCGGCAGCGAGCCCGGTGGCGGCGAGGCCGGGGTCGCCGACTCCGGTGGCGTCCGGTGCGGCGGCGGTGCCCTCGGGTCCCGCCGAGCCGAGCCCGAGCGCCCAGGGTGCGGCGGTGGCCTCGCCGACTCCGTCCGTCGTGGCGGCGCCCGCGGGGGTGCTGGTCGCCGTTCCGCCGGTGGGCGCACGGCCGGTGACGGCGAGTCCGGTGGGTTCCGGTCCGTCGGCGGGCCCGTCGGCGGGGCCGTCGAGGGCGACTCCCGGGCCCGCGAAGACCGTGGCGGCCGCGTCCGCCGCTTCCACCGGTCCCGTTGTCCCGACCCTTTCGACCGCCGAGGCCTTCTCCCCGAGCCTGACGCCGGCCCCCGCTACCGGCCACGGCGCCCCGGCCGCGGCCGTCGTCGCGGTGCGGCCCGGGCCCTCACCGGCCGGAGCCGCCGACCCGGTCGACTCCGCCGGGCCCGCCGGGGACGCGGTTCCGCCGTTGGCGGCGCCGCCGGTGGAGACCGCGCAGGGCGCGTCCGGGCGGTCCGGGGCGACCGGCTGGCGCGGTGGAATCGCCGGATTCCTGCTGGTGCTCACCGGCCTCGGGCTGATCACCCGTCGGGTGTTCGCCCGCAGGCCAGGTGCTCCTCGGCGCTGAACTGCGCCGAACTGTCCCGACCATCAGTTCATGTGCCTGCGCGTCAGGTCGGCTTTGGATGATTCGTCAGTAAATGTCGACACACCTCGGCTCAAATGTCGCATTTGATGACGTATGAACTTAGCCTGACCCTGGCACTGCCCGTCAGATCCGGGCCGCCCGTTGCGCGACACACCGACCCAGAGGATCCGTGCATGGACGTCACCCGCGATTCTTCGCAGCGACCCGACAATCTGCCCAAGGCGCTCCCGCCGGCCCTGCCGGAACGTTCCGCCGTCGGCTCCGGCCCGCTGGCCGGGACCACCGCCGTCAAGACCCTCAAGCCGGGCGGCCCGGCCGACAGCGGTCCGGCGACCACCCCGCTGGCCGTCGTCCCGAGCCCCTCCCACGGCGGCTCGGCGGACCTGCGGGACCCGCTGGAGTCGGCCGCCCCGGAGACCGTCGAACTTCCGGACCCCCTGGTGGCCGGGGCCCTGACCGCCACCACCTCCCGGCGCCCGCCGCGCGCCGACCAGGCGCTGCGCGAGCAGCGCGCCACCTCGCTGCCCGGCTGGCTGGCCCTGCTGGCGGTGCTGATCGGCGTGGGCGGCGTGCTGCTCGTGCTGCTGCGCACCGGCGTCATCCCGTATTGGGACGCGCTGCCCGACCTGCGCGGCAGCGCCGCGCGGGAGAGCGGCCGGGTGGAGGTGGACGCGCCGTGGATCGCCGCGGTGGCCGCCGCCGGCCTGCTGGTGGTGTTCACGCTCGCCGGGCTGCTGGCCAACGCGGGCGGCGAGACCCGGGTGCTGACCCGCTGGGGCCGCTACCGGGGCACCGTCCGCCGGACCGGCCTGGTCTGGGTCAACCCGCTGCTGCGCCGCCGCCGGGTGGACGTGCGGCTGCGGCACTGGCGCAGCGAGCCGGTCAAGGTGGTGGACCGCACCGGCACGCCGATCGTGGTCCGGCTGCTGATCGTCTGGCGGGTCAAGGACACCGCGCGGGCGCTGCTCGCGATCGAGGACCACGAGAGCTACCTGCGCGAGCAGGTCCAGGCCGTGCTCACCCGCACCGCGTCCACCCTGCCCTGCGACAGCAACGCCGCGCCCGGCCCCGCGCTGCGCGACGGGCAGTGGTTCGCCGACGAGATGACCAGGGCGCTGGCCGCCGAGGTCGCCCCGGCCGGCCTGGAGGTCTACTCGGTGCAGCCGCTGGCCCTGGACTACGCGCCCGAGGTGGCCGAGTCGATGCGCCGGCGCAGACTGGCCGACCTGGACGCGGGCCTGCGCACGGTGCTGGTGGACGACGCGGTCGAGGCCGCGGCGCTCGCCGTCCGCCGGCTGGAGCGGGCCACCGCGCACGAACTGGACGAGGCCGCCCGCAGCGCGCTGATGGAGCAGCTGCTGGTCGCCTTCGTCGCCCCGGCCGGAGTGGCCGCCTCGGTACCGTCCCCGGCCGCCCGTGCCGGGCGGAAGGAAGGACGACCCGCATGAGGATAGCCACCGGCGCGTACGCCGAGTCCGGTATCGGCCCCGACGGCGATCCCGGACTGATCGGCTTCGAGGAGCGCCTCGGCAGCATCCCCGCGCTCGCGGGCTGCGGCTGCCCGAACTGCGTCGTCCGGCCGCGCACCGCCCGCTCCGCGGCGGCGGCCGGCGGCAGCCGAATACACCGGGCCGTGCGGGGCACCTGCCTGGCCACCACCGTGCTGGCGGGCGCCGGCGTCGTCGGCCTGACGGCCGGCGCCGGATCCGCGCACGCCGCGGCCGGGAAGCAGGGCTGGGACGGCTCGAAGTACTGGTTCAAGAACGGCTCCGGCGAGTGGCGTTGGACCAGCCACTACGACGTCTACGCGAGCCGCACCGGGCAGTCCGGCGGCTCCGCCGGCTCCTCCGGTTCTGCCGCTCAGGCCGTCTCCAACGGCTCGGCCTCCTCCGCCGGGATGCGCCAGGGCTGGGACGGCTCGAAGTACTGGTTCAAGAACGGCAGCGGCGAGTGGCGTTGGACCAGCCACTACGACGTCTACGCGAGCCGCACCGGGCAGTCCGGCGGCTCCGCCCGGACCCCCGCGCAGCCCGCGCCCCCCGCGAGCCGTCCGTCGGCGAACCCCGCACCGGCCTCCGGGAGCATGGAGTCGGCCATCGACTACGCGCTCGCCCAGCTGGGCAAGCCGTACGTCTGGGGCGGCAACGGCCCGTCCGGCTACGACTGCTCGGGGCTGGTCCAGCAGGCCTACCGGCGCGCGGGGATCAGCCTGCCGCGGGTGGCCGACGACCAGTACGCGGCGACCACGCCGATCAGCGCCGGGCAGCTGCGCCGCGGCGACCTGGTGTTCTGGTCCGACAGCGGCCGGGTTTCGGGGATCCACCACGTGGGGATCTACCTCGGTGGCAACAAGTTCGTGGAGGCTCCCCGGCCGGGCACGACCGTCCGGATCTCGACCCTCAGCCAGGGCTACTACCCCACCCACTTCGGGCGGCCGTGACCGCGCGGCCGTAACGGCGAAGGCCGTACCGGGCCCCGACAGCGCGCCGCTGTCGGGGCCCGGACCGCGTTCGGAGCGGCCGCGGTGCCGGATCCGGCTCAGGCGGAGGCGGCGTCCAGCAGGGCGGTCTGCTCCGGGGTGAGCTGCAGGGTGGCGCCGACCAGCAGCGGCGGAAGCTGCTCGACGGTGCGGGCGCTGGCGATCGGGGCGGCGACCGTCGGACGGGCGGCGAGCCAGGCCAGGGCGACGGAGGCGGGCTCCACCCCCTGCTCGGCGGCGACGGTGTCCAGCGCCTCCAGCACCTTGGGGCCGCGCGGCTCGGCCAGGTAGCGGGCGGCGCCCTCGGCGCGGGCGCTGGCCACGCCGTCGGCGCCCGGACGGTACTTGCCGGTCAGGAAGCCGGAGGCCAGCGCGTAGTACGGGACGGTGGCCAGGCCGTGCTCGGCGACCACGTCGGCCAGCGGGCCCTCGAAGGTGCCGCGCGAGACCAGGTTGTAGTGCGGCTGGACGGCGACGTACTTCGCCAGGCCCTCGCGCTCGGCGAAGGCCAGCGCCTCGGTGAGCCGCTCGGCGGAGATGTTGGAGGCGGCGATCGCCCGGACCTTGCCCTCGCGGACCAGCTCGTCCAGCGCGGTGACGAACTCCTCGACCGGGGTGTCGTCGTCCCGGTGGGTGTAGTAGAGGTCGATCCGCTCGACGCCCAGGCGGCGCAGCGAGTCCTCGGCCGCGGCCTTGATGTTGGCGGCGCCCAGGCCACCGCGCTCGGCGAGCATGCCGACCTTGGTGGCGATCACGACGTCCTCGCGGTTGCCGCGGCTGCGCAGCCAGTTGCCGAGGACGGTCTCGGACTCGCCGCCGGTGTTGCCCGGGGCCCAGGAGGAGTAGACGTCGGCGGTGTCGACGAAGTTTCCGCCGGCCGCCGCGTAGGCGTCCAGGACGGCGAAGGACTGCTGTTCGTCGGCCGTCCAGCCGAAGACGTTGCCGCCGAGGGAGAGCGGGAAGACGGACAGGTCGGAGGTGCCGAGGCTCACCCGGCTGTGGTTTCCGGTCATGAAGGCAGTCAACCCCATGGCCCGGCCCGGCATTCCGGGAACCCCGCGGTCTTCACGAGGCTGTTGCACGGAAGGGTGGTGTGGTCCGCGCGACGGGGGTCCGGGGTGTGCCCGAGGTGGGCCGATTCGTTAGAGTCCGTGCCATGGCTGACAACGACTACGACCCCGCCGGCAGCACCCAGATGTTCCGGGCGTTCGTCGACGAGAGCCCGGCGCCCCAGGCCCCGGGCAACGTTTCCACCTACGGCAGCAGCAAGAGCAGCGGCCGCACCGGCGTGATCGCGCTGGTCGCCGTCGTCGTGCTGGTCGTCCTGGGCGCCGTCGTCTGGCTGGCGGTCAAGTGACCTTCGCGCGGGTGACCCTCGTCCGGGTCACCCGCGCGACGGAAGACGAACACCTCAGCAGGGCTTGCGCCAGGCGTTCAGTTCGAGCTTCTTCCGCATCGAACTGAAGCCCAGCGACTTGGCCTTGCCGCAGAACTGGTCCGTGTCGAGCTTGTACTCGACGTGGAAGACCGCCTTGCCCGCCTTGACGAAGGGCGCGACCCGGTCGCACTCGTCGAACTGCGCGCACTCCTCGTTGACCGCGAAGTCGAAGTCCGGGAGCAGGGCCGGGATCTGGTCCAGGTCGTTCTTCAGGCCGATGGCCAGGCCGCGTTCGTGGGCGAGCTGGGCCAGCATCCGGTTGTACTTGAGCTGGTCGTCCGGGGTCAGCGGGAAGCCGCTGTTCTGGTTGTACGCCTCGATGGTGTCCGGCTCGACGGCGTCGAAGCCCTTGCTCCGGCACATGTCGAAGCGGGCGGCCATCAGCGGCTTCAGCTGGTCGAGCTTGCGGATGTCGAACCACTTCTCGCCCTTCCAGCCGGTGTCCGAGCCCTGGAGGGACTTGGCGAAGGCGGCGGAGTCGGGGCGGAAGTCCTCCCAGGAGCCGGCGTTGATGTAGCAGATCACCTTGCGGCCCTTGGCGTGCAGCGCGGCCACCACCGAGGCGTCGTTCTCGAAGCCGTCGATGTCGTAGACCGGGACGTCCACCGACTGGTCGACGCCGCCGCCGAGTTGCCACTGCCAGGCGAGGCCCGGGGTGGGCTGCCAGCGGGCGCCGGCCGGCGGTGCCGGGTTGCCCGGCGGGGTGCCGGTGCCCTGCGGGGTGCCGGGAGGCGTGCTGCTGCCGGGCGTGCCCGGGGCGGGCGCGGTGGTGCCGGGAGCGGTGGGCGCGGGGGTCGGCGTGCCCGGCTCGGTGGTGCTCAGGTCGGGGGTGCCGGGGGTGCTCGGCGCGGTGGCCGCGGGGGAGTTGCTCGGGGTGCCGTCGGCCGAGTCCTGGTCGTCCTCCGAACCCGAGCTGCTGCACGAGCTGACCAGCAGGGCGGTGGCGGTGGCGAGGGCCAGGGCGGCCGGGAGGTGCCGGTGGTTGCGGCGGTTCACGGTAGTCGGACTCCGGATCGGGTCAGGTCAGTTCGGCGGCGTTCAGGCCGTACGGCAGGGTGCGCCAGGGGTTCTCCCCGGCCCCCGGTACGGCGCAGCCGACGCCGGCTCGCCGGGCGGCGATCAGGGCGGCGGCGTCCTGGGCGTGCTCGGAAGGGACGTCGTAGACCAGGTGGCAGAAGCGGGAGGCCGCGTGCCGGCCGGTCCACAGCGGCAGCGTCATGGCGCGGTAGGCGTCCCAGTCGCCCTCGAAGGTCACCAGCAGGTCGGCCAGGCCGACTTCGGCGTAGCCCGGGTCCGGGTGCTCGCCGTGGCCGAACACCACGGTGCCGCAGCCGGCCGCGCGGGCGGCCGTGGCCAGCCGCCGGTAGTGCGCGAGCGCACCCGGGTGGGTGGAGACCTGGTCGAGGTAGACGCCGGTGATGCCGTGGCGCTGACGGTACGTCAGGATGTCGGCCACCACGGCCGCGTGCGGCCGGCGGCCGTAGTCGGTGTCGGTGTAGCCGACCAACGGCAGTCCGGCGGCGCGGAGTTCGTCGGCGGCCTCGGCGAAGACGTGGTCCGGGAACTCGCCCGGACCGTCGGCGAGGTTGAGCACGACGGCGGCGATCCGGGCGGGGTCGGCGGCGGCGACCGCCTGCCAGGCCGCCGGGTCCACCGCGGGGTGGACGTACAGCGGCACCAGCAGGCGGCCGTCGGGGGTGTGCCCGGCGGTCATGCGACCACCGGGTCGGGCGTGGGCCCGGCGGTGCCGAGCCACAGGTCGCGCAGGGTGTCGGCGAGGTCCGTCTCCGGCCGCCAGCCGAGCTCCCGGTCGGCGGCCGACACGTCGGCCTGCTGCCAGGAGACCGCGGCCGAGCGCTCGGAGCCCGCCCCGCTCTCGTCGATCCGGCCGGTGAAGCCGGCCGCGGTGACCAGCCCGTCCGCGATCGCCCGGACCTGCCGGGCGTGCCCGGAGGCCAGGTTGAGCACCCGGGGGAGCGGACGGTCGGCGGTGACGGCCAGGCCGACCGCCTTCGCCACGTCCCGGGCGTCGACGAAGTCGCGGTAGGCGGAGAGGTCGCCGACCGTGATCACGCCGTCGGCGCCCTCGGGCTCCACCCGGCGCAGCTCGGCGGCCAGCCGCCCGGGCAGCGAGCCCGCCGGGGCGCCGGGGCCGACCGGGTTGAACACCCGCAGCACCACGGCGTCCAGCGGCGAGCCGGCCACCGCGAGGGAGCCGGCCAGCTTGGTCGCGCCGTACACGCCGACCGGGCGGGCGTCGGCGTCCTCGGCGAGGGACTCGCCCCGCGCGCAGACGCCGTACTCGCCGGCCGAACCGATGTGCACCAGGCGGGCCTTCGGGGCGCCGAGGGAGAGCGCCTCGCAGAGCACCGCCGGGCCGCGGGCGTTCACCTCGGCGAGCTTGACCGCGCTGCCGGCCACCGCGCCGGCGAAGTTGACCACCGCGTCGGGGGCCAGCGCGGACAGTTCCTCGCCGAGCGGGCCGGCCTGGGCGGTGGCCAGGTCCAGCCGGAGGTCGTGGGCGGGCCGCCGGCCCGCGGTCAGCACGGTGGCACCGGGCACTGACCGCAGGACGGCGGTGGCGTGACGGCCGAGGAAGCCGTCGCCGCCGAGGAGCAGAATTCTCACGCGGCCCGTCCGTCGCTCTCGGCGCCCGCGGTGGCGGGCTCGGTGGTCGCGTCGTCCGGGGCGGTGCGGGCGGCCGGGATCGGCAGCTCCGCGACACCCGGTGTGATGCCGCTCGACTCGAAGGGCATCAGGACCGGACGGATGGTGGAGAACTCGGCGTTGGCCCGGTCGTAGTCGTCGGGCCGGCCGATGTCCAGCCAGTAGCCGCCGAACTCGTACGCGGCGGGCGGGGTCTCGGCGGCCAGCAGGTCGAGCACCAGCTCGTCGAAGCCCAGCGGCAGGCCGGGGGTGTACTTGGCCAGCGCCGAGCGGGAGACGCCGTACACGCCCATCGAGACGCGGTAGTCGATGCTGGGCTTCTCCTGGAAGCCGGTGATGGTGCCCTCTTCGGAGGTCAGCACGCCGAAGTCGATCTTGACCTGGCGGGCGTAGGTGGCGATGGTCAGCGGGGCGCCGGACGCCTCGTGGTGCTTGAGCACCCCGGCGAAGTCCAGGTCGGTCAGGATGTCGCCGTTCATCACCAGGAAGTGCTCGGGCAGGCGCTCCTGCATGGTGAGCAGCGGGCCCATGGTGCCGAGCGGGCTGTCCTCGACGGCGTAGCCGACCCGCAGGCCCCACTGCGAGCCGTTGCCGACGTAGGCGCGGATGATGTGGCCGAGGTGGCCGATGGCCAGGGTGACGCTCTGGAAGCCCGCGGCGGCGAGCTGGCGCATCACGATCTCCAGGATCGCGTGCTGGTCGCCGATCGGGACGAGCGGCTTGGGAAGCGCGGTGGTGTACGGGCGGAGACGGACGCCCTTACCGCCGGCCAGGATCACTGCGTGCATGGTGTTTCCCCCACGGAAAGGATGTGCAGGACACGAACCTTGGTTACCAGGACGAGCAAGATCGGTCGGGGCGGGTCAGACGTTGTAGATGTCGGTCTTGTAGCGGGCCAGGTTGGCCGGGTCGCGGAAGAACTCGATGGTCTGCTCCAGGCCCTGCTCCAGGCTGAAGTTCGGGGCCCAGCCGGTGGCCTCGCGCAGCCGGGTCGCGTCCGCGACCAGGCGCATGACCTCGGAGTTGGTCGGACGGATGCGCTGCTCGTCCTCCTTCACCACCAGGTCCACGCCCATCAGCTTGCCGACCAGGGTGACCAGGTCGCCGACTGAGATCTCGCCGCCGGTGCCGGCGTTGAAGGTCCGGCCGACCACCGTGTCGGCGGGCGCGGTGCCCACCGTGCGGAAGGCGTTGGCGGTGTCCTTGACGAACGTGAAGTCGCGGGTCGGGCGCAGGTCGCCGAGGGTGATCTCGGTCTGGCCGGCCGCGACCTGGGCGATCACGGTCGGGATGACGGCGCGCATCGACTGGCGCGGGCCGAAGGTGTTGAACGGGCGCAGGGTGACGACCGGGGTCTCGAAGCTGGCGTGGTAGCTGTCGGCCAGCCGGTCCCCGCCGGCCTTGGAGGCGGCGTACGGGGACTGGGTGTTGATCGGGTGGTCCTCGGTGATCGGCACGGTCTGCGCGGTGCCGTAGGTCTCGCTGGTGGAGGTGTGCACCAGGCGGGGGATCTCCTGGTGGCGCACCGCCTCCAGCACGTTCAGGGTGCCGGTGACGTTGGTGTCCACGTACGAGTGGGGGGCGCGGTAGGAGTACGGGATCGCGATCAGGGCGGCCAGGTGGTAGACCGCCTCGGTGCCCTTGACCAGGCCGTTGACCGAGCCCGGGTCCCGGACGTCGCCGAGGACGATCTCGACCGAGTCCAGCACCTCCTCGGACAGGGTCTCCAGCCAGCCGAAGGACGAGAACGAGTTGTACTGGACCATCGCGCGGACGTGGTGCCCGTCGGCGACCAGGGTCTCGACGAGGTGGGAGCCGATGAAGCCCTCGGCTCCGGTAACCGCAACGCTGCTCATGCGGATGTCGCTTTCTCGATCTGCCGGGGCGGCCGGACGCACTGGGGTGGCCGGCCGCCGTTGGCCCGGTGGGTGTCTCAGGTGGAACGGGTACGGCGGTGCACGCGAAGGAGGCGTGCGGGATATTCGATGTGTTCAGCGGTGCTGGGTGGTGCGTTTTCAGCGGTGCTGGGTGGTGCGGCCGAGCGCGGGCCCGGCCAGTGCGGTGAGGACGAAGGCGGCCGTCCCGCAGCCGATCAGCTGCAGGACGATCGGGTCCGCACCCGCCAGCAGCCCGGCGCTCTCGGCGACCGCGGCGGCCAGACAGACGAGGGCGGTGCTCCAGCTGAACCCGAAGGCGTTCAGCAGCAGCGCCAGCCAGAGCGAGCCGCCGAGGAGCAGCATCGCGCCGAGCTGCGGCACGCCGAGCGCGGGGGCGCCGGGCCACAGCACGGTCGCGGCGGCGTCCAGCGCGGCCACGGTGGTGAGGTAGATGAACAGGCAGCCGAGCAGGATCCCGCCGGTGCGGCGGGTGAACTGGCCGCTGGTGTGGCTGGTGCGCAGGGCGGCCACCGCCATCGCCCGGTAGCGGAAGAGCAGCCACTCGGCGAGGCCCAGGCTGAGCGTCAGCGCGATCATGGCCGGTCCGGTCGGGGTGGTCGACGTGGCCTGCGCGGGGAGGCCGCCGGACTGCACGGCCTGGTGGATCGTCCCGCCGAGGCCGGCGATCAGCGTGAGCGCGCCGCAGGCCAGGCCGAACAGCAGGTGCGGGACCTCCTGGCGGACCGGCAGCCTCAGCTCGACGGACTCGCGTTCGCCGCCGCGGATGCAGACCAGCAGCTCCCGGACGGCCAGTCCGACCGCCAGCACCAGCGAGACGAGCAGCACGACCGTACGGACCGGCTGCGGGACGTCCGCCGCCAGCACCACGCCCGCGCCGACCGAGGCCGGGGCCAGCGCCAGCAGCAGGAACTTCTCCCGCCCGAGCACCAGCAGCACGGTGGCCGCGCCCAGGTAGCAGGACTGCCCGGCGGCGAAGCACAGCGCGCCCAGCGGCCCGCCGACCACGTACGCGGCGGCCGCCGCGACCAGCGCGCCGACCGGGGCGCCGACGGCCAGGCAGACCGCGGCCTCGCGGCGGCGCAGCCGGCCCAGCCAGCGGTAGGAGCGGTGCGCCAGCGCCTGGTTGAAGCCCCAGCTGACCAGCGTGGCGACGGACAGCGCGAGCATGCCCGAGGGCAGGCCGAAGCGCATCCGGGTGGTCGCGAACAGGTTGGCGCCGAGCAGGTAGCCGAGCCCCGGCAGGGCGAACACCAGGCCGCGCACCACGCAGCGCCAGGGGTCGGCCCGCCAGGGGTTGGCGAACTCGGAGCTCGGGCCGGGGTAGCGGCGCTCGACCTTCTCGAACAGTTCCTCGGCGACGGTGAACGCGTCGGGGCGGCCGTACAGCAGGGCGGCCTGCTCGTCCGACAGGCCGTCGGACTCCAGGAAGGCCGCGATCTCGTACGGGTGGACGGCGTCGGCGCAGACGTCGCGCAGGCGCTCGGCGAGCTCGTCCAGCGGGTCCGCGGGGAGGTAGAGCGAGTCATCCTGCTCCGGCTCCGGCTCCGGCTCCTGCTCCGACGGGGCGGGACGGCGGCGCTTGAGCGGCAGGGCGCGCAGCTGCACGGTCTGGTCGGGGCCGGCCTCGCCCGGAATCAGTCGCAACGGACCGCTCATGCGTCCACCTCGCTGTGCTCGGCGGCCGCTGAGCGGGACACGCGCCTTTCGATGGTTCGCTCGCTGCGCTCGTTCACGCGTCCACCTCGCTGTGCTCGGCGGCCGCTGAGCGGGACACGCGCCTTTCGATGGTTCGCTCGCTGCGCTCGTTCACGCGTCCACCTCGCTGTGCT